>CAVIGE010000033.1:0-28315 GCA_963642325.1 Prevotella sp. CAG:279
GCTGGTACTGTAACAATGGACGTAACAAAAGCTGTTAACGACATTAAAGCAGGTAAGATCGAGTATCGTCTTGACAAATCCAACATCATCCATGTTCCGATCGGAAAGGCTTCCTTTACCGAGGAGCAGTTAAGCGACAACTTCCAGACGCTTATGGGAGCTATCACAAAGGCTAGACCTAGCACACTGAAAGGTCAGTATCTGAAGAGCGTTACAATCGCTCCGACAATGGGACCTGGTGTTAAGCTTAACCCGGTTAAATTAGCTCAGTAATAAATTTTAAATACCCTGTGCAGAGGTGAGGATCTTTGCACAGGGTATTTTTTATATCATAGAACATTACTCCGGAATGTTATTCAAACACGCACCAGTGGCAGATTCAGGGTAACTGTCAGAAGTAAGCAATTTAGAGAATTGTTATAAATTTATCATGTAAAATTTACAGATAAAGGCAGAAATTATGTTAGAATAAAAAATGACAGGAAAATAATGAGGAAAACGTTTTCTGATACGTGATAATGACAGATTTATTTATGAAAATGCTATATATGAGTGGGGAGTATAAAGTGAATTCAAAAAAACGCAGAGCCAGGAAAAGAAAAAAAGAGGTCAACAGTATAAAAATGATTCTCTGCCTTGTGGTGGAGGCCATCGTGATCTTGACGCTGGTGGTGATCATCGGCTGGAATAAAGGGGTTGGGGACTGGATGGAGTCTCTGCAAAGACCGGTGGTGCGTAAGCTTGAGCTGAGCGGGATCAACAGTCCGTATGCAGTGCTGATGCAGGTAAAGGGCGGAAAGATCATCGGAAATATGAAAGGGGATGAGAAGATCTATCCGGCTTCCATGACGAAGATCATGACCGTGCTTGTGGCACTGGAGAACATTGATGACCTGGACGAGGAGATCACGCTGACACAGGATATGTTTGCGGGGCTTTATGAGCAGGATGCAACACAGGCTGGCTTTCAGCCCGGGGAGACGGTACGGGCTATCGATCTTCTTTACGGAGCAATGCTTCCGTCAGGTGCAGAGTGCTGCATTGCGCTGGCAGATACAGTTGGCGGTTCCACAGATGATTTTGTGGAGATGATGAACAAAGAGGCAGAGAAGCTTGGGATGAACGGAACCCATTTCTGTGATACTACGGGACTTCATGATCCGGACCATTACAGTACGGTGCGTGATATCGCGGTGCTTCTGAAATATGCCTTAAAAAACGATACCTTCCGGGAAATTATTGAAAGTCCAAGACATTCCACCGGAGTTACCAATATTCATCCCAGTGGAATCACCTACTACAGTACCATGTTTAAAAATCTCCCGGATACTTCAGTGACCGGAGGCAAGATCCTGGGCGGAAAAACCGGGTACACCAGTGAAGCCGGATTATGTCTTGCCAGCTTCGCAGAAATCTATGACAGAGAATACATTCTGGTAACTGCAGGCGCGGCGGGAAATACGGGAAGTCCACTGCATGTGCAGGATGCGGTGACTATTTATAACCGGCTGGGAAGCGCGATTGAAGCGCAGATGAAGTAGGGGGATTTTTTACCGAATGGGAAGAGTACAGCCGTGTTTGTCCGGTGAGGTGCAGAGCTGTGTATATAAAACAGTGCATTAGCCTTTGTCGCTTTTATTGACTAATGTGTAAAAATCCTCTATAATAAACGAAATTATGAAAAAAAGAATCATTACAGATTGGAGGAACCGAAATGAAACTTTACGATACCGGTGTTTATCTTCAGAATGGCCAGGATATCATTCCCGAGAACCAGGCGAACCTGCCTGCAGCGAAGGAAGAGGCGGCTAAGAATACCATCGCATATTCAATTCTCAAGGCTCACAATAAATCTGACAACATGGAGAAGCTTCAGATCAAATTCGACAAGCTGACTTCCCATGACATCACATTTGTAGGAATCATCCAGACTGCAAGAGCTTCAGGACTTGAGAAGTTTCCGGTACCATATGTACTGACCAACTGCCATAACTCCCTCTGTGCGGTAGGTGGAACCATCAACGAAGACGACCATATGTTTGGCCTCACCTGCGCCAAGAAATACGGCGGAGTCTATGTACCACCTCACCAGGCAGTCATCCATCAGTTTGCAAGAGAGATGCTTGCAGGCGGCGGAAAGATGATCCTCGGTTCCGACAGTCATACAAGATACGGAGCTCTTGGAACCATGGCTATGGGCGAGGGCGGACCGGAGCTTGTTAAACAGCTTCTCTGTCAGACCTATGACATCAATATGCCAGGCGTTGTTGCCATTTATCTTAAAGGCACTCCACGTCCGGGTGTAGGACCGCAGGACGTTGCACTGGCTATCATCGGAGAGGTTTTTGCCAACGGCTATGTGAAGAATAAGGTTATGGAGTTTGTCGGACCTGGCGTTGCAAACTTAAGCGCAGATTTCCGTATCGGCGTTGATGTAATGACAACAGAAACCACCTGTCTTTCCTCCATCTGGCAGACCGATGCGAAGATCGAGGAGTTCTATGCGATCCACGGAAGACCGGAGGATTATAAAGAATTGAAACCGGGCAATGTTGCATATTATGACGGCTGCGTGGAGATCGACCTTGGCGAGATCAAACCAATGATCGCCATGCCGTTCCACCCGAGCAACACCTACACCATCGACGAGCTGAAAGCAAACCTGGATGACATTCTCGCAGATGTTGAGAAGAGGGCACAGGTAAGCCTCGATGGAAAAATCCCGTTCACATTAAGGGACAAGGTAGTAGATGGCAAGCTTTATGTGGAGCAGGGAATCATCGCCGGCTGCGCTGGTGGCGGATTCGAGAACATCTGTGCGGCAGCAGATATCCTCAAGGGCAAAAACATCGGACACGATGCCTTCACCTTAAGCGTTTACCCGGCTAGTACTCCGATCTACATGGAGCTGGCTAAGAATGGTGTTCTTGCAGAACTTATCGGAACAGGTGCGGTTGTGAAGACTGCATTCTGCGGACCATGCTTCGGTGCCGGAGATACACCTGCAAACAATGCCTTCAGTATCCGTCATACAACCAGAAACTTCCCGAACCGTGAAGGCTCCAAGATCCAGAACGGCCAGATTTCTTCGGTTGCACTTATGGATGCGCGTTCTATTGCGGCTACAGCAGCAAACAAAGGCTTCCTTACTTCTGCTGAGGAGTTTGACGGAAGCTATTCCGAGCATAAATATTACTTTGACAAATCCATCTATGAGAACCGTGTATTTGACAGCAAGGGCGTAGCAGATCCGGACGTTGAGATCCAGTTTGGCCCGAACATCAAAGACTGGCCGGAGATGGCTGCACTTGCAGATAACCTGATCCTGAAGGTTGTTTCCGAGATCCATGATCCGGTTACTACAACCGATGAGCTGATCCCGTCCGGTGAGACATCCTCTTACCGCTCCAATCCGCTTGGACTTGCAGAGTTTACACTCTCCAGAAAGGATCCGGAATATGTAGGCCGTGCAAAAGCGATCCAGGTGGCACAGAAGGCGATCCAGGCAGGTAACTGCCCGGCAGAGGCTGTTCCGGAGCTGAAACCGGTTATCAGCACGATCAACAAGACCTATCCGGAGGTAGACAAGTCGAACCTTGGTGTGGGAAGTACGATCTTTGCGGTAAAACCAGGTGATGGTTCTGCCAGAGAGCAGGCTGCTTCCTGCCAGAAGGTTCTTGGCGGCTGGGCAAACATTGCCAATGAGTATGCAACCAAGAGATACCGTTCCAACCTGATCAACTGGGGAATGCTTCCATTTTTGATCCCGGCTGGTGATCTTCCGTTCAAGAATGGCGATTTCCTGTTCTTCCCGGGAATCCGCAAGGCAGTTGAAGAGAAAGCAGACGTGATCAAGGGCTACACGGTAGACGGTGACTCCCTGAAAGAGTTCGAGGTTACACTGGGCGAGCTCACAGACGATGAGAGAGAGATCATTCTCAAGGGCTGCCTCATTAATTATAACCGCAAATAAGATACAGAGTATAAAAAAACCGGCGATTTCGTGATCGCCGGTTTTTGACTGAACATATATTATTTACGTGCCCTGCGGGCTTCTTTTTTGACTTCCAGGTTGGAAACAACAATGGTGCAGGCTGCATCGCCGGTAATATTTACCGTGGTACGTCCCATATCGAAGATACGGTCAACACCGGCTACAAGGGCGATTCCGTCAACCGGGAGTCCTACAGAGGTCAGAACCATGGCCAGCATAACCATACCGGCACCTGGAACACCGGCAGTTCCGATGGATGCAAGCGTTGCGGTAAGTACGATCGTCAGCATCTGGGACATATTCAGGTTGATTCCATAGCAGGATGCGATAAAAATTGCGCAGACACCCTGGTAGATGGCAGTACCGTCCATGTTGATGGTGGCACCAAGAGGAAGTACAAAGGATGCGATCTCGCGTTTGGCTCCAAGCTTTTCAGTGCACTCAAGATTAATAGGAAGCGTTCCTACAGAAGAGGCACTGGAAAAGGCGAACATAATCGCAGGAAGCATTCCCTTGAAAAACTGTACCGGACTCATGCCGCCAAGTGTGCGGACAGACAGGGAATAAACCAGTCCGGCATGCACAACATAACAGATATAAGCGGTCAGAAGGACCATGGCAAGAGAGCCGATGATCGCAGGGCCATTAGCTGCGATAACAGGGCAGAGGAGACAGAAAACACCCACAGGGGACAGCTTCAGGATCATTTCCATGCATTTCATAAAAACTTCGTTAAGGTCGTTGAAGGCATTGACGATACGCACATTTTTATCACCGATCAGAATGATGGCAAAGCCGAGAAGCAGTGCCATAACGATTACCTGCAGCATGTTTGCTTCTGCCATAGGTGAAATAAAGTTGGATGGAAAAATGTTCACCAGCGTGTCCATGAAGGAGGTTGTTTCAGCTGTCTCGTAGGACAGGTCTGTGGTAGCTACAACAGGAAACATTCCTTTGAAGATATTTCCGCCGATCAGTCCGACTGTAATGGCAAAAGCTGTAGTGCACAGATAGAAAACCACAGTTTTCAGTCCGATAGAACCGACTTTTTTGATATCGCTCATGGAGATGATACCGCACATGATCGAAAACAGCACAATAGGAACGACAATGAATTTAACAAGATTAAGGAAGATCGTTCCAAATGGCTTGATATAGGATTCGGCAAAATCTGCGTAATTCTGCATCAGCAGACCTGCAATGATGGCCAGGACAAGTGCGATAAAAATCTGCATGGCCAGAGATAGTTTCTTCTTTTCTTTTGTCATATTGAGTCCTCTCTTTCTTTTCCGATTCAGGTTCAGACATAAGAAAGAATCCTGCTTTGCAGGATTCTCCGCCTGCGGTGGGTCGCCTCGCGCGGTATTTACTTTTCCGCCGCAGTGTAATAAAAAAAGACATCACAAATAGCGCGATGTCTTCTCTGTCATCACTTGATTGGACTATTATATCATATTGTATCAGGAGGCGCAATTACAACATCTTACGACGAATTAACAGAAAATAATAAAAAATATAAACAAATAATAAAATATAAACATATAAAACAAATAATGAACAAAAATATTAAAGAAAATGCGAAAAAAGTATTGACAAAACAATTGGGCGGTGTTATCATAAGACCATCAAAAAGAGCAAGAGAAAAAACAAATTAAAAATAAGAAACTCATTCAATTCATAGCATAGATAAGATGCAGGTGAAAGGATGAAGAAAGGAAAAGGTGATTCCAGTGGGAACATAACGATCAACTTCATCAATATGGAAGTGACAGGGACCGGATTTCCTGCAAGAAAGACCTGATACATATCACATAATGGTATCCCTTAAGACACAGTCATTTCTCTCATAAGATATAAATAAGAACCTCTTAAATCTTACTTATATTTTAACTGAAGTTAAAATGAGAGAAATCGGAAACACAAGGAATTCAGTATTTCAGGTATTATAGAATCGGTAGTCCATATTGAACAGCTGTCACACACCTGGTACAGAGATTTTAGGAAATGTGTAAAGAAATATTTCCCGAAAGAGTAAAACCCTCAACGCACCGGTTCGTTGGAAAGAAGAGATTCCAGGAACAGAAGTGAAGATGAGAACGATACTTTGAAAAGCATATCAGCAATTTCAGGATATGGTTTGAAGCTTTGCATCAGAAGAATATCTGATAGGATATTATAATAGAAGTAACCGGGAAGGAACTTTTTTCTTGAGATACTTTATCAGAACTGCAGAGGAGAAAATCCCAATAGGTCGATTTGAATCAGCAGATCATAGAGTTCAGAGATGACAAATGGTTTTGAATTTAAGAAGTTAAGTCCAGAATCATTTAGGAAACAGAAAAAAGTGTAACCACCGCAGCTCTTCAGAAAAATAAAAAAGGAAATTGACCCTCGGATCAGTCAGTTTCCAAATCTATAGAACTTTCTAAATAGCCGAACAGATATAGATTATATATCAGTCGTTTATGAGCAGGAAATAAATAATATGAAGGAATGAAAGAAGAAAAGACCATAAAAACTTAATACAGAGAATCGGAATTATTTTATCGGTATATAAAATCAGGAATTTCGATTAATAAATGGAAGTATAACTGAATAACTCTATTCAAGATAACGAAGAGGAAGAAAAATTGAATAACGAAGAGTGTTGAGACGGTCATCATTTTTTGAAACTATCGGAAAAATGATGACCGTCTCGTTGTATGCTGTATATTACCAGTTGCCATTCCGGGCGTGTTCGGTTATACTTTCCTGGAGAAAGGAAGCAGGCTGCGGAGAAAACATATGTACAATCATCGAATCGAAGAAAATATTTTATACGAAGACAAAGAGATCCTCGTCTGCAGGAAAGCATCCGGGATGCCGGTGCAGGCGGCAGGAATCGGAACTATGGACATGGAAAGTGCTCTGAAAAATTATCTGGCACAGAAGAATCCGGGAAAGCTGCCGTATTTGGCAGTGATCCATCGGCTTGACCAGCCGGTAGAAGGTGTTCTTGTTTTTGCGAAGACATCCCAGGCGGCGGGGAACTTAAGCAGGCAGATTATGGCCGGGGGTGCGGGAAAATACTATCTGGCAGTGGCTGAGGGAAAGCCGGAGTTACCAGAAGGTACACTCACCGATTATCTGAAAAAGAACGGAAGGGCGAATATGTCCCAGGCGGTATCGGCGGATACCCCAGGTGCAAAAAAAGCAATCCTTCATTATAAGATACTGGATCAGAAAGAAATAAACGGAGAAATACGCACACTCCTTAAGATCAGGCTGGAAACAGGACGTCATCACCAGATCCGTGTGCAGCTTTCCCATGCAGGAATGCCGCTTTTAGGTGACAGGAAATATAATCCGACAGGGGAAAGAGGCACATCGTTAGGCCTGTGCTCCTGCAGACTGGAGTTTAAACATCCAAAAACCGGGAAGCAGATGAGGTTTGAGACAGAGCCTCATGGCAGTGCGTTTCTGGATTTTGTGAAAAAACTGTAAAAACTCTGGACGGAAATGCGAAAAAGTGTATAATGTAAAAAGCGAGTAACAGAATGTAAGATTTTTGTAAAGTGTAAGTAACCAGCAAGGAAGAGGAGATTACGATGAAAAGAGCTGCAGTAATGTCAGCAGCCTTGTTGACTGTGACGACTCTGCTGACAGGCTGCCAGAAGGAAGAAGTAGAGAAGCTTGTTGCACCGCTTGTGGCAGATGTCCAGGAAACTCCTGAAGCACAGGAAATGGAAGAAGAGAATAATCCGGCAATACCGGAGATCGATGACAGCCTTTCTATTGAAGCAGGAGCAAGGATCGCAGTTGTAAGCAAGAGCACGAAAGGTGAATTCTGGGATAAGATAAAAGAAGGAATGCAGGCTGCTGTCAAGGATGTGAACACGGCTTATGGCTTCAAAAAAGATGACCAGATCACAATGACCTTTGAAGGACCGGATGATGAAGAGGATGTAGAGAGCCAGATCAATACGCTTGATGCAGTTATCGCGGAGAATCCGGCAGTTGTCTGTATTTCCGCCGGAGATATGGAATCCTGCCAGGCGCAGCTTGAGGCGGCCAAGGAGAATGGGATCCCGGTGATCGCTTTTGATTCCAATGTCAGCGACACGAAGCTGATCCGGGCGTTCCGCGGCACAGATAATACACAGATCGGTAAATATGCGGCATATAAGCTTGGGAGTGCCATTGGGAAGATGGGAAATGTAGCCATTTTTGCAGCTCAGGAGAAGACACAGAGCTCCCAGGAACGGGTGCAGGGTTTTCTTGATAACATCGCAAATTATACGGATATTAAGGTTGTTGAGACTGTTTATTCCGATCAGGTTGACGATATGAAGACGGCCATGAAGGAGGTTCTTGAAAAATATCCGGCACTGGACGGAGTTTTCTGTACCAATGCGGATGTGTCAGAGATGTTCCTGGAAGTGGATAATGATACGAACGAGAATAAGATTGCAATGGTTGGAGTAGATGCGACCAGTAAGCAGCAGGAAGCGGTCAAAAAAGGCCAGGAGCTGGGAATCCTTTCGCAGAATCCTTATGCGATGGGATATCAGACCATGTGGGCTGCGATCCAGTCAACAGCACCCAAGAAGGAAGTACAGATTGAGAAAAAGGTTCTGCTTGATCCTGCATGGATCGATGCGGAGAATCTCGAGAGCGGAGATTACGCGAACTATCTTTATAATTAAGAAAGAGACAGAATATATCTAATGGAAGGATCTGCTGTCGGATAAAGACATAAAAAGTTTTTTGTCCGATGCGGGTTCTTTTTTTGTGCATAAAAATGAAAAATAAAAACAGAATAAATAAACAAAAAGATATTTTAAAGTGGCAAAATATAACAAATTCGACGAAAACTTAACGGAAAACAAAAATAAAAATATGACATTTGCATAAAAATATTGTTTTGTAAAGATAATTGTGGTACAATTTGAATATGCAGAGAGGCGGTGATCAGATGATCCAGGAAACGATCAGGGCAGTGAAAGAGGCGGAGGCAAAAGCACAGCATAAGATAAAAGATGCATCCGCCCGTGCACAGAGTATCCTCAGTGAAGCTGAAAGGGATGCGGAAGAGATTATCAGAAAGGCGGAAACAGCCGCCGGTGAACAGGCGGAATCTGATATGAGAGCGGCTGAGGAACGTGCACAGAGTACAGAGAACACTGTCAGTAAACAGGTAGAGGAGGAGCTTGCAGCTTTGAAAAAGAAAGCGGAGTCGAAGCGTGAGCAGGCTATCCAGAATGTAATTGACGGTTTGTTCTGAGAGGGGGAGTGCGAAAATGGCAGTATTGCAGATGCAGCGAATCAGTATCTGCGCTATGAAGAAGAACCGTAAGGCCATATTGGAAGAATTACAGTCACTAGGAGTTCTGGAGATTGATGCGGCAAAGCTGGATCCGGAGCTTGAGACCATGGATACTGTAAATGCCAGAATGATTTTTGACAAGAATGCGTCCCTGTGCGATCAGGCAATCGAGATCCTGGACGAATTTTCGAAGGAGAAGTCTTCTATGCTGGCATCACTTGCAGGGAAGCCGCTGATCGGAAGAAAGCAGGAAAAGGAAGCCATTGACGATCAGGAAGCCATTCTCCGGACAGCCGGAGAGATTCTGGAATGCAGGAAGAAGCTTACAGAGAATCATGCAGCTGTCATAAAGCTTGAGCAGCAGGAGGCGGCATTGCAGCCCTGGCTCGGCCTGGATATTCCCATGAATTTCCCGGGAACTGCATCAACAGCGATGCTGATAGGGAGTATTGACGGGAATGTGACAATGGACCAGGTGTACAGCCAGCTCGCGGCAGATGCTCCGGAGCTTGCAGCGTTCGATATCAGAGAGATCTCCAACGATGCCGGTAAGCTTTGCATAGCGGTTGTCTGTTTTAAGTCCCAGGCTTCAAAGATGGAGGAAGCCCTTCGTATGCAGGGCTTTGCAAGACCGGCACAGCTGACAAAACGGGAACCGGCACAGGAGCTTGAATATCTGAAGGGCGAGGTGATCCGTATTCACGAGGAATCCCGGCAGATCGAGGAGGAGATCAGCGGTCTTCGTGACCATAAGAAGGAACTTCAGCTTATTTCCGATTATTTCAGGATCCGGGCGCAGAAATACGAAGTATTAGGCCAGCTTCGCCAGTCGGCGAGCACTTTTTTTGTGACAGGATATCTTCCGGAAAATCAGGTTCCGTCAGTAGAGAGAAGGCTTACGGAGAAGTACGATATTGTTTTTGAATCAGAAACGGCGGATGGAGAAGAAGTTCCTGTTGTTCTTCAGAACGGAAAATTCGGAGCATCAGGAGAGGGAGTTCTGGCGGCTTTCGGCCTTCCGGGTAAGGGAGAGATCGATCCGTCAACGATCATGACAGCATGCTATGTATTTCTTTTTGGACTGATGCTGTCAGATGCGGCATATGGACTGATCGTTTTTGCCGCGTGCCTGTGGGCACTTCTGAAATTCCCGCGGATGGAAAGCGGAATGCAGAAATCTGTCCGGCTGTTCATGTACTGTGGACTGTCCACTTTGTTCTGGGGCGTGATGTTTGGCGGATACTTCGGTGATTTCATTGATGTATTTTCGAAGGTATATCTGCATAAGCCGGTCACAGTGAAGCCGTTATGGTTTGCACCATTGAATGAACCGATGCGGCTTCTGGTGTTCTCCATGCTGTTTGGACTGATCCATATGTTCCTTGGAATGGGTCTCAAGGGCTACATGCTGATCCGGGACAAAAAATATCTTGATTTCTTCTGTGATGTGGTGCTTTGGCTTCTGCTTCTTGTGGGGCTGATACTTATTTTTATCCCAAGCAGCATGTTCCGCTCCATTTCCCAGATGAATCTGGAGCTTCCGGCAGCCGTGATACAGGTCGGCAAATGGATGGCTGTTATCGGTGCAGTCGGGATCCTGTTGATGTCAGGCAGGGATAAGAAAAATCCGTTTTTGAGACTGGCTCTTGGAGCCTATGATCTTTACAACATTACAGGATGGGTCAGCGATGTTCTTTCTTATTCAAGGCTTCTGGCTCTCGGGCTTGCCACAGGAGTTATAGCCTCGGTTATGAACCAGATGGGAAGTATGCTGGGAGACAGTGTTTTTGGATGGATCGTATTTATAATTGTATTTTTGATTGGTCACATATTTAATCTTCTGATCAATCTTCTGGGTGCATATGTGCATACCTGCCGATTACAGTACGTGGAATTTTTCGGCAAATTCTTTGAGGGCGGGGGAAAAGAGTTCCACCCCTTCCGCGAAAATACAAAATATGTAGATATTAAGGAGGACTAATATTATGAGTGGTATCGTTTGGGCATTATTGGGAGCGGCAATTTCCGTAGCTCTTGCAGGTATAGGTTCCGCGATCGGCGTTGGTGCAGCAGGCCGTGCAGCAGCCGGTGTTGTTACCGAAGATCCGGATAAATTTGCGAAGGTTCTTCTTCTTCAGCTCCTTCCTGGTACCCAGGGTATTTACGGACTGCTGGTTGCATTCCTTGCACTTTCCAAGGTTGGTATACTGGGAGGCGGTGCGGCCGATGTTTCACTGGAGACAGGCCTTATGATCTTTGTTGCATGTCTTCCGATCGCGATCGCGGGTCTTCTTTCTGCGATCCATCAGGGTAAAACATCTGTAGCCTCCATTGGTATTGTTGCCAAGAAGCCGGAGCAGTTCGGTAAAGCGATGCTTTTCCCGGCAATGGTTGAAACCTATGCGATTCTGGCCCTTCTGATCTCTATTCTTGCAGTCAGCGGAATTCAGGTCTGATTATCAGGAGGGGCAGAGCATGACAGGATTAGAGAAGATGGTGAGCCAGATTCTTGAAGAGGCCGATGCTTCTGCAGCTGCTACGATCAGTGAGGCGGAGAAAAAGGCCGCGAAGCTTTTGGAGGAAGCCGGAAAAAAAGCCGCAGAGCTTACAAAGCAGCGGGAGGAACAGTCCAGGGCAAAGGTTAGGGGATATGAAGAACGTACAGCTTCTGCGGCAGATATGAAGAAGCGTACAGCAGTTCTTGCAGCCAAGCAGGAGCTGATCGGGAATATCCTCAAAGATGCCTGTGAGCAGGTGAAGAATCTGGATGATGAGAAATATTTTGCGATCCTTAAAAATATGGCTGAGAAATATCTTCTTCCGAGAGATGGGGAGATCTGTTTTTCAAAAAAGGACTTGGAACGGATGCCGGCAGATTTTCGTGAGGAGCTTAAGGCTCTGGCGCAGAAAAAGGGAGGCAAACTGGAATTTTCCGGTGAAGCCAGAAATATAGACGGAGGATTTGTCCTGGTATACGGCGGTATTGAGGAGAACTGTTCCATTGATGCGGTATTTGCAGAGAAACGGGATGAGCTTCTGGATCAGATAAGAAAGCTTTTGTTTGCGTAGAGCACCATCGCAAAAAGGAGGGCGTGAATTATGTTTGGTGAAGATTATGCCTATGCGGTGGCGCGGATACGTGTTCTGGAGACCGGACTTCTGAATCAGGCGGCGATCGAACAGCTTCTGGCATGTCAGGATGAGCACCAGTGCCTGCAGCTTCTTACAGAAAAGGGCTGGGGTAACGGCGATGCGGAAGCAGGAGCGGATATGATCCTTTCCAGGGAACGGGAGAAGATATGGGAGCTTATGGATTCTCTGGTAGCGGACAGATCTGTATTTTCCGTTCTCTCCTACCAGGATCTTTTCCATAACCTGAAGGCGGCAGTGAAGGCCAGTGTCCTGGATGGAGCGGCACCGAATATTTTTTTCAGTGATTGTGCCATTGACGGGGCAGATATGGTGAAATTCCTGAAAAATAAGGAATATGACCGTTTTCCGGAGAATATGCGGGAAGCGGCCAGGGAAGCCTATGAGACGTTTTTGCATACAGGAGACGGCCAGCTTGCAGATATTATCGTAGACCGGGCTGCACTGGATGCCATAAAAGCAGCCGGAGACAGGTCGAAGGAAGAGATCATCCGGCTGTATGCGGAGTCTACAGTAGCAGTTGCAGATATCCGGATCGCAGTACGTGCCTGCAAAACAGGCAAAAATCAGGACTTTATGAAGAAAGCCATGGCAGAATGTGGCACTTTGGATAAGGAGAGGCTGATCCACGCGGCAGTGAGCGGGATGGACCAGATCATGACTTATCTGGCAGAAACGAAATATGTGGACGGAGCACAGGCACTGGCAGAATCAGCCTCAGCCTTTGAGAGATGGTGTGATAACCAGATCATGGAAACGATCCGTCCGCAGCTGTACAATTCATTTTCGCTGGGACCGCTGGTGGCTTATGTACTTGCCAGGGAAAATGAGATCAAGACGGTGCGGATCATTCTCACCGGAAAGCGCAGCGGCCTTCCGGAAGAGTTTATCCGGGAAAGGGCAAGGGAGATGTATGTATAAGATCGCAGTTTTGGGTGATTATAACAGCATTTACGGATTTGCAGCACTTGGCCTTGATACCTTTCCGGTGGAAAATATACAGGAGGGCCGGGAGAAGCTTGGCCGTCTGACAGCTGGTGAATATGCAGTTATTTATATTACGGAACAGCTTGCGGCGCAGCTGTCCGCAGAGATCAGCAGATACAGTACGGAGCTGCTTCCGGCGATCATCCAGATCCCGGGAATTTCCGGAAACACCGGAGCAGGTATTGAAGGCGTGAAGAAATCTGTGGAGACTGCAGTTGGCTCTGATATTCTTTTTGGAAATGAATAAAAAGGGCGGAGTTTTTTGGAAAAAACTTCAGCGGATGCCCTAAGAAAGCAGGTGATTGGTTCAGATGAGCAGAGGAACCATAAAAAAAATAGCAGGACCGCTGGTTATCGCGAAAGGTATGCGGGATGCGAACATGTTCGATGTGGTTCGTGTAAGTGACCAGCGTCTGATCGGTGAGATCATTGAGATGCATGAAGATGAGGCTTCCATACAGGTATATGAGGAGACTTCAGGACTTCGCCCGGGAGAACCGGTAGAATCCATGGAAGTTCCGTTGTCTGTAGAGCTGGGACCTGGTCTTATCACAAGTATTTATGATGGAATCCAGCGGCCGCTGGACGATATTATGAAAGTAGCAGGCAGCAATAACCTGAAACGTGGTGTTGAGGTGCCTGCCCTTAAAAGGGACAAAAAATGGAACTTTGTTCCGGTTGCGAAGGTGGGAGATGAGCTGGAAGGCGGCGATGTTCTCGGAACTGTTCAGGAGACCATTGTTGTCACACAGAAGATCATGGTTCCCCCCAATATGAAGGGGACGCTGAAAGAGATCCGATCCGGCGAGTTTACCGTAGATGAGACGGTTGCGGTCCTTTCCACAGCAGACGGAGATAAAGAGCTGACACTGATGCAGCACTGGCCGGTACGGCGTGGCCGTCCATACAGGAAAAAACTTCCGCCTGCAAAACCTCTGGTGACAGGCCAGAGGGTTATTGATACCATGTTCCCCATCGCAAAGGGTGGTGTGGCAGCAGTTCCGGGTCCGTTCGGAAGCGGCAAGACCGTTATCCAGCATCAGCTTGCAAAATGGGCTGAGGCGGATATCGTAGTTTATATCGGCTGCGGTGAGCGCGGAAATGAGATGACGGATGTTCTGAATGAGTTCCCGGAGCTGAAAGACCCGAAAACCGGACAGTCACTGATGGAGCGTACCGTTCTGATCGCAAATACCTCTGATATGCCGGTTGCGGCACGTGAGGCTTCTATTTATACAGGCATCACCATTGCGGAATATTTCCGTGACATGGGTTATTCCGTAGCCCTGATGGCAGATTCTACGTCCAGATGGGCCGAGGCTCTCCGTGAGATGTCCGGACGACTGGAAGAGATGCCGGGTGAGGAAGGCTATCCGGCATACTTAGGTTCCCGTCTTGCACAGTTCTACGAGCGTGCCGGACATGTGATCTGCAGTGGAAAGGACAAAAGAGAGGGTGCCCTGACAGCTATCGGTGCCGTATCTCCTCCGGGTGGAGATATTTCCGAACCGGTTTCCCAGGCAACCCTTCGAATCGTAAAGGTATTCTGGGGACTGGATGCGAACCTTGCATATAAGCGTCACTTCCCGGCAATCAACTGGCTGACCAGCTATTCCCTGTATCTGGACAGTGTAGGCGGATGGTTTGATGAAAATGTGGCAGACGACTGGATGAAGCTGCGCCAGAGAATGATGACCCTTCTTCAGGAGGAAGCAGAGCTGGAGGAAATCGTAAAGATGGTAGGTATGGATGCGCTTTCGCCGGGTGACCGCCTGAAGATGGAAGCGGCCCGTTCGATCCGTGAGGATTTCCTGCATCAGAATTCTTTCCATGAGATCGATACCTACACTTCACTGGAAAAGCAGCACAATATGATGCGTCTTGTACTTGCATTTTATGACGCGGGTGTGGAGGCACTGAAGCAGGGTGCGGAGATCAACGATATTGTAAAACTGCCGGTGCGTGAGCAGATCGGCCGTTACAAATATACAAAGGAAAATGATCTGGCAGCAGAGTATGAAAAGGTGACACACCAGCTGGCAGCAGAGACTGCCAAGCTCCTTGGAAAGGAGGGCCTGTAAAATGCCAAAAGAATATAAAACCATACAGGAGGTTGCCGGCCCTTTGATGCTGGTGCGCGGCGTAGAGGATGTAGCCTTTGATGAGATTGGTGAGATCGAGCTTGCCGATGGGGAAACAAGGAGATGCCGGGTACTGGAGATTGACGGAGGAAATGCCCTGGTACAGCTTTTTGAAAGCTCCACAGGTATCAACCTTTCTAACAGTAAGGTGCGTTTCCTTGGACGGAGCATGGAGCTTGGTGTATCCGGCGATATGCTTGGCAGGGTTTTTGACGGCCTTGGACGGCCGATCGATGATGGCCCGGAGATCCTTCCGGACGAGAGAAGAGACATCAACGGACTTCCTATGAATCCGGCGGCCAGAAGCTATCCGGAGGAGTTTATCCAGACTGGTGTATCCGCGATCGATGGACTGAATACGCTGGTTCGTGGCCAGAAGCTTCCGATCTTTTCTGCATCTGGTCTTCCCCATGCGCAGCTTGCGGCACAGATCGCGAGGCAGGCGAAGGTCCGCGGAAAGGATGAGCAGTTCGCTGTTGTATTTGCTGCCATGGGCATCACCTTCGAGGAGTCAAACTTCTTTGTGGAAAGCTTTAAGGAAACCGGGGCCATAGACCGTACTGTTCTTTTTGTGAACCTGGCAAACGACCCGGCTGTTGAACGTATTGCTACCCCGCGAATGGCACTGACAGCAGCAGAGTACCTTGCCTTCGAAAAAGACATGCACGTGCTGGTAATCCTTACGGATATCACAAACTATGCGGATGCTCTCCGTGAGGTTTCTGCAGCCCGTAAAGAGGTTCCGGGCCGCCGTGGTTATCCGGGATACATGTATACAGACCTTGCCTCCCTTTATGAGCGTGCAGGCCGCCAGAAAGGAAAAGCAGGAAGTATCACCATGGTTCCGATCCTGACCATGCCTGAGGATGACAAGACCCATCCGATTCCGGACCTTACCGGTTATATCACAGAGGGACAGATCATTCTGAGCCGTGAGCTTTACCGTAAGGGAATCACGCCGCCCATCGATGTTCTTCCGTCACTTTCACGACTGAAGGATAAAGGTATCGGCGAGGGTAAGACAAGAGCAGACCATGCCAACACCATGAACCAGCTTTTTGCCGCATATGCCCGTGGTAAAGAGGCCAAGGAGCTGATGACCATCTTAGGAGAGGCAGCTCTTTCTGACATTGACCTGATCTATGCAAAATTTGCGGATGCTTTTGAGAAGGAATATGTTTCCCAGGGCTATCAGGCCAACCGTGATATCGAGGAAACTCTTGCCATTGGCTGGAAGCTGCTTTCCATTCTTCCGAGAAGCGAGCTGAAACGTATTGATGACAAATTCCTGGATCAGTATTATGGAAAAGTATAAAGGGGGGGATGATTTGTGGCATCAACACAGGTGAATCCTACCCGTATGGAGCTTACGCGGCAGAAAAAAAAGCTGGTGACTGCAGTACGTGGCCATAAGCTTCTGAAGGATAAGCGGGACGAGCTGATGAGACAGTTCCTGGATCTGGTACGCGAGAATATGGAGCTGCGCCAGAAGGTAGAGGCTGGTATCCGAAGTGCCAACACGAATTTTGTCATTGCAAAAGCCGGAATGTCAGAGGAAACTCTGAACACAGCACTGATGGCACCCAAACAGGAGGTCTATCTGGAAACCGGCAAAAAGAATGTCATGAGTGTGGATATTCCTGTTTTTGAATATAAGACAAGAACACCGGATGCCAATGATATCTATTCCTATGGTTTTGCCTTCACATCCAGTGATCTGGACGGGGCGGTAAAATCCCTGGCAGATATCCTGCCGGACATGCTCCGGCTGGCGGAAGTGGAAAAGGCATGTCAGCTGATGGCTTCTGAGATCGAGAAAACCAGACGCCGTGTAAATGCCCTGGAGCACGTGATCATACCAGAGGCCAGGGCGAATATCAAATATATCACCATGAAGCTGGATGAGAACGAGAGAAGCACCCAGATCAGGCTGATGAAGGTGAAGGATATGATGCTGGAGGAAGCGCATCATTATAAGGAGAGGGAGGCAGAGCGCGGAGCGTAAGGCATAAAGCACAGATCCCCCCAAAAGGAAAAAGAAAAGTTTATATAGAAAGTTTGTAACGGGAAGGAAACGTCTCTGTGCTGTGCGAAGTTTTTGCAGTGCAGGGGCGTTTTATAATTTAGAAAATGTTAAGTTTTTGTTATCAGAAAATCAAGAGAAGTAAGGTATAATGATCAATAACAAAGAATGCGGGACAGAAGATAAAACAGGATATTTTATCTGCCTGACGCAACAGAAAGAGAAGGGAACACGTATGGATATTTTACAGTCAATACAACACCTGGACGGAGAAATTCTTCTAAAGATCCAGCAGTATCTGAGGACGGATATGCTGACACCTTTTATGAAAGCTGTCACATTTCTGGGAAATGCAGGATGGTTCTGGATACTGAGCACAGTAATTCTTCTGTGCATTCCGAAAACAAGAAAAACAGGTATTACAGCTGCGTTATCGATAAGCTTTGGCTTTCTCGTCACAAATCTTTTTCTCAAGAATCTGGTGGCGCGGCCAAGGCCATTTGCGGTGATCGATAATCTGACTGTGCTCATCGCAAAGCCAACGGACTTCTCCTTTCCGTCAGGCCATACCACGGCATCCTTTGCCGTTACCCTGGTGATGCTTTGGATGCTCCCGAAGAAGGTCGGAATCCCTGCAGTAATCCTGGCAGCACTGGTGGCATTTTCCAGACTGTACTTAGGTGTCCATTATCCGACAGATGTGCTGGCCGGGTTTGTGATCGCGCTGGTGGGAAGTACATTGGCTGCGCGGCTTGTAAGAAGATATTTTACAGACACTTTAATTGGATAAAGTATTGACACTCCAAAGCCGGACGGGGTACAATTAAAAAAACACGAACTGTCCGGTCTGCTGTGAGAATACCGGACAGCTGCGTAAGAGATTGTAAAATCGGATAAAAGGAGAGAATATCGATGATATCAGAAAAAATGAAACCCTACGTAAAGAACAATTCCGCCATCCGCATGATGTTTGAGGAGGGAAACCGTCTCCGTGCGAAATACGGCGCAGACAAGGTATTTGATTTCAGTCTTGGAAACCCAAGCGTACCAGCTCCGGACAGCGTCCGTGAGGCAATTATCGAGCTTGTAAATAATACAGATCCGACAGTCCTCCACGGCTATATGAGCAATGCGGGGTTTGAGGATGTGCGCCAGACCATTGCAGAGTCCCTTAACAGACGCTTTGATACGAAATTTGCAGCAAAGAACCTGATCATGACGGTCGGTGCGGCAAGCGGCCTGAATGTGATCCTGAAAACAATCCTCAATCCCGGAGAAGAGGTGGTCGTTTTTGCACCATATTTCCTGGAGTACGGTGCATATGTCCGTAATTATGATGGTGTTCTTGTGGAAATCTCTCCGGATACCACAACCTTCCAGCCGAATCTTGCTGAGCTTGAGCAGAAGATCACGCCAAAGACAAAAGCCGTTATCGTAAACACGCCACATAACCCGACGGGAGTTGTATATTCAGAAGAAACAATCAAAAAACTTGCTGCAATTCTGGAAGTAAAACAGAAGGAATTTGGAACTGTGATCTATCTGATCTCCGATGAGCCGTACCGTGAGCTGGCTTATGATGGAGTTGAGGTCCCATATCTGACAAAATATTATGACAATACAGTTGTTGGATATTCCTACAGCAAATCCCTTTCTCTTCCAGGAGAACGTATCGGCTATCTGGTGATCCCGGATGAAGCAGACGGAAGTGAGGAGCTGATCTCGGCGGCAACCATTGCCAACCGTACACTTGGCTGTGTAAATGCGCCGTCCCTGATCCAGAAAGTGGTTGCAAAATGCGTAGATGCCAAGACAGATCTTGCCGCCTATGATAAAAACCGCCAGGCACTTTACAATGGCCTGAAAGAGTGCGGATTCGAGTGCATCAAACCGCAGGGGGCATTCTACCTCTTCGTGAAATCTCCGGCAGCAGACGAAAAGGCCTTCTGCGAGGCCGGAAAGAAATACAATATCCTTATGGTGCCGGGAAGCTCATTTGCCTGCCCTGGTTATGTGAGGCTTGCGTATTGCGTATCTTATGAGACGATTGTCAATTCTCTTTCTGAGTTTAAGAAGCTTGCAGCTGAGTATGGCCTGAAATAATGTAAAATAATGAAACACAGCCGGGAGCATTATCGCTCCCGGCTGTGTTTCATTAGAAGGGTATTCCACATTTATTTGGCTTTTTTCTCTTCTTTATTCGGCATTTCTCCGTAATATGCTTTCAGGTAGATATCCTTCAGCTCAGATACAAGTGGATATCTCGGGTTGGCACCGGTACACTGGTCATTGAAGGCCTGCTCGGACATGTCATCCAGAGTCTCCAGGAAGTATTTCTCATCTACGCCGTAATCACGGATCGTAGGAAGGATCTCGATGGTCTTCATCAGGTCATCCAGTTTAGCAAGAAGTTTTTCGAATACTTCTGCATCGTTCTTGCCGGTAAGGCCTACAGAACGTCCGATCTCAGCGTAGCGGGCAAGTGTCTTCGGGTACTGATACTGTGGGAAGGTACCCATCTTGGTCGGAACCTCAGCACTGTTGTAACGCATAACATCCAGAAGAACAACTGCGTTTGCGATACCGTGTGGCAGGTGGTGGAAAGCACCAAGCTTGTGAGCGAGAGAGTGGTTAACTCCGAGGAATGCGTTGGCGAATGCAAGACCTGCCATGCAGGAAGCGTTAGCCATATGATCTCTTGCCTCTACATCATTGCCGTCCTTATATGCACGCGGCAGATATTCGAATACCAGCTTGATCGCCTTCAGTGCAAGGCCATCTGTGTAATCAGAAGCCATCATGGAAACATAAGCCTCGATAGCATGTGTCATAACGTCAATACCGGAAGCACGGGTCAGTCCCTTCGGTGCGCTCATCATGTTGTTGGTATCTACGATCGCCATATCCGGAAGAAGCTCGTAATCAGCCAGCGGCCATTTAACGCCGGTATCCTGATCTGTGATGATGGCGAACGGTGTAACCTCGGAACCTGTACCGGAGGATGTCGGGATCGCTACGAAGTAAGCCTTCTTTCCCATCTTCGGGAAGGTATAGATTCTCTTACGGATATCCATGAAGTCCATGGACATGTCGGAGAAGTCAGCGTCCGGATTCTCATAGAGCATCCACATAACCTTGCCGGCATCCATCGCGGAACCACCACCAAGAGCGATGATGCAGTCAGGCTCAAATGCTGTCATAGCCTTGGCACCTGCTTTTGCGGAAGCAAGAGACGGATCTGGTGCTACATCAGAGAAGCAAGTGTGTACGATACCCATCTGATCCAGTTTGTCTTCGATCGGTTTGGTGTAGCCGTTCTTATAGAGGAAGGAGTCTGTTACGATGAAGCAGCGTTTCTTGCCCATAACAGTACCGAGCTCATCCAGAGCAACCGGCATACAGCCTTTCTTAAAGTAAACCTTTTCCGGTGTTCTCAGCCAGAGCATATTTTCTCTCCTTTCAGCAACGGTCTTGATATTGAGAAGATGTTTCACGCCAACGTTTTCGGATACGGAGTTTCCGCCCCAGGAACCGCAGCCAAGAGTAAGGGATGGAGCAAGCTTGAAGTTATAAAGATCACCGATACCACCCTGGGAAGAAGGTGTATTGATAAGGATACGGCAGGTCTTCATAGCTGCTTCGAATTTATCCATCTTCTCTGTCTCATTCACATTGATATAGAGGGAAGAGGTATGGCCATAGCCGCCGTCTGCAACAAGACGCTCAGCCTTTGCGATAGCATCATCAAAAGTTTTGGCCTTGTACATTGCAAGTACAGGGGAAAGCTTCTCATGTGCGAATTCCTCGCTGATGTCAACGGACTCAACCTCGCCGATCAGGATCTTGGTGTCAGCCGGAACCTTAACGCCTGCCATCTCCGCGATAGTAGCAGCCTTCTGTCCTACGATCTTGGCATTCAGGGCACCGTTGATAAGGATGGTTTTTCTGACCTTCTCGATCTCATCCTTCTTGAGGAAGTAGCATCCTCTGTAAAGGAATTCTTCTTTAACTTCTTTATAAATGCTCTCCAGAACAGTTACGGACTGCTCGGAAGCACAGATCATACCATTGTCAAATGTCTTGGAGTGGATAATGGAGTTTACTGCAAGACGGATATCTGCGCTGTCATCAATGATAACCGGTGTATTTCCAGGGCCAACACCTACAGCCGGTTTGCCGGAGGAGTAAGCAGCCTTAACCATTCCAGGACCGCCGGTGGCAAGGATGATATCTGCATTCTGCATTACCATGTTGGTAAGCTCAAGGCTCGGGATATCGATCCATCCGATGATTCCTTCCGGTGCGCCGGCAGCAACAGCTGCCTCGAGAACAACCTTGGCTGCTTCGATCGTAGATTTCTTGGCACGCGGATGCGGGCTGATGATGATAGCGTTACGTGTTTTCAGTGAAATAAGGGATTTAAAGATTGCTGTAGAAGTCGGGTTGGTAGTTGGGATGACCGCTGCAACCAGTCCGATCGGCTCCAGGATCTTCTTGATTCCGTATGCCTTGTCTTCTTCTACAACACCACATGTCTGGGTATTCTTGTATGCGTTGTAAACATATTCTGCTGCGTAATGGTTCTTGATGACCTTGTCTTCCATGATTCCCATGCCTGTCTCTTCAACAGCCATTTTCGCCAGTGGGATACGCATCTTGTCAGCAGCAGTAGCAGCTGCCTTGAAGATCTTGTCAACCTGCTCCTGTGTGTAGGTAGCGAAGACCTTCTGGGCTTCCTTCATTGCAGCCATTTTTGCGGTAAGGGCTTCTGGAGTGTCGATGATGGTAGGGATAGTTTCTTTCTTTGCCATGTGGAATCCTCCTGTTTTCATTCATATGATAATCGTCTGTGGTGCTGCCGTTTTTCTTTTTTGGCGGCAGATGCTGCAGAGTTTTTGTAAGTCCCCGCGCTGCGTTTCATTATGGATTCAATCTGATTGAATTTTCTGTTTTGGTATTGATATATTATCAAAATTCAGAAAAAAACGCAAATTCGGGATTTTGCTTCTATGTGCAAAATGACGAACTTAAAATTGTGGGAAAATACCGTAAATTTTACACTGCAGTTGTCTGAATTTCTGCAAAATCCTTTCAAAAAAAACTTGAAATTCAGCGTTATGCACAAAAAACATGTTAATTATTTGTCAGCTTTGATAAAAAACATGCACACATATGAGGGGTGGGCAAAAGATAAAACGCAACGCGTAGTTAAAATATTAACGTTAAACTTTTGTCAATCGATCATGAACCCATTATAATTTAATAAAGACAAATCGTCAATAGAGAATCTGATAAAAAATTAACAAAAAAACGAAGGTAATTTGATAAAAAATTCACAAAAATGTTATATAACACTAACATGAAAGATAAGAAATGAAAAACGACGGGATTTTTTCAAAAAAAGAAACTGCCGCACAGGAGATATCTCCCGGCGGCAGCTCATATATAGATCAGCTCTTGCGGAATGCGGCACGTTTTCTGTCTCTGGAATCCAGGATACGTTTACGGATGCGGAGATTCTTTGGTGTTATCTCAAGAAGCTCATCCTGGTCGATGAACTCAATGGCCTGTTCAAGGCTTAATACCTTAGGCGGAACAAGCTTCAGGGCGTCATCGGCAGAAGAAGAACGTGTGTTTGTGAGATGCTTGGTCTTGCAGACGTTCAGCTCGATATCCTCAGCCTTGCCGTTCTGTCCGATCACCATACCACTGTATACCTTCTCGCCAGGTCCGACAAAGAGAGTACCACGCTCCTGTGCGGAGAAAAGTCCGTAAGTAACAGTCTCACCGGCCTCGAATGCGATGAGGGAACCCTGTTTACGGTACGGGAAATCTCCCTTATATGGTGCATATCCGTCAAACATGGTGTTCAGGATACCGGTACCCTTGGTGGAGGTGAGGAACTCGTTACGGAATCCGATCAGTCCACGGGATGGGATGGAAAATTCAAGGCGGATCGTTCCGTCACTTGCTGTACTCATACCCTGAAGTTCGCCCTTACGCTCGCTGAGCTTTTGGATAATAGTACCGGAAAATTCCTCCGGAACGTCAACATACGCGATCTCGACCGGCTCAAGCTTATGGCCGCGCTCATCGGTATGGTAAAGCACTTCCGGTTTGCTGACTGCGAACTCATATCCTTCACGGCGCATGTTCTCGATAAGAACAGAGAGATGAAGCTCACCACGGCCGGAAACCTTGAAGCATTCAGTTGTGTCTGTATCCTCTACACGAAGGCTGACATCCGTGTTCAGCTCGCGGTAGAGTCGGTCGCGAAGGTGGCGGGAGGTGATGTATTTACCTTCCTGTCCTGCGAGCGGGCTGTCGTTTACAAGGAAGTTCATGGAGATCGTCGGCTCGGAAATTTTCTGGAACGGAATGGATTCCGGGTTATCTCCTGCGCAGAGAGTATCTCCGATGTGGATATCTGAGATACCGGAGATTGCTACGATCGCACCGATGGTGGCACTTTTGACTTCAACCTTGTTCAGACCGTCAAACTCATAAAGCTTGCTGATCTTTACGCGCTCGTGCTTGTCAGGGTCATGGTGGTTCAGAAGTGTCAGCTCCTGGTTGACGGAAATAGTTCCGCGCTCAACCTTACCTACACCGATACGTCCTACATACTCATTGTAGTCGATGGTGCTGATAAGAACCTGTGTATCTCCGTCAGGATCACCCTCCGGAGCAGGAATTGACTCAAGGATAGTTTCAAAAAGAGGAGCCATATTTTCCGGCTTGTCCTCAAGATTGCGGACAGCGTAGCCGGCTTTTGCGGAAGCATACAGGAACGGGCAGTCAAGCTGCTCATCCGATGCATCCAGATCCATAAGAAGCTCCAGAACTTCGTCAACGACCTCTTCCGGACGCGCTTCCGGACGGTCGATCTTGTTGATGCAGACAATAACATGCAGATCCAGTTCGAGAGCTTTACGAAGTACAAATTTAGTCTGAGGCATGGCACCCTCGAAGGCGTCCACAAGAAGAATAACGCCGTCTACCATCTTCAGCACACGCTCTACCTCGCCGCCGAAGTCCGCATGGCCTGGAGTATCGATGATATTGATTTTTACATCCTTATAATGAACTGCGGTGTTTTTGGAGAGAATCGTAATGCCGCGCTCACGCTCAATATCATTGGAGTCCATGACACGCTCCTGGACTTCCTGGTTCTCACGGAAAACACCGCTCTGTTTCAAAAGCTCGTCAACGAGTGTTGTTTTACCGTGATCGACATGGGCGATAATGGCCACGTTACGAACATCTTCACGCTTGGTCTTCATATAATCCAAATCCTTTCTTTCCATATATAAGTAATTTTCTGTTAAAAATGATGTCCAAATTTATAGTCTATCACATTTTTTAGAGATTACAAGAGATAAAAAAATATTTTTGTTTTTCGTTTTTTTGACATATTATAGAAAAAGCGGCATAGACTCTATGTATAAACGAAATAGTAACGGTTCAGTACCTCGCAAAAAAGCAGACTGCTGGATAGTTACACGAAATATACGATAAGGAAGGGAGTTACATAATAATTATGGCAGATAAAATCATTGAAAACAATCAGGTATCGGTTATGGGGCGGATCGCAACGGGGTTTACCTTCAGTCATCAGGTTTTCGGGGAGGGCTTCTATATGATGGATATCATGGTAAGACGTCTCAGCGATTCCGAGGACAGGATACCTGTGATGGTATCCGAGCGTCTTCTTGATGTCACCCGGGATTATGTGGGTGAATATATTGAGATCCACGGACAGTTCCGGTCCTATAACCGCCATGAGGAAAAACGGAACAGGCTTGTGCTGTCTGTTTTTGCGAGAGAGGTGAAGTTTGTGGAGGGGGATGAGGAGGCCCTGCCTGCAAACCAGATCTTTCTGGATGGTTATATCTGCAAACCACCTGTATACAGAAAAACCCCTCTTGGAAGAGAAATTGCAGATCTTCTGATGGCTGTAAACCGTCCATACGGAAAATCTGATTACATACCTTGTATCTGCTGGGGAAGAAATGCCAGATATGCATCGGCTTTTGAGGTTGGGGGCCACGTGCTGATCTGGGGCAGGATCCAAAGCCGTGAATATATGAAGCGGATCAGTGAAAATGAGACAGAAAAAAGAATTGCCTATGAAGTTTCGGTAAGTAAATTGGAATATGTTGAGTAAGATTGGGACTGTTATGGAATATTGCTGAGAATGTTAAGGTAACACTTGCATTTCCTCCCAATCTGCGGTAATATAAGAAAAATTGAAAAAATGGGGAATTACCGGTTTCACTAACAGTAAGAGGAAAAATCATGGAAAGAGAAATAACAGAGGTTTGTTGCGGGAACGGGAAAGGAAAGACGACACTGGCTGTGGGGCAGGCTTTGCGGTTTGCCACACAGGGAAGGAGTGTGATCATCATACAGTTTCTCAAGGGCAAGGAACGCAGAGAACTGGATTTTCTTGAGGATCTGGACAATCTTGATTTTAAGATTTTCCGTTTCGAAAAAATGGACACCTGCTATGACGACCTGAGCGAGCAGGAGAAGGCGGAGGAGAGAACCAACATTCTTAACGGCCTTAATTTTGCACGGAAAGTAATTGCTACCGGAGAGTGCGATTTTCTGCTGCTGGATGAGATCCTCGGGCTTATGGATAAAGGAATCGCTCCAGTTGAGACGATCATCGATATGCTTAAGCAGAAGGACGAAAGTATGCACATAGTTATGACCGGACGATGGCTGCCGGAAGCTTTGAAGCCGTATGTGGACAGTATCACTACGCTGACTACAGAGCTTGCGCGATAGTATATCGTCTTCGAAATAATGTACTGGTATACTGGTGTCCGGACGGGATGCATGAAGCAACATTTCACAGAAGAAAGAAGGAGGAAGACAAATGGCAATTTTTAAAGGAACAGGCGTTGCAATCGTAACACCTATGCACGAAGACGGTAAGGTGAATTATGAGAAACTTGAGGAGATCCTGGAGGATCAGATCGCGAACAGTACAGATGCTATCGTTATCTGCGGAACAACAGGAGAGTCTTCTACCCTGACTCATGGTGAGCATCTCCAGACGATCAAGTTCACGATCGACAAGGTTAACAAACGTGTGCCTGTAATCGCAGGAACAGGCTCCAACTGTACAGAGACAGCGATCATGATGTCCAAGGAAGCTGCTTCCTATGGCGCAGATGCTCTTCTTATTGTAACACCTTATTACAACAAGGCTACACAGAAGGGTCTTATCGCCCACTATACAGCAATCGCCGATGCAGTTCCGGAAACTCCACTCATCATGTACAATGTGCCGAGCCGTACTGGCTGCAATATCCAGCCTGCCACAGCAGCTTACCTTGCCAAGAATGTGAAGAACATCGTCGGAATCAAGGAAGCTACCGGAGATCTTTCCCAGATTGCCAAGATGATGTCCCTGGCTGACGGACAGCTTGAACTTTACTCCGGAAATGATGATCAGATACTTCCGATTCTTTCTCTCGGCGGACTTGGAGTTATTTCCGTGCTTTCCAACGTTGCACCGAAGTTTACACATGATATGGTCATGAAATATTTTGACGGTGACACAAAGGGCGCAACAGAGGATCAGCTGAAGGCTCTTCCACTGATCAATGCTCTGTTCAGCGAGGTTAATCCGATTCCGGTTAAGACAGCCATGAACCTTATGGGAATGAACGTAGGACCGCTCCGTATGCCACTCTGCGAGATGGAGGAAGGCACAAAGGCTGCTCTTGCAAAAGAAATCGAGAAATTCGGCCTTGAGCTTGCCAAATAATCGGGCTGTAAGCTGAAGGTAAAGGAGAATATACTATGGTAAAAATCATCATGCATGGCTGCAACGGACATATGGGTCAGGTGATCAGCGGTATCGTGGAGAAGGATCCGGATGCTGAGATCGTGGCAGGTATCGACATTGCAGACCAGGGAAAAAACAGCTATCCGGTATTTACCGATATTGACGCATGTCAGGTAGAGGCAGATGCCATCATTGATTTTTCTTCCGCGAAGGCAACAGACAAGCTTCTCGAGTACAGTGCCGCACGCCAGATCCCGGTTGTTCTCTGCAGCACAGGCTTAAGCGAGGAGCAGCTTGCAAAAGTGGAAGAAACGTCCAAAAAGGTTGCAGTGCTGAAGTCTGCAAATATGTCACTTGGCATCAATACACTTCTGAAGCTGGTCCAGGATGCTGCGAAGGTTCTTGCGACAGCGGGATTTGATATGGAGATCGTTGAGAAGCATCACCGTCTGAAGGTTGACGCACCGAGCGGTACGGCTCTTGCGCTGGCTGACAGCCTGAATGAGGCTATGGATAATCAGTATCATTATATATATGACCGCAGCCAGAAACGTGAGAAACGTGACGATAAGGAGATCGGAATCTCAGCAGTCCGCGGCGGCACGATCGTAGGTGAGCATGAGGTGATCTTTGCCGGTCAGGACGAGGTGATCGAGTTCAAACATACTGCATATTCCAAGGCTATTTTTGGAAAGGGTGCTGTGGAAGCGGCGAAATTCCTTGCAGGCAAACCGGCAGGACGGTATGATATGAGTGACGTGATCGGCTGATTCTGACAGGCCGGGCAGTAACAGAACAGAATAAAGTAATAAAAAACGGGTTTCGTGTAAAAGCGAAACCCGTTTTTTGTCGGATATCTTTAACCTAATCCGCTAGAAGTCCTCCACCTCTTAGGTGGGGGATGAAGGCGGGT
>CAVIGE010000034.1:0-28307 GCA_963642325.1 Prevotella sp. CAG:279
ACACAAAACAGTTCGACTGGGAGAAAATGTGGGCGATCGCTGACGATATCACAGATGAGGAAGCAATCCGTGCAAAAGCGCAGGATATCCTTGACACCTTTGAAATCGAGGGCGGCGGCACGATCGAGAAAGTATGGGATATGGCAAAATATGTCGTTGCTTTCGAGCAGTGGGTAAAAGATGAGCATCTTGGAATGATCGCTTCCCATTACGACGGATTTGCACAGGGTAAAGCAGGAGTCCTTGACAGTATGCTGATCCCGGCATTCTCCATGCTGATCAAACAGGGTACTGCATGCGCCGTAGAGGGTGACATGAAGGTTGCCATGGCAATGAGTATCTTAAAGACAATTTCCGGTACGGGCCAGCTTTCTGAGATGTACTCCATCGACTTCAACGATGATATCTGCATCATCGGACATTCCGGAAGTGGTGATGCTGACATCTCCGACAAGAAGCCAACCATGAAGATCGTAAAAGTATTCCACGGCAAAACTGGCGGCGGATATCTGACGCAGTTCTATCCATACACAGGCCCTGTAACCTACCTTGCGATCACTCAGGACAAAGACGGAAACTTCAAGTTCGTTGTAGCTGAGGGTGTAAACGAGGAAGGACCGATCCTTTCCTTCGGTGATACAAATATGAGAACACGTTTCACATGCGGAGCAAGAGAGTTTGTAAACCGCTGGAGCGAGGCTGGCCCGACACATCATATGGCTGCTGCCACTGGAAGACACATCGACACGATCCTGAAGGTTGCAAAAATCTTCAATGTACCGGTAGATATCGTAACAAGATAATTTCCGTAAAAAGATAAATTCTTTCTTATAACCAACCAAAAACATATTCATTCAGAAAAAGGAGACCGCCCGGAAGGCAGTCTCCTTTTTCGTTAATTTTTATGCATCAGCTTATGTTCCTTCACAAGCTCATCATACAACTGAAGCGAACTCCAGTGCTGTGTCACCGGTGTGAGCATGGCCTTCAGTGCAACAGGCGGAATCTGCTCTTCGCGGAAAAATGCGAGAAATCCGTCCATCTGTTCACTGGAAAAACCTTTGAGCACCAGCATTTCATCGCTGAAATTTGCTCCCAGATTAAACTGGGAGGAGGCCTGAAAGCCCGGAATATCAAAGAGATATCCAAGTGGATGGAGAAATTCCGGCGTGATAACGACACGTGTTTTTATTTTCTGACGGTTCAGGTAGCGGCGGATCAGGCGGAGACGGTCCGGGTCGTTGAAATTGTATAAAAGTGCTGCTGGCTGTTTGATCATATATTGATTCCTCCTGTAAATTACTCTTCCCTGTGGGCGGGAAACCGGATTTCAACCTCCGTTCCCTCCCCGGGGTTACTGGAATAGGTAAGTCCGTAATCCTTTCCGTAAAGGATCTGTAGTCTTCGGTGTGTGTTATAAACGGCAATATTGGTGCCACCGGACTGACTTTTTCCGTTTCCGGAAAGTATGGTATCCAAAACATCCGGTGAAATCCCCACACCGTCATCAGAAATCAGAAGTACGATGTCCTCATCCTCCATCCATCCGGTAATGACGATCGTGCCGGATTTTGATTCTTTTTCCAGGATTCCGTGAAGAATGGAATTTTCCACAACCGGTTGAAGTGTCAGCTTCGGGATCTGATATTCGTACAGCTCATCCGGGATATCTGTGATCAGCTCCATACTGTCGTGGTAGCGCATGTTCTGGAGCTGTACATAGATGGTCACATGCTCCAGTTCTCTGGAAATCGTGGAGATGCCTTTTTTACGGCTTAAGGTCAGCTTGTAAAAGCGGGAAAGACTTTGCACCGCATGGCTGATCCCGTCAGTCTGCCCCTGAAGAGCCATCCAGTTGATCATATCCATGGTATTATAAAGAAAATGGGGATTGATCTGTGCCTGGAGGGAATTAAATTCCGCGATCCGGAGATCCTCGGCGGCCTTAGCCTGTTTGGCCATCAGTTCGTCCATTTTTCTGGTCATGTAGTTATAAGTGTCGATCAGATCACCGATCTCATCATGGGCAGAAGGACTTTCCATAGGAGTGGGCGGACCATGGCGGACACTCTGCATCTGGCTGACCACAGAAGAAAGTCTTCCGGTGATGGAGTGGGCGAGGATATTTGCAAACAGGAGTGCCAGAATCAGAAAGCCTGCATAAATAAGGGCAATCTGGAACATCAGCCGGTTACTTTCGTGGATCAGGGGCGGGGATGGCAGGATCGTTACCATGAACCAGTCCGTGTCTGAAATACTGTAAAATCCTGAATAAACCTTTGTGTCAAGGATGGTGCGCTCCATAAAATTGTTGGACGACATAAAGGAATCCCTGACCGTATCATAATCCAGACGGTAGATTCCGGACAGAGACGGATCGGAGGTGGCAACAATGGCATCTCGGTCGTTCACAATATAGGATACGCTTCCCTCCAGTGAAAGATTCTCCGACAGAATTTCATTGAGTTTATCATCAGAAAAGTAAACGGCCAGGTAAGCCTTGTAGGCATTGGAATGGAAATACAGACTTAAAGGACAGATATAAGCCATATCACCATAGTTACGTTTTTCCTGGGAACCAAGGTAAAAGGACGGGCAGAACATTGCCTGGGTTTCCCGGCTTCCCTGAAAAATACCATACCAGTAGGTTCCCTTCGCCTGACTTAAAGGTGCCAGCAGGTTTTCAGTAACCGAAAAATCGTCCAGCGTCTCCAGCTCTGCCGGAAAATCCACATAGATCCGGACATCCGTTACGATGGAACCGGAGGTCAGTTTCTTCACAGCCTTTTGGAACGCGGCGGCATTCGGGGAAGCAGCCAGCTTTTCAGGAGAAGAATTCACAGGCATATAAAAAAGCTCCTGAAAAAAAGCCTGACCTGTAATATTCTGGGTAGCCGAAAGTATCTGCTCCACGGTTTCTTCGATCAGCGGAGCAGTTTTTGCAGAGGCATCCTGTTCCTGCCGGATGGTGTTGGACACTACCATATTATAAAGCTTCCCATAAAAGAGAAATGCAGTGACAACAGCCGGAAGTACTACAATACTGATCAGTGCGATGGTAAATTTGGTCTGCAGGCTTAAGTTCAGATAGCCGTTTTTGAGCCTGCACCAGGGACCCCTCATGACATTTTCTCCCTGTATTCCGAAGGAGAAAAGCCGGAATATTTCTTGAAGCTCTTTCCAAAGTAATTGCCGTCGGTATAGCCCACTCTGGACGAAATCTCCGAGATCTTGTAGCGTGGATCGGAAAGGAGCTGCTTGGCCTTTTCCATGCGGTATTCCGTGAGATACTGATTCAGGGTCTGCCCGGTTTCGCTTTTGAAGAAGGTGCATACATAGGAAGTGGAAAGAAAAACATGGCTGCTGATATCCTTCACGGAAAGCGTATCATTCATATAATTTCGGCTGATATACTCCTTGATCATAAAGATCGTAGAATTCTCAGGCCGGGAATTTCTGGCATCCTCAAAATACCGGGCAGTTTTTTCCCTGAGGGCAGTATGCAGCTCTTCATAAGTGAAAGCATTGTTGAGAGTATCTACGATCAGGTCCTGTTTCTCCTGCAGAACGGTCTCAAGCTGATTTTTTTTGCGGGCAGCTGCCAGGGCATTAAAAAGCTGATAGTAGAGATCCCGGATCTGGTTAGGCAGATACGAGCAGCTGCCATTATAATAGGAAAAAACTTCTTCCAGAAACCGGGCGCAACGGCCTTCATCGCCGGAAAGAAGACATTTGGAAAAAGTATTTTCCGGGTTCTGCAGAAAATCCGGAGGAGCTGGCTTGTCCGGGAGCTGGTTTACGAGCCTTTCTGTCAGAAAGGTTTCCGCCGGAAAGAAAAAGCAGTTTTGCAGCAAAATGACGGCAGAAGCGTAGGACTGATAAGCCCTGGAAATATCAGCTACTGTATTTCCGGCTGCGATCAGATGCTTCCCACAGCTGTCATACTGCCCGGAAATATAGCTTCCCACAGCAGAAAGGGTAGTCTGTGAAAGAGAATTGCTTCCATATATGTGGTGGACCAGATACTGGACTCTTTTTTCGGCAAAAAGACATTTCAGATGGTAATGTGCCAGAAAATGGGAGATATCATTCTGTATATCTTCCAGTATCCCACCGGAGGAATCCGCTGCACCACAAAGCTTGACGATGACAGAAGTAAAATTCATTCCGGCATCGAGAAGCTCCGGCTGTCCAAGCTCCAGGCAAAGCTCCTTTATCTCACTTTGACTGGAAGGCGCAGGAAGTGTAAGCTTAAGAGCCAGCCGGGTAGCAGTTTCCTGGGAATGAAGAGCCTCCCCACGGTGGGAACGGAGCTTCTGCTTATAAAGAGACTGGGCTTCCAGAACGGCATCCCGCACCTCGTCCGTATTTAAAGGCTTCTCGATATAATTGACAGCCTTTAATTTAATGGCTGCTTTGAGATATTCTTTGTCTGAGTATCCGCTCATAAAAATAGGAATAGAATCCGGAAGAAGCTTTTCCAGGCGTTCCAGCATGGCAATGCCGGTCATTCTGGGCATACGCACGTCGCAGAGGATGATCTCCGGCCTGTGGAGCCGGGCCATCTGAAGACCGTTCATTCCATCGTCTGCCTGAAGGATAGTGGTGATCCCCAAGGATTTCCAGTCGATAGATGAGATCAGTCCGGTACGTGTAAGCTCTTCGTCATCAACGATCAGTAATTTCATACGATATTCTCCAATCAGTAAAAATGCCCATAGGTTGCTTTTGGCGTTTCTATTATATCACATAATACACAGAAATACGAGGAGGGGGAGTTTGGTTATGGGTAATATTTTACAGGGAAAAAGAGAATATTTTACCCTTATCCAAAAATATTCCCATTATCAACCGGAGAAGCAGATGATAGAATAAAATTAGATCAAAGGAAAGGGAGGAGAAAGAGCCGTGTCAGAATATGTTCTTGAATTAAAAGGTATTACGAAGATATTCCCCGGTGTCAAAGCTCTGAATAATGTACAGTTCCAGCTCAGGCCTGGTGAGGTTCATGCACTGATGGGTGAGAATGGTGCTGGTAAATCTACGTTTATCAAGGTTATTACCGGAGTACATAAGGCAGAAGAAGGTGAGATGTTCTTAAACGGACAGAAGGTTGACTTCAAAGGTCCGAAGGATGCCCAGGAAGCAGGTATCGCAGCGGTATATCAGCATCCGACATCCTATCCGCACCTTACGGTTGCTGAAAATATTTTTATGGGTCATGAGATCATCCGGCATCATATGATCCAGTGGAAAGAGATGAATCAGGAGGCGAATAAATACCTGAAGGAGCTGGATGCAGATTTTGATGCAACCGCTGAGATGGGTACCCTTTCTGTTGCACAGCAGCAGATGGTTGAGATCGCCAAGGCACTTTCCACAAATGCGAAGATCATCATTCTGGATGAGCCGACAGCAGCACTCACCAGAAACGAGTCCGAGAAGCTTTACACACTGGTTGACAAGTTGAAAGAGAATGGCGTTTCCATTATCTTTATCTCCCACCGTTTTGAGGATATGTACCGTCTGGCTTCCAGAGTTACCGTATTCCGTGATTCCCAGTACATCGGAACCTATGATGTAGACGGGATCACAAACGCAGATCTGATCAAGGCAATGGTTGGACGTGAGATCAATGATCTGTTCCCGAAACCGGAGGTTGAGCTGGGAGATGAGATGCTTCGTATCGAACATTTTTCCAGAACAGGATTTTTCAAGGATGTTTCCTTTGGGGTACGTGCCGGTGAGATTGTAGGCCTTACAGGACTGGTTGGTGCAGGCCGTACCGAGGTTGTGGAAGCTGTCTGCGGAATCACCCGTCCGGACGAAGGAAAGGTATTCCTTGAAGGAAAAGAAGTTTATATCAGAAAGCCTTCCGAGGCAATGGAAAAAGGTATCATCCTTCTTCCCGAGGACCGACAGAAGGAAGGCCTGATCATGAGCTGGGGACTTGGAAGAAACGTAACACTTCCGATCATCAGCAAGTATGCAAAATCAGGATTCAATGACGAAAAGGAAGAAAGAGAGCTTTCCAAAAAGCTTCTTGAGGAGGTAGATACCAAGGCTGTTGATATCTTCCAGCCTGCAAGCTCCCTGTCAGGTGGTAATCAGCAGAAGGTTGTTGTTGCCAAGGCTCTTGCCCAGGAAATGAAGGTTGTTATCATGGATGAGCCGACAAAGGGTGTCGATGTCGGAGCCAAGGCCGAGATTTATGCGATCATGGGAGACCTGGCAAAGAAGGGTTATGCGATCATCCTGATCTCCTCTGAGATGCCTGAGATCCTGGGAATGGCAGACCGTATCATTGTTATGTGTAATGGCCGCAAGACAGGAGAACTGGGCAGGGATGAGGCAACACAGGAAGGTATCCTTGAGCTGTCCATGGAAAAGAGCACTGGAAAGGGGACTAAATAATGGAAAAGAAATCTGTCATCAAGAAGATTACAGGCTCCCGAGAGGCTCTGCTGGCAATTATCGTGATCGTGCTGTTTGCAGTTGTCACAGCGATCAGCCCGTCATTCCTTACGCCGAAGTCACTTCTGGAGATGCTGAAAAATAATGCAGTAACAATGGTAATGTCACTTGGTATGCTGTGTGTCATGCTGGTAGGCGGAATCGATATTTCCATCATGTCAACCCTGGCACTTTCCGGTATGTCAGTTGGTATGCTCCTGAAATACGGACATATCACAAGCACATTACTTGCTTTTATCATTGCAATGGCAATCGGTATTGTCTGCGGACTGGTTGTCGGCCTTGTGATTTCAAGGGCAAATGTTCCGCCGATCATTGCAACCATGGGCTTTATGTACATCTACAGAGCAATGGGTTACCTTGTTTCCCACGGAGGTGAGTGGGCAAGTGCAGCAGCTCTTGGTGAGTTCAAAAATTTTGCAACAACAAATTTCCTCGGGTTAAATAAAGTAATCTGGGTCATCATCATCTGTTATGTAGTATTCTTCTTCTTTATGAAATGGACAAGAACAGGACGAAGGATCTATGCAGTAGGAAGTAATGCAAGCGCAGCACAGGTTTCCGGTATCAATGCAAAGAATATCAACCTTCTTGTATATGTGATCATGGGATTCCTCGCAGGTCTTGGCGGAGCACTTCAGGTATCTGTTTATGCTTCAGCAATGCCGGATATGCAGTACGGCGGTGAGATGGATGTCATCGCAGCCTGCGTAATCGGTGGTGTAAGCATGAGTGGTGGCCGTGGAACCGTAGTTGGTGCATTCCTTGGTTCCATCATCCTTGCAACGATCGCAAAAGCTCTTCCGCTTGTGGGCATCAGCTCCCTGTGGCAGAACATGATCAAGGGTGTAATCATCCTGATAGTCGTTGTGATCAATGTTATCCTGCAGAGAATCGCAGACAAAAACGCATTAAAGGGAAGGGAGATGTAAATCATGGCTGGAAAATCTGGAAGAAGTATTAACAATGTGCCGGAAAATCCGATGAAACACATCGTATTCAGTTGGGAAGGCATCCTGGTCATTCTCTTTATCCTGGTAAATATTTTCTGCGCATCATTTTCTGAGTTTTACAATGTAAAAAGTGTTCTTCGTCAGATGCCGGTTTACCTCGCAGAGGTATTCATGATGTTCCCGATGGCGTACATCCTGGTATTAGGCGAGATTGATATTTCGGTAGGTGCGATCGTGTGCCTCTCTGCTACATTAAGCTGTATGGTCTGCAATACAAATGCTCCATTCATCGTAGTAGTACTTACAGCACTGATCGTTGGTGCCATCTGCGGTGCGATCAACGGATTTATCCTTACCCGTTTCAAAGAGCTTCCGCCAATGATCGTAACACTGGCAACCCAGATCATCTTCCGTGGTATTGCCGAGGTAACACTTGGAGCAGGCGGAAGTATCGCTATCACAAACACAGACGGTTTCCGTGCCATCGGCGGAAAGGTAGGACAGGTTCCTTACATTTTGTTCCTGGTACTGATCCTTGGTGTGATCTTCGCGATCTTTCTTGGAAAGAGCACCTTTGGACGCCGCACCTACGCCATCGGAACAAACCGTGTGGCAGCCTACTACGCAGGCGTTCATGTAGAAAAGATCCGTTTCATCATCTACACAGTAATGGGACTTATGTCTGGACTTTGTGCACTGTTCCTGGTATCATCTTCTTATGGTGCCAACACAACAACCGGTAACGGATTTGAGATGGACGCCATCGCAATGGCAGTATTCGGAGGTATCTCCTCCACAGGTGGTAAAGGTAATCTGGCCGGCGGTATCATTTCCGCATTCATCATCGTATGCTTACGAGTTGGTCTTGGACAGAGAAACGTAAATGCACAGGTGATCCTTCTGATCATCGGTGTACTTCTGGTTGCGGCAGTTGCTCTTCCGAACATCATCGGCGATGTGAAAAAAGCAGTAGCAATGAAGAAAAACTAAATATTATTTTCTGGAACTCAATATGATTGTTAGCTGTCTCCATTGGTGTAGCGGAGACAGCAGCATATAAAAAAATTATATTCTTATAGGGAGGAATAAAAATGAAAAAAAAGGTAATTAGTGCAATCCTTTGTGGAGCAATGGTTCTTGGTACTGTTTGCCCGGTTCTCGCAGCTGAGGACAAAGAAGAGACCGCAACAGAGGCATCCGGCGATTCTGCAAAAGACAAAAAGATCGCCCTGGTTGGTAAAGCAGCCGGTAACGCATTCTTCGAGATCGCAGCAAAGTCTTTCCAGGAGACGGTAGAGGCTGAAGGCGGCACAGTAGAGGTTGTTTATCCTGAGACAGCTACCGCTGATGCACAGATCAAGGTTCTTGATAACCTGATCTCCCAGGACTTCGATGCAATCTGTATCTCCGCTAACGATGTAAACGCTCTTCAGGCTAAGCTTGAGGAAGCTATGGATGCTGGAATCAAGGTATCTTCCTTCGACTCCGCACCAAACAAGGACAGCCGTGAGATCTTCGTAAACCAGGCTGGTACAAAAGAAGTTGCCCAGGCACTCATGGATGCAGTTCTTGATATTTCCGGTGGTGAAGGACAGTTCGCGATCCTTTCCGCTACATCCCAGTCTGCAAACCAGAATGCATGGATCGACGCAATGAAGACCATCATGGAAGGCGATGACAAATACAGCAAGCTTGAGCTTGTAGACGTTGTATATGGCGATGATGAGCCGCAGAAATCTACAGACCAGACAGCAGCTCTTCTTCAGAACTACAAAGATCTGAAGGTGATCTGCGCACCGACAACCGTTGGTATCGCAGCAGCTGCCAAATATCTTCAGGATAACGGATCTTCCTGCAAACTGACAGGTCTTGGACTTCCGTCTGAGATGCAGGAGTACACAGGTGATGATGATTCCCATTCCTGCCCATACTTCTATCTGTGGGATATGCAGGGCCTTGGAAAACTCAGTGCTTACACAACAATCTCTCTGATCAACGGCGACATCACAGGTGCCAAAGATGACAAGTTCACAGCTGGCGACCTTGGTGAGTACACAGTAACAGAAGCTGATGACGGCGGTACAGAGGTTGTACTTGGCGCACCTCTGAAATTCGATACAACAAATATCGAAGAGATGGCTAAACTGTACTAATCATATGATAAATCCTTTGGGAGGGGCAGAGTTTTCGGACTCTGTCCCTTTTTCCGTTTGCGGAAAGTTTCAGAAAAAGGGCTGCCGGGTGATTTCGGTTGTGATATCGGGAGGTTGGTGTTAAAATGAGAGCAGAAGCGAATTATGAACGTATAAAGGAGTTAAAGATACATGCAGCAGGCTTTACTGGATCAGCTGAGAAAGATAACCGAAGAAGAACGCAAGATCCTGGACGGAGAGGCAGAGGTAGACAAAGATCTCTATACCTCCGGCCGGGATTTCACTGTGGACAGCCGCAAGATGCTCAAGGAAGGCCGTCTGATCGCTGTGCGCACCCATACCCGTTTTGTATACTTTCCGGCGCATCGGCATAATTTTGTGGAAGTACTGTATGTGTGTGAAGGCTCTCTTACCAATATCATCGATGGAAAAAAAGTCGTGGTGAATAAAGGGGAACTGCTTTTTCTCAACCAGTTTACGAAGCATGAGATCCTGAAAGCAGGACAGAACGACATTGCCATCAATTTCATGGTGCTGCCGGAGTTTTTTGATGTGGCCTACTCCATGGCGGGTAATGACAATATGCTGGCGGACTTTCTGGTGAATGTGCTCAGACAGGATGAGGAACGTGGTGAATATCTTCATTTCAAGGTTGCAGAAGTCCTGCAGATCCAGAACCTTCTGGAAAATATCATCTATTCCCTTGTAAACGGGGAGGAGAACAGGGAACGGATCAACCAGACCACCATGGGCCTGATCTTTATGTATCTGGTGGAAGCCGTTCAGTATGTGGAAATGAGGCTTCCCAACCAGTATGAAAACATGATCTCCATGACGACACTTGATTATATTGAGCAGAAATACCGGACAGCCACGCTTACCGAGCTGTGCAGCCGTCTTCATCTGCCCATGCATGTGTTGAGCAAAATGATCAAGAAAACCACAGGCTTTAATTTCAAGGAGCTGCTCCAGAGGAAGAGACTGAACAAGGCTGTGGAGCTGATGTGTGAGACGGATCTGCCGATCAATGATATCATCGCAGCCGTAGGATATGAAAATAACAGTTATTTTCACAGAGTATTTAAAGAACATTATCAGATGACACCCAGGGCATTCCGTGTGAAGAACAGTAAAAAAGAGCAGGTAAGATTATAACCTTACCTGCTTTAACATCAGATATCGTGAAACTGTCCGATCCGGTTCTTGATGCGCTGCATCTCATTATCCATATCGATCACAGCGCGGGCGCAGTTAAGAAGCTCGCTGCTGACTTCCTCATATCCATCCATTTTTTCAATGTTCTGCTTATATCTGAGCTGATGCTCCAGAGTAGCCCAGAAATCCATACCATTGGTACGGATCTGGATTTCCGCACGCATGGGAGTTTTTCCCTTGGAGAAGAACACGGGGATCTCCACGATCATGTGATAGCTGCGGTAGCCGTTAGGCTTTGGATTTTTGATATAGTCTTTTACCTGAATGACCGTGATGTCGTCCTGTCTGGCGATCAGATCTGCAATGGTGTAGATATCATCGATAAAAGCACAGACAACACGGATGCCGGCAACGTCATTCAGCTGGTTCTGGATATTCTCAGCTGTGAATTCGTATCCAAGCTTCTTAAGCTTTTTGTAAATGCTTTCCGGTTTTTTGATCCGGGTCTTGATAAAAGAGATCGGGTTACGTTTATATTCCACAGAAAACTCATCGTTGAGGACCTCAAGCTTGGTGCGTACCTCGCGGACTGTACAGCGGTACATCATCATAAGATCATTGAATTTCGCGGAATTTTTGATGAAAACCTGTGGATCAGGTGTATCCAGCCAGGTGTTTGTATTTGCTTCGGCCATAATATTCTTTGATAGAACTCCTTTCGCATATGGTGATTCTGATAATTACAGTATGTTATTATAGTTGCTATTCACAGTAACTTATTATAGAATAAAATAGTAAATTTTTCAACTTTTGTATTGACATATTGAAACACCTGTGGTATTTTAAATAAAAAGTTTAATTGAGTAAACCACTAAACCGATGAAGCGGAGATAAAAGCTTTCGTGCGCGCACAGAGAGTCCGGGAGGGTGAGAGCCGGATCGAGAAGCAGTCTGCTAAATGGACCGCGGAGGGCACAGGGAAAGGTATATCAGAACCGAGTATTCTGTGACGTGAGGGCATACGTCAGTTGCCGGGAATATGCAGGTATTCCGCCAAGCGCACGGGTCAGACCGTGAATCAGGGTGGCACCGCGGGTGATTTTGAATTTAACGCTCGTCCCTGGCAGAACCAGATTCTGCCGGAGACGGGCGGTTTTTGTATACAGATTTTCAGGAATCTGCATACATGAGAAAGGAAACGGAGCAGGGGATTTTATCCCGGTCTTTTCTTTGCTTTTCTTTGGCAGGTGAGATGATAAGAATTCAGGAGGATCTGTATATGTATCCAGCATTAGAAAAAATCAAAGAAATTGCACAGTCAGGCGAATACCGGCGGATCCCTGTATGCAGGGAATTGTATTCCGACCGCTATACACCCGTAGAAGTCATGCGGACCTTACGCACAGCCAGCAGACACTGTTATCTTCTGGAGAGTGCCAGCCAGACAGAGGTATGGGGCCGCTACTCCTTCCTGGGATATGAACCATCCATGGAGATTACCTGTACAGACGGAAATCTTCAGATCCGCAAGATCCATGAGGACGGAAGCGAAGAAAAAGCTTCGCAGCAGGTAAAGCATCCGGGAGCTGCGATCCGTCAGATACTGAAAGAGTACAAAAGTCCGGTTCTGGAAAAAATGCCAACCTTTACCGGCGGCCTGGTAGGATATTTTTCCTATGATTATATCAAATACAGTGAGCCGAAGCTGAATCTTACGGATGAGGCAGAGCAGGATTTCCGGGATATGGACCTGATGCTTTTTGACCAGGTAATAGCCTTTGACCATTACAGGCAGAAAGTGCTTCTGATCGCCGGAGTGATGACAGATGATCTGGAAAACTCCTACAAAAAAGCGGAAGAGAAGTTAAAGGAGATGGCAGAGCTGATCCGAAACGGAAAGCATAAGGAATTCCCGTCACTGAAACTGGAATCCTCCATCGAGCCACAGTTTCCGGAAGAAAAATATTGCGAGATGGTTGAGACAGCGAAACATTATATCCACGAAGGAGATATATTCCAGGTGGTTCTCTCAAATCCGATGCGGGCAAAAGCAGAGGGAAGCCTGTTTGATACCTACCGTGTTCTTCGAGCCAGCAATCCTTCCCCGTATATGTTTTATTTTTCCAGCGATGATATTGAGATCGCCGGAGCTTCACCGGAAACGCTTGCCAGGCTTGCGGGGAAAGAAATAAGCACTTTTCCACTGGCGGGAACAAGACCGCGTGGTAAGACAAAAGAGGAAGACGAGGCACTGGAAAAAGGCCTTCTTGAAGATGAGAAGGAACGTGCAGAACACAACATGCTGGTAGATCTTGGAAGAAACGACATCGGAAAGATTAGTAAGATCGGAACTGTGAAAGTAGAAAAATACATGTGCATCGAGCGTTTTTCCCATGTCATGCATATCGGCTCCACAGTGACCGGCCAGATCCGGAATGACAAGGATGCGGTGGATGCAGTGGATTCCATCCTTCCGGCAGGAACTCTTTCCGGAGCACCGAAATTCCGTGCCTGCCAGATCATCCAGGAGCTGGAACAGAGCAAGAGAGGTATTTACGGTGGAGCCATCGGATATCTGGATTTCGCAGGAAACCTGGATACCTGCATTGCCATCCGCCTGGTTTACAAAAAGAACGGCGAGATCTGTATCCGGTCCGGTGCCGGAATCGTGGCAGACAGTGTTCCTGAAAAGGAATTCCAGGAATGCTGCAACAAGGCAAGAGCCGTTGTACAGGCAATCGAAACTGCACAGGAGGGACTGGAATGATAGTACTGATCGATAATTATGATAGCTTTTCCTACAATGTTTACCAGCTGATCGGTTCCGTGGAACCGGATATCAAAGTAGTAAGAAATGATGAAGTGACCATTGAAGAGCTGGAGGCCATGAAGCCGGAAGCACTGATCCTTTCTCCGGGACCCGGCCGCCCGGCAGATGCGGGAATCTGTATTGAAGCCATTAGATATTTCAAAGACAAGCTCCCGATCCTCGGTATCTGCCTTGGGCATCAGGCTATCTGTGAAGCGTTCGGAGGCACCGTATCCTACGCAAAAGAGCTGATGCACGGAAAGCAGAAGGAAATCCATAAGGAGGGAGAGAGCCGGATGTTTGAAGGCCTGCCGGAAACCTTCCCGGCAGCCAGATATCACTCCCTGGCAGCGATCCGCGACACCTTGCCGGAAGAACTTATGGTCACTGCCGGGTCAGAGGACGGTGAGGTCATGGCCCTGGAGCATAAAAAATATCCGGTTTTCGGCTTACAGTTCCATCCGGAATCGGTTATGACACCAGATGGAAAAATAATGATCGAAAATTTTATGAAGGTAGTAAGAGGAAAGAAAAACTGAGGAGGAAATAATAATGATCAAAGAAGCAATCATCAAACTTTCAAAAAAAGAAAACCTGACATATGACGAAGCAGAAGCCGTAATGAATGAGATCATGGATGGAGCGGCAACACCGGTGCAGATGGCATCCTATCTTACCGCACTTTCCATAAAGGGGGAAACCATTGATGAGATCACAGCATCCGCAGCAGGCATGAGAGCACACTGCATCAAACTCCTGCATGACATGGATGTCCTGGAGATCGTGGGAACCGGCGGTGACGGTGCAAACTCCTTCAATATTTCCACAACCTCTTCCCTCGTGATCGCGGCAGGCGGTGTTCCGGTGGCAAAACACGGAAACCGTGCAGCATCCTCCAAGAGCGGAGCCGCAGATGTTCTGGAAGCACTTGGCGTAAAGATCACCATCCCGCCGGAAAAAAGTGCACAGCTCCTGAAAGAGATCAACATCTGCTTCCTGTTTGCGCAGAATTACCACATTGCCATGAAATATGTGGCACCGATCCGCAAAGAGCTTGGAATCCGCACGGTATTCAACATTCTTGGACCATTAAGCAACCCGGCAGGCGCAAACATGGAGCTGATGGGAGTCTATGACCAGTCTCTGGTAGAGCCGCTGGCACAGGTTATGATGAAGCTTGGCGTGAACCGTGGAATGGTCGTTTTCGGACAGGACAGGCTGGATGAGATCTCCATGAGCGCACCGACCTCTGTATGCGAGGTCAGGGACGGATGGTTCCAGTCCTACGAGATCACCCCGGAGCAGTTCGGCTACACACGCTGTAACAAGGAAGAACTGACAGGCGGTACACCGGCAGAAAACGCCGAGATCACAAAAGCTATTGTAAACGGAACTGAAAAAGGTCCAAAGCGTCAGGCTGTATGTATGAACGCAGGAGCAGCACTTTATATCGCCGGAAAAGCCGAGACAATAGAAGCTGGTGTGAAGATGGCAGAGAATCTTATAGATAATGGTGCTGCGGCAGCCAAGCTTGAGGAATTTATCAAGTTAAGCAATGAAATCTGAGGATAATGGTGGGAGGAGAGGAATCGGCAACCCCCATTAACTGAAATATTAAGTTGTCGGACTACTTGAAACTGCCGAATGAGAGTTGAAAATCGAGGAGACAAATAGAGAATGAAAAGAAACATTCTGGAAGAAATCGCAGGAAAAACAAGAGAACGTATTGAGAAGGAAAAGCTTGCGCTTCCCCTGGAAGAGCTGAAAGCCCTGGCGGAAAAAGCACCACAGCAGCCTTCCTTTCTGGAAGCACTGAAAAAGCCGGGCATGTCCTACATCTGTGAAGTAAAAAAAGCTTCCCCCTCTAAGGGGCTGATCGCACCGGAGTTTCCATATCTGGAAATCGCAAAGGAATATGAGGCTGCAGGAGCATCCGCGATCTCCTGTCTTACAGAGCCTTTTTACTTTATGGGAAGTGACGCTTATCTGCGTGAGATCACGGAAGCGGTGGATATTCCGGTTCTCCGAAAGGACTTCACGGTGGATAAGTATATGATCTATCAGGCAAAAGCATTCGGCGCATCGGCTGTGCTTCTGATCTGCGCCATCTTAAATGACCAGGAGCTTCTGGAATACAGAGAGCTTGCAGAATCCCTGGGAATGGACGCACTGGTGGAGGCCCACGATGAGGAAGAAGTCGCAAGAGCCTTAAAGGCCGGAGCAAAGATCGTCGGTGTCAACAACCGCGACCTGAAAACCTTCAAAGTTGATATGAATAACAGTATCCGGCTTCGAAACCTGGCACCGGACAAGGTGGTATTTGTTTCCGAGAGCGGAATCAAAAATGCAGGAGATATCGCGATTCTTGAGAAGAACCGGGTAGGCGCAGTCCTGATCGGTGAGACCCTGATGCGGAGCAAGGATAAAAAAGCAGCACTGGAAGAGCTGAACGGCGGGGCACTGCTATGAAAAAAGAAGGCAGAACCAGGATCAAGATCTGCGGACTGACCCGCCCGGAAGACATCCGGGCAGTCAACGAAGCAAAACCGGATTTTGCAGGATTCATTGTAGAATTTCCAAAAAGCCGGAGAAATGTTACCGTGGAGCAGCTGAAGGCACTCCGGAAAAATCTGGATGAGAGCATTTTGCCGACAGGGGTCTTCGTCAATGCACCGGTGGAGCTGCCTGCCAGACTTTTGAACGAAGGAATCATTGCACTGGCACAGCTTCACGGACAGGAAGACGAGGCATATATACGTCAGCTGAAGGCAATGACAGACAGGCCTGTCATCAGGGCTTTTTCCATAAAAACCGAAGCAGATGTAAAGCGGGCGATCCGTTCGGAAGCAGGTTATATTCTTCTGGACCAGGGAGCAGGAGGCACCGGTGAAACCTTTGACTGGAATCTGGTGCCAGTCATAAAACGTCCCTGGTTTCTGGCAGGAGGTCTTGGCTGTGACAATCTGGAAAAAGCCATAAAGCTGCTTCATCCCTGGGCAGTTGATTTAAGCAGCAGCGTAGAAACCGATGGTCACAAAGACCCGGATAAAATAGCAGAAGCGGTGCAGACCGTGAGAAACATAAAGGAGGATTTTTAATATGTCAAAAGGAAGATTTGGCATCCATGGCGGACAGTACATCCCGGAAACACTGATGAACGCCGTTCTGGAGCTTGAGGAAGCATATGATCATTACAAAAACGATCCGGAATTCAACCGTGAACTCGATGAGCTTCTCAACGAGTATGCAGGAAGGCCATCCAGACTTTATTATGCGGCACATATGACGGAAGACCTGGGCGGAGCTAAGATTTATCTGAAACGAGAGGATTTAAACCACACAGGAGCCCATAAGATCAACAATGTATTAGGTCAGGTGCTCCTTGCAAAAAAAATGGGAAAGACCCGTGTGATCGCGGAGACAGGTGCAGGCCAGCACGGCGTGGCAACTGCGACTGCCGCAGCTCTGATGGGAATGGAATGTGAAGTATTCATGGGAAAAGAGGACACGGAGCGTCAGGCCCTGAACGTATACAAAATGCGTCTCCTCGGGGCAAAAGTCCATGCAGTCACCAGCGGAACCGCAACCTTAAAGGATGCCGTTTCCGAGACCATGCGTGAGTGGACAAACCGTATCGCAGATACCCACTATGTACTGGGATCGGTTATGGGGCCACATCCGTTCCCGACCATCGTGCGTGATTTCCAGGCCGTGATCTCCAAGGAGATCAAAGAGCAGATGCTGGAAAAAGAAGGCAGGCTTCCGGATGTTGTCCTGGCCTGCGTAGGCGGCGGCTCCAATGCCATCGGAACCTTCTACAATTTTATTGAGGACAGGGATGTCCGCCTGATCGGCTGTGAGGCAGCAGGACGCGGCGTGGATACCGCGGAAACAGCAGCAACCATCGCAACCGGCCGTCTTGGAATCTTCCACGGCATGAAATCCTACTTCTGCCAGGATGAATACGGACAGATCGCGCCGGTATACTCCATCTCCGCAGGGTTGGATTATCCGGGCGTAGGACCGGAGCATGCACACCTTTATGACACCGGAAGAGCCGAATATGTGCCGGTAACGGATGACGAAGCCGTAGATGCTTTTGAGTATCTTTCCAGAACAGAAGGAATTATTCCTGCGATCGAAAGTGCCCATGCAGTAGCCTATGCGAAAAAGATCGCACCGACACTGGGAAAAGACAAAATCATGGTAATTACCATTTCAGGACGTGGAGATAAGGACTGTGCGGCAATCGCCCGCTACAGAGGGGAGGATATTCATGAATAAGAGAATTAAAGAAGCTTTTGCGAACGGAAAGGCATTTATTCCTTTTGTGACCTGCGGAGATCCGTCTCTTAAGGTAACTGAGCAGCTGGTATACGCAATGGAAGAAGCAGGGGCAGACCTGATCGAGCTTGGAATCCCCTTCTCTGATCCTACAGCAGAGGGACCGGTGATCCAGGAAGCCAACGTCCGCGCATTATCCGGCGGCGTGACCACAGACAAAGTTTTTGCAATGGTAGAAAAAATCCGTAAAAATACAACAATTCCAATGGTATTTATGACTTACGCAAATGTGGTTTTTTCCTATGGAACGGAGCGTTTTATCAAAAAGGCAGCAGAAGCCGGAATGGACGGACTTATCCTTCCGGATGTCCCATTTGAGGAAAAAGAAGAGTTCGACGTTATCTGTAAACAATACGGTCTTGACCTGATCTCACTGATCGCACCGACCTCCCATGACAGGATCGCCATGATCGCGAAAGAGGCAGAAGGCTTTGTATACTGTGTATCCTCCCTGGGAGTTACCGGGATGAGAAGCAATATCACAACCGACATCGGAGCCATGGTAAAGCTGGTAAAAGCCCAGAAAGACATCCCATGTGCTGTAGGATTCGGAATCTCTACCCCGGAGCAGGCAAAAAAGATGGCCGACCAGTCCGACGGAGCCATCGTAGGATCGGCCATCGTGAAGCTCTGCGGGGCCTACGGAGAGGACTGTGTGCCGAAGGTAAAGGCTTATGTGAAAGAGATGAAGGATGCATTAAGATAACCCTCTCTACCGCATAAACATCCTCATTATCTTCTCATAAACCTTCCGGTATTTCTGATAGCGAATGGGGAGATCGATCCAGGTCTTCTTATCTACAATACTTTTATAATGAGAGAAGGTACGGAAGCCATCGATTCCGTGGTAGGAGCCCATACCGCTTTCTCCGAAGCCGCCGAAGCCCATATTGCTGGTTGCCAGATGGATGAGAACATCGTTGATGCAGCCGCCGCCGAAACCGCACCGGGAAGTTACTTCCCGGGCGGTTTTTTTGTCACTGGTGAAGAGGTAGAGGGCCAGTGGATGAGCCATGGAATTGATCTTTTCCACGGCATTTTCGAGAGAGTCATAGGTGAGGACCGCAAGAACCGGTCCGAAGATCTCCTGCTGCATGACCGGGTCATCAAAGGTTACATTATCAAGAACCGTCGGTTCGATCTGAAGTGTTTCACGGTCAGAACCGCCGCCGCAGACGGTTTTGGACGGATCGATCAGGCTGTTGATACGGTCAAAATGTTTTTCGTTGATGATCTTTCCATAGTCCCGGTTTTTGAGAGGTTCTTTTCCATACTGGTGCCTGATCTGTTTTAAAAGTTCTGCCACCAGGGCATCCTTGATTTTTGGATCGCAGTAGATGTAGTCCGGTGCTACGCAGGTCTGGCCGCAGTTTAAAAATTTACCGAATACGATACGTTTAGCGGCAAGGCGAAGATTGGCTGTTTTATCTACAATGCAGGGGCTTTTTCCGCCAAGCTCCAGTGTGACTGGAGTGAGATATTCGGAAGCCTTCCGCATAACTTCTTTTCCCACAGCCTGGCTGCCTGTGAAGAAGATGTAATCAAAGTGCAGGCTCAGAAGCTGTGTATTTTCCGCGCGTCCGCCGGTGACAGTGGCTACATATTTTTCATCAAAGCATTCGTGGATCAGAAGGCGGATCACTTCGCTGGTGGCAGGAGAGTATGCACTTGGCTTCAGGATTGACGTGTTTCCGGCTGCGATGGCATCTACAAGAGGTTCCATGGTAAGAAGGAACGGATAGTTCCATGGACTCATGATGAGAACCACCCCGTATGGAGAGGGCTTTCGGAAACTGCGGGAATGAAACTGTGCCGGTGGAGTGAGAACGATCTGTTCCCTGGTGTAGGAAGGGATATTTTTCAGCATATGTGTGATCTCGGAGAGTACAAGTCCGGTTTCGCACATATAGCTCTCGAAATTGCTTTTTCCAAGGTCCTTTCGGAGGGCTTCGTGGATCTGGCACTCATGCCGGCGGATGGAGGCGCGGAGGCGTTTCAGGGCACGGATACGAAAATCAGGATCCAAAGTTGCGCCGGAATAAAAATACTGGCGTTGTCTGTCTAAAAGCCGGGTGATCTGTTCTTTTTCCATGGAATTATACTCCTTTCTGAAAATGCTATAAAATTATATATAGCAGTCGGTCTGGGAAAAGTCAAGCGTGTTGCTGTGAACGGAGTGAACAGTAACGTCATAAAAAAGAAAAGAGGCAAATATAATATTGTCATGGCTGGAAATATCCGTTAGACTAAGATCAGCTGAACAGAAAGTTATTACGGAGGAAACCATGCCAAAAACAAACTCATCCGAAAAAAATCCTCTTCACGTATCTGAAGTGGATGATAACTTAAAAGAATTAAGCCCGCACGGTTCCTTTGAACTGCCGGTGGAGACGTATATGGGAAACTGTGAGATCTTTCATGCGCTGTATGACCACTGGCACAGCGAGATGGAGATCATGTACATTGAAAAAGGCAGCGGCTTTGCCAGACTGAACCGGGAGAGTATCCGTTTAAAAAAAGGAGACATCCTGATCGTGAACTGTGGGGTTCTGCATAGTATACGGACGGATCTTAAAAATCCTCTCTATTATAAGAGTGTGGTGTTTGGGCTGGGATTTCTGGCGGGACAGCCGGGAGATATCTGCCAGGAATGTGTGGTGGCACCGCTGATGGAAAACAAGGCAGAATTTTGCCATCATATAGAGGCGGGAGCTTCCGGTTATGAGAAGCTGAGAGATATTTTTTTACAGATACATGAGTGTCACACGGAAAAAAAGCCATATTTCTATGTAAAGCTGAAAATGCTGTTTTTTGATTTCTTTTATGAGATGCTGACAGAACATTATATTATTCCGGCGGGCACGGAGCAGAACAAAAGCCTTGCAGCAGTAAAGGAGGTTCTGGATCACATCAGCCTTCATTATCAGGAGGATCTTACGGTTTCAGAGCTTTCCGGGCTGTCCAATTACAGTGAGTATTATTTCATGAAGCTTTTTCGCCAGTACACGGGAAAAACGCTCGTAGAATATATCAATGATTTCCGTATGGAGAAGGCGAAATATCTTCTTACCCACTCGGATGCGCCTGTGACGGAGATCGCCATGAATGTAGGCTTTAACAGTACAAGCTATTTTATCAAGAAATTCCAGCAGGCCAATGAAATTTCGCCGCATAAATACAGAAAGAGGATGGGAAAGGCCTGAAATTATTTCGCCGGATCTGCAGGCGGCTGTCCACGAAGGCTGGCAAATATCTTGCATATCATGACAGGATTGTTATATTTTTGGAGGCGCATCCGTGATATCCTGATATCATCGAAAACAGAAAAACAAAAACAGAAGAAAAATGAATACCTGTTGAAATGCGCGTCACAGGCCACATTTGGAAACTGTAAAAACGTATAATTCTTTCAAAAGGATCGATGAAGGGAGAACAGAAATGGAAGCATTAAGCAAAGTATTCGAAGACAAATATAACAAAAATGTGAAAGACTGTACAGACGAGGAAATCTATCACGGACTTCTCTCCTTTACGAAGGAGCAGCTGAAAGGCCGTGGCTACCAGGACGGAAAAAAGAAAATTTATTATATTTCCGCAGAGTTCCTCATTGGTAAGCTTCTCTCCAACAACCTGATCAATCTTGGTATTTATGACGAAGTTTCCAGATATCTCAAAGAAAATGGAAAAGAGCTTTCCGTGATCGAGGAGATCGAGCCGGAGCCATCTCTTGGAAATGGCGGACTTGGCCGTCTGGCAGCCTGCTTTTTGGATTCTATCGCAGCACTTGGACTTCCTGGAGAGGGAATTGGCCTTAACTATCATCTTGGACTTTTTAAACAGGAATTCAAAGATCATCTTCAGTTCGAGACTCCGAATCCCTGGATCGAACCGGAGAGCTGGCTTACCAGTGCAGGCGTTTCCTATTATGTACCGTTTAAGGGCTTTATGCTGAAATCCACGCTTTATGATATTGATGTGGCAGGCTATGAGAACAAGGCCATCAAGCTTCGCCTCTTTGATATCGATATTGCAGATGAGAGCATTGTAGGAGAGGGAATCTTCTTTGATAAGAAGGATCTGCTTCACAACCTGACGCTGTTCCTGTATCCGGATGACAGCGATGACGACGGAAGGAAGCTTCGTGTTTATCAGCAGTACTTCATGGTAAGCAATGCGGCACAGCTGATTCTGGATGAAGCAGTGAGTAAAGGCTGCAGCCTTCATGACCTTGCAGATTATGCAGTGATCCAGATCAATGATACCCACCCGAGTATGGTGATCCCGGAGCTGATCCGTCTTCTTAACGAGCGTGGGATCGGGTTTGAGGAAGCGTGCGACATCGTATCTCACGTATGCGCTTATACCAACCATACCATCCTTGCAGAGGCACTTGAGAAATGGCCGGTTTCCTACCTTGAGGAAGTGGTTCCGCACCTGATGCCGATCATCCGCAAACTGGACGAGCGTATCAAAGCGAAATATCCACAGGAAAATCTTGCCATCATTGACAAAAATAACCTGGTCCATATGGCGCATATGGACATCCATTACGGATTTTCCATCAATGGTGTTGCATCCCTTCACACAGATATCCTGAAGGAGACAGAGCTGCATCAGTTCTATGAGATCTATCCGGAGAAATTTAACAACAAGACCAACGGAATCACCTTCCGCAGATGGCTCCTTCACTGCAACCATCCGCTGACCGAATACATCACATCCCTGATCGGCGACGGCTTCCGCAAAGATTCCTTTGCGCTGGACAAAATGCTGGAATTTAAGGGAAATCAGGAGGTTCTTGCAAATATCCTGAAGATCAAGCAGGATGCAAAGAAGAGATGCGCGGAGTTTATAAAGGCCAACACGGGCGAGGAGATCAATACGCACAGTGTTTATGATATCCAGATCAAACGTCTCCATGAGTACAAACGTCAGCAGCTGAATGCGCTTTACATTATCGACCGTTACTTAAAGATCAAGGCAGGTGAGAAGCCACAGCGTCCGGTAACCTTTATTTTCGGTGCAAAAGCAGCTCCTGCCTATATCATTGCAAAGGATATTATCCATCTGATCCTCTGCTTACAGGAGCTTATCAACAAGGATCCGGAGGTCTCCCCGTACATGAAGGTTGTCATGGTGGAAAATTATAACGTAAGTGCAGCAGAGAAGCTGATCCCGGCCTGCGATATTTCCGAGCAGATTTCCCTCGCATCCAAGGAGGCCAGCGGAACCGGAAACATGAAGTTTATGCTGAACGGTGCGGTGACACTGGGAACCATGGATGGTGCAAACGTGGAGATCAGCCAGCTGGTAGGCGAGGATAACATTTACATCTTCGGTGAGTCCAGCGAGCAGGTGATCAGACATTATGAAAAAGCTGACTACTGCGCAAAAGATTTCTATGAGAAAGACGAGCGTATCCGCCGTGCCGTAGACTTTATTATCGGAAAAGAGCTTCTTGCCATCGGAAGCGAGGAGCATTTAAAGAGACTGCATCATGAGATCGTAAGCAAGGACTGGTTCATGACGCTTCTTGATTTCCAGGACTACGTAAAAGTAAAGGATCAGGCACTGTCCGATTATGAAGATAGAACTGCATGGGCCGAAAAGATGCTCGTAAACATTGGAAAAGCAGGATATTTCTCCTCAGACAGAACGATTGAAGAGTACAACAGAGATATCTGGCATCTGACAGCGGAGAAATAAGCTCTCGCATACCAGACATAAAAAAACACCGGTATTCAACAGAATACGTTGAATGACCGATGTTTTTTTATGAAATCAGATAAGTAATGCTTCAGGCTTTTCCATGCTTAAACGCCATCATCATTTCCTTGGTAAGGCTGATATTATCGCCCTCATCCGGGATGTCTTCCCGGTTGAACCAGGAGGCCATGGAGAGCTCGTTGTGGTCTACAGTCAGGGTGTCATCGCCGTCCAGGTCGCAGTAGAAGCCGAACAGAAGGGTTCCGGAGAAGGACCATGGCTGACTCTTGTAGTAGCGGAGGTTTTTAACCTTTACGCCGATCTCTTCCATGACTTCGCGATGGACCGTTTCCTCGATGGTTTCTCCGATCTCCGCAAAACCTGCGATCATGGCGTAGCGGGTGTGGCTGCGGCCCTCGTATTTGGAAAGGATCAGTTTGTCACCGTTGGTAACTCCTACGATCACGGCAGGGGAAAGGTTCGGATATTCGCCGTTTCCGCAGGAAGGGCAGATCATTTTGCGTTCGGCCTTGTCATGTATCATCGGCTTGCCGCAGCGGCCACAGAAACGATGTTTGCCATACCACTGGAAGAGCTGATATCCGGTGATCCCGGCAAAGGCCAGATACTGTGGCTCTGCTGTACGGAGACTGCGGTTGCTCTCAAACTGATAATCCACAAGAAGACCTGTATCCAGATCTGGGATCAGATAAAAATGCTCATCGTCAACGGAAAAGAGATAAATATAATTTTCATAAAGATTTGCTACCTTTCCCTCCAGCTCACCAAAGCTTGGAAGAGTCATTGTCCCACCGTCTTTTTTCATAAGGATCCGGCCCTCTTCATAGGCGAGAATGTGGCTTGTTTTATCCGGAGCCACAGGCTTGTATTCATTGTGATAGATATGTGGTGCGATATCCTGGATCATGATAATTCCCTTTCGTTTTTGAAATAATAAGATGCTTTGTATAGTATAAGCTTACCTGCGGAAAAACGCAACTGAATCTCAAAAGGGTTGCCTGTGAAAAAGCAGAGGTGTAAGATAAGGGCACTACAGGATGAACAGAAGGAGAATATTATGTCAACAACAGAAAAACCGGGACTGACCCGGGATGCAATCAAGTATCTGGCAATTTTTACCATGCTTCTCAATCATATTGCAAATGTGTTCCTGCCAAAGGATACGATCCTCTGGGAAGTACTGGTGGATATCGGTTACTTTACTGCCATTACCATGTGCTATTTTCTCGTGGAAGGCTTCTATTATACCCACTCCCGGCAGAAATATGGGGAAAGACTTCTGATCTTTGCAGGAATTTCCCAGATTCCTTATATGCTGGCCTTTGATTTTACACAGATGAATATGCTGTTTACTTTGTTTATTTGCTTTATGATCCTGGTGATCAATGACAGAATGCCGGTAAGCAAATGGAGACTTCCACTTCTCTTTTTGCTGCTTTTACTGTCCGTTTATTCGGACTGGGCAATCCTGGCACCTGTTTTTACGGTTCTGTTCTACGCGGGCTTTGGAAACCGGAAGAAGCTGGTGAAGAGTTATGGAATCGGTGCAGTACTTTTTGTGCTGATCAATTATGCTTCCTACGTGGAAAAAATGGCCGCCGGACCGGCAATCGTTCATGCTCTGCTGTCAGCTGTCGGAATCGTGGTGTCAGGAATCGTGATCCTTTGCTTCTACAATGGAAAAAAATCCGAAAAAGCACCGCGGTTTTCCAAGTGGTTTTTCTATATTTTCTATCCGGCACATCTTCTGATCCTGGGGGGGATCAGGATATGGATCATGTGAAAAAATAAAAAAAACTTGAAAACCATCAGATTATCTGCTATGATAGCTCCCGTGACAAAGGCGTCTGGAAATTCTGTTTCCAGGCGTTTTTTTGCGTTGCGAAAAGTTATGAGGAAATCGAGGAGGAATGATTATGAATGCAGGAGATACTGGTTTTATGCTGATCTGTACAGCCTTTGTGTTCTTTATGACACCGGGGCTTGCATTTTTCTACGGAGGACTTGTCCGGAGAAAAAATGTTGTCAATACCATGATGGCATGTGCTGCGATCATGGGTCTGTCCGTAATTTTGTGGACATTGTTTGGTTATTCACTTGCCTTTGGGGGAAATCATGGTGGGATTATCGGTGATTTCCGCTGGCTTGCCATGAATGGTGTTGGCTGGGAGCCGGGACCATATGCAGATACCATCCCGCATCTGGTATTTGCCGCGTTTCAGATGATGTTTGCCATGATCACACCGGCACTGATCACCGGTGCGGTGGTTGGAAGAATGCGCTTTAAAGCCCTGTTCCTTTTTACGGCGATCTGGTCAGTGATCGTGTATTATCCTATGGCTCATATGGTATGGGGAGAGGGTGGCCTGCTGGCAGCCATCGGTTCTGTGGATTTTGCGGGCGGGAATGTGGTGCATATCAGTTCCGGTGTCAGCGCCCTGGTACTGGCCATTTATCTTAAACAGAGACGCGGCTACGCAAAAGCAACCTACCGTACCCACAATATTCCGTTTGTATTTCTTGGGGCAGCCATGCTGTGGTTTGGCTGGTTTGGATTTAACGCAGGAAGTGCCCTAAAGGCGGACGGACTTGCAGCACATGCTTTTATGACCAGCAGTATTTCTTCTGCCTGTGCACTTCTGACTTGGCTGCTGATCGAGGTGATCCGAGAGGGGAAACCAACTCTGGTCGGTGCTTCCACAGGTCTTGTGATCGGTCTGGTGGCGATCACTCCGGGAGCTGGTTTTGTGCCGGTATGGGCATCCTTTATCATTGGAATCCTGGTGAGTCCGATCTGTTACTTTACGGTGATCCTTCTGAAACAGAAGCTGAAGATTGACGATGCGCTGGATGCCTTTGGCTGCCATGGCATCGGTGGTATCTGGGGCGGAATCGCAACCGGACTTTTCGGAAAATCTTCTGTTAATTCTGTTGCGAAATGGGATGGTCTTGTATTTGGAGATCACCGCCTGTTCCTGGCTCAGGTACTGAGTATTGTGATCACCATTGCGGTTGCCATTGTGGGAACGCTGATCTGTATTGGAATCGTGCGGATCTTTACACCGCTTCGTGTAGATTCCAAGGAAGAACTGGTTGGTCTGGATGTATCCCAGCATGGTGAGAATGCATATCCGTCCTTTAATGGATTTGACTGATAAAAGAATTTTTCATGTCAATGGTCGTGTTAATGAGGAGAAAGTAATATGTTGATTAAAATAGAAGCAATCGTAAGAGAAGAAAAAATGGAGGATGTCAAGGCTGCACTGAATGAAATCCAGGTAAACGGTTTTACGGTAACGCAGATCATGGGCTGCGGAACCCAGCGCGGCTACACGGAATATGTACGTGGCTCCAAGATAGACGTATTTCTGAAGCCGAAGATCAAATTTGAGATCGTCGTATCATCGGAGGACTGGGAGATCAGGGTTATTGATGCCGTACAGAAAGCAGCTTTTACCGGCGATCCCGGCGACGGCAAGATCTTCAGCTACGAAATCCGAAACGCCGTCCGCATCCGTACCGGCGAGACCGGATATGATGCGCTGCAGTCGGAGTTTTTGTAAAATATTTCTGTTTTTTCCGTAGATTTAACAATAGCCTTACGCTGATCTGGTGCAAACCGAATCCTCTGATGATGCGCACCGGACTCCGTATCCTGGGCGTACACTGTAATGAAGCCGTCACGATCGGTGACCATATGGATACCGATGTGATCGCCGGTATTGAGACCAGGCCGAGACTGATCCCGAATGGAGTTGGAGATATTCCGGTGCTGGAGAAATAAAAGATGTTTATCTCAGCTGCAAAGATGACATCTTTCACATGCAGACGGTGTAGCTGCACATCCGCCAAGAGCAGTCTCGCGAAGTTCAGCAGGAAGCTTCCTGCCAACTGTATACATGGTATCGATCATCTCATCCAGCGGGATAAACTGGGTGATACCTGCCAGGGACATTTCCGCTGCGATCAGAGCATTGGAAACACCGGCAGCGTTACGGTTCTGGCATGGATATTCCACCAGGCCGCCCACCGGGTCACAGACCAGACCCAGCATGTTCATGAGAACGGTGGAAGCTGCATAGGTACACTGTAGCACCGTGCCGTCAAAAAGTTCCACTGCAGCGGAAGCTGCCATTGCGGAAGCAATTCCAACCTCGGCCTGACATCCGCCAACCGCACCGGCGACCGTTGCATTTCGCATGGCAAGATAGCCGATGGCACCGGCATTAAAAAGTGCCTGGCGGATCTTTTCATCAGAAAAACCGTAAACCTCCTGAAGCGCAAGCATCAGCCCGGGAACGATCCCTGCGCTGCCGGCAGTAGGCGAAGCAACGATAAGTCCCATGGAAGCGTTTGTCTCAAGTGTGGCCATAGCATAAGTGATAGCAAGGCTAAGGACGTTTCCGCAGAGGCTTTTTCCCTGGGACTGAAATTCGTAGAGCTTCCGGGATTCACCGCCGATCAGGCCGCCCATAGATTTTGCCGGATTTTTGACAGGGGAGAAGGCAGCGTCTTTCATAATCTCCAGAACTCTGTCCATACGCTGATCCACATTTTCTGCGGATGTCTCACCGAGGATGATCTCGCGCTGGCGCATGACCTCGGAAATCGGAAGATTTTTTTCCTGGCAGAGAGCAAGGAGTTCTTTTGCATTTTTAAAATCCATGAAATGTTTCCTCCTTTTCTCTACAT
>CAVIGE010000035.1:0-27638 GCA_963642325.1 Prevotella sp. CAG:279
CTAGAGCACACGGTTCATACCCGTGGTGTCGAGGGTTCGAATCCCCCTCTCGCTACTTAACAAAGGTCTGAAGATTCAATTTTTATTGGGTTTTCGGGCTTTTTTGTTATGATTTTCCGCTGCCTGTGATAAGACCGGATGCGAAAAGTTAAGATTGACATTTTACACCGTTTTTTTTATAGTAGTAAAAGAATAGACATAACTAATTCGGGAAATGAGGATTGGATAATGAAAAAAAGAATGCTTTTTGTTTTCAACCCCAAAGCAGGAAAAGGAAGGATCAAGACGCATCTGCTGGACATTGTGGATATTTTTAATAAGGGTGGATATGAAGTGATCATCCGTGCCACACAGGGACCGAAGGATGCCTATGAACAGGTGAAGGAATATGCAGATCAGGTGGATCTGATCGCCTGCAGCGGCGGTGACGGCACTCTGGACGAGGTAGTCACCGGGATCGTGGAAGTGGGCAGCCAGACGCCGATCGGGTATATCCCGGCCGGAAGCACCAACGATTTTGCCAACAGTCTGTTTATGCCGAAGAGTATGACGGCAGCTGCATCCATGATCATGGAGGAGCAGATCTATCACTGTGATATCGGCAAGTTTAACAACCAGACCTTTGCCTATGTGGCTGCATTTGGACTGTTTACCAATGTTTCCTATGAGACAGACCAGGATCTGAAGAATATCCTGGGACATGTTGCCTATGTGCTGGAAGGAATGAAGCAGCTTTTTGAGGTGAAATCCTATCATCTTAAGGTAACCTCCGATGAGCTGACTGTGGAGAATGATTTTATCTACGGCATGATCAGCAATTCCAGATCTGTAGGCGGATTTAAGAACCTTACCGGAAAAAATGTGGACATGAATGACGGACTGTTTGAGGTCACACTGATCACCAATCCGAAGAATCCGCTGGAGCTTCAGGAGATCATGACTGCACTTCTGACAGCAGAGGATAATACAGATCTGATCTATTCCTTTAAATCCGCACATGTTGTGATCGAGTCGGAGGAAGCGGTTCCCTGGACCCTGGATGGAGAATTCGGAGGGAATCAGACCCGGGTGGAGATCAATAATCTCCGGGAGGCCATGAACCTTTATCTTACCAGCACCAAGAAACAGAAAAAAGGTCTTTCCCAATAAGAAGGGATGGATATACAGGAATGAAAAGGAGGAAGAAATGGGAGATTATACGAATGTAAAAGAAATCTTTGGCTGTGATGTATTCAACGATTCTGTCATGCAGGACCGTCTGCCGAAGAAGGTGTACCGTGAACTGAAAAAGACAATAGAGGAAGGCAAGGATTTATCCATGGAGATCGCTGATGTGGTCGCACATGAGATGAAGGAATGGGCTATTGAAAAGGGTGCCACACACTATTGCCACTGGTTTCAGCCACTGACAGGTGTTACGGCTGAGAAGCATGATGCCTTTGTTACAGCTCCGCGTGAGGACGGCAAGGTTCTCTTAAGCTTTTCCGGCAAGGAACTGATCAAGGGTGAGCCGGATGCATCCTCCTTCCCGTCAGGCGGGCTCCGTGCGACCTTTGAAGCCAGAGGATATACAACCTGGGATTGTACCTCACCGGCTTTTGTACGCCATGACGCAGCAGGCGGAATCTTATGTATCCCGACCGCATTCTGCTCCTACACAGGAGAGGCCCTTGACCAGAAGACACCGCTTCTTCGTTCCATGGAAGCGATCAATACACAGGCACTTCGTCTTCTTAGACTTTTGGGAAATACAACTTCCAGGAAGGTAACTCCTTCCGTCGGAGCCGAGCAGGAATATTTCCTGGTTGACAAGGAGAAATGGCTCCAGAGAAAAGACCTGATCTATACAGGAAGAACGCTTTTCGGTGCGATGCCTCCGAAGGGACAGGAGATGGATGACCACTATTTCGGAACTATCCGTCAGAGAATCTCCGCATATATGAAGGAGGTTAATGAGGAGTGCTGGAAGCTGGGTGTGACAGCCAAGACACAGCACAACGAAGTTGCACCTGCACAGCATGAGCTGGCTCCGATCTATGCACCGGTAAATATTGCAGCAGACCACAACCAGATCATGATGCGTATCCTCAAGAAGGTTGCCAGCCGCCATGGTATGCGCTGCCTGCTTCATGAGAAACCATTCGAAGGCGTGAACGGCTCCGGCAAACATAACAACTGGTCACTGACAACAGACGATGGGATCAATCTTCTTGAGCCGGGGAAAACTCCTCACGAGAACATCCAGTTCCTTCTTGTACTTACCTGTATCCTGAAGGCCGTTGATGAGCATGCCGATCTTTTGAGAGAATCCGCGGCAGATGTTGGAAATGATGAACGTCTCGGAGGGAACGAAGCACCGCCGGCTGTTATTTCCGTATTTCTTGGCGAGCAGCTCCAGGATGTGCTTGAGCAGCTGATCAGCACAGGAACTGCCACACACAGCAAGACAGGGGAGATCCTTGAGACCGGTGTTAAGACACTTCCGGATTTCATGAAGGATGCAACTGACCGTAACAGAACCTCACCGTTCGCGTTCACAGGAAACAAGTTTGAGTTCAGAATGGTCGGCTCCCGCGATTCCATTTCCGAATGCAATGTTGTGCTGAATACGATCACAGCAGAAGCATTCCGTGAGGCATGTGACCGCCTGGAAGCAGCAGAGGATTTTGATACAGCAGTTCATGATCTGATCAAGGAATATGCAACCGATCACCAGAGAATTGTATTCAACGGAAATGGTTATGCTCCTGAGTGGGAAGAGGAAGCCAGAAGACGTGGACTTCCGATCCTTCCGTCTATGGTAGATACGATCCCGGCACTGACAACAGACAAGGCAGTGAAGCTGTTTGAATCCTTTCATGTATTTACAAGGGCAGAGCTTGAATCAAGAGCAGAGATCCAGTATGAGGGCTACGCAAAAGCGATCAACATCGAAGCCAAAACTATGATCGATATTGCAACCAAGCAGATCATTCCGGCGGTTATCCGTTATACAACCGTTCTCGCAGATTCCATCAATTCTGTGAAAACAGCAGGTGCAACGATTGATGTCAGCGTACAGACCAAGCTTCTTGAGAGGACATCCACACTTCTTGCAGAGACGAAGACAGCTATGGATACACTTTCCAGGCTGGTCGGTGAGGCAGCTGCACATGAAGAAGGCCGTGACCGCGCAGTATTCTTCCGGGAAAGTATTGTACCGGCAATGAGAGCATTAAGAAAACCGGTTGATGAGCTTGAGATGATCGTAGATAAAGATATGTGGCCGATGCCATCCTACGGCGATCTGATCTTTGAGGTATAAGGGATCGCCCTGTCTTATGAGATATCTTGGAAAACTTTGAAAAATGACGGGACAGGCGTAAGGTCTGTCCCGTTTTGCCTTGAATTCAGGAGCACTATATATATGGAAGAATTAGAATTTTTAAAAGAACAGAATGTTTCCGCTGACCTGATCAGCGGCATTGAAGAATTCCGGAAAAATTACGGGGTAGATGAAAAAGCGCAGGCAAGAGTCACCAGACCGTCCATTCCGTTCTACGGAAAGGAAATCCTGGAAATGGCCATTGCAGGACTTCTGGAAGGAGAGAATCTTCTCCTGGCGGGGCCGAAAGCCACAGGAAAAAATATCCTGGCTGAGAACCTGGCGTATGCATTTGGCCGTCCGGTCTACAATGTATCTTTTCACGTAAATACAAACAGCGGTGACCTGATCGGAACCGATACCTTTGTAAATAATGAAGTCTGCCTCCGCAAGGGCAGCATTTACCAGTGTGCAGAGTATGGAGGCTTTGGCATCCTGGATGAGATCAATATGGCCAAAAACGATGCAGTCTCCGTCCTTCATGCAACCCTGGATTACCGCCGTTCCATCGATGTTCCGGGATATGACAGGATCGACCTGCATCCAGCAGCACGTTTTATCGGAACCATGAATTACGGATATGCAGGAACAAAAGAACTCAACGAGGCTCTGGTATCCAGATTCCTGGTGATCGACATGCCGGCCCAGACAGAGGAAACCCTGGGCTTCATCTTCGGTAAAATGTTCCCGGATGCAAAGGAGAAAGCAGTGGAGCAGTTTATCGGGGTATTTATGGATCTTCAGAAAAAATCCGTAAACAGTGAAATTTCAACGAAATCCCTGGATCTCCGTGGCCTTCTGGCAGCCATGAAGATCGTCCGCACGGGGCTTTCCCCACTTGCAGCCGTGCAGATGGGCGTTGTGAACAAAACCTTTGATATTTTTGAAAAAGAGATCGTGGATGATGTAGTCCGCACAAGGATCCCGGAAGAATGGACGAAGGAAGATGTCTATGCATAGGAATCTCACAGAGGAACTCTCCATAGAGGATTATAAGCTGGACCTGGAGAACCGTATCCGCAATCTTCTATGGACAGTCAGCGGTGATTATACCCTGGAAGTGAAACCGGATGTATCGCTGTTTCTGCGCTCGAAGGAGATCGCACTTTATGACGGGATCAAGCAGGGCGCTTTTGCCAGATATTTTGACAAAAACCTTCTGGGGCTTTACCTTGTAAAAAAAATCTATCTGGATGCGTCTGAGACAGAACTGACCGGGCTGACACAGCTTTGCATTGAGGCTGCTGTTGGGGAGAGGATCTGCCAGGAACGTCCGGGTGTGCGCCATATGCGGAAAAAAGCCCTGGAGGATATCCTGGATCAGGAATATGAGATCCTTCCATCTTATGATAAGCTGCTGGACAGGCTGAAGCTTGCCATATTCCGTGATGTCCTGGCAGGAAGCGTACAGCCGGTGGAAAAAAAGCTGTCTGCGCTGCGCGACGAGATTTATGCCTGTGCCGGAACAGAGGATACCATGGAGCTGATCCGCATCATTGACAGGCTCTATAATACTGTGGTCGATCCGGATTTTGAGAAGAAAAACGGAAGCCTGGAGCGGGTGATGGCGGTAACACTGGAAGAGCTGACGGAATTCGGGTGGGAAGATTATCTCAATGAAGAAATGTATGAGGATGCCCTGGAAAATTACGTGGAGAAGCTCACAGGACGGATGACGGATCTGGAGGATTCCTCTCTTACCGAAAATATGGAAGAGAAGCGGAAGGTAAAGAACAAGATTACCGTAGTTTCCGAGGAGGCACTCAAAAAAGCGCATACTTATGTGGAACTGAATTTTGGAAGAAGCTATCTCCCTCCCGCAGAGGAGAAGCGGATGAATTATCTTATGTGCCGGGGGATCCACGGGGACTGCACCCTGTATTTCACAGAAGGGATACTGAAAAATCCGGTGAAGGATAATTACCAGTACCAATATGCCAAACGTCTCAAAAATAAGAACATATGGGTCTACCATGATAAGCACCGGATCGCCAAGCGGAATATTTCCATGCTCACCGGGCTTCTGAAAAAGGCACTTGTACTTCGCAGCGAAAACCAGGAGGTTCTTTCGGACCGGGGAACGATCATCCCGTCCAGACTCTGGAGAGTAGGACGCAGCAGCGAGGCAGATCTTTTTAAGAGGATCCTTCGGGGCGACAATACGGATTTTGCAGTAGATGTGCTGATCGATGCCAGTGGTTCCCAGATGAGCCGTCAGGGAGATGTGGCACTGCAGGCTTATATGATAAGCTCTGCGCTGAGCAATGTGGAAATCCCCCACAGGGTGATGAGCTACTGCACGTTCTGGGATCACACGATCCTGCACAGATTCCGGGAGTATGATGATCCTGCGGAAGCGGATGAGGATATCTTTAATTATGTGACCTCTTCCAATAACCGTGACGGACTTGCCATAAAAGCGGCAGGCTACGGACTTCTTCAGAGGGAGGAAGAAAAAAAGATCCTGATCATCTTAAGTGATGGCCGTCCCTATGATGTGATCGTCAACCGTCCCAATGCGAAGAATCCTGCACCCTATCAGGGAAAGTATGCGGTCTCCGATACAGCTACGGAGATCCGGCGTCTCCGCAGCCAGGGAGTCAGCGTCCTGGGGGTTTTTGCCGGGGAGGAGAAGGATCTCGCGGCGGAAAAGAGGATTTTTGGCAAGGATTTTGCCTATATCCGGGATATCGGAAATTTCTCTAGGATAGTCGGACGATATCTGACAAAACAGCTGGAAACGGATAACTGAAAAAAACGATACGGTTTTTAGGATTAAATAACATTCAATTATCAGGTATAAGGTCACTATGTTAGCATAAAAAACTGCATAGTGACTAATTTTTTTATATAAATATGCAAAAAAATTGTAAATAATACATAACATCCCAGGGATAATTTCTTGCAAAATGCGGTTGAATTTGTTATACTAGGTAACGCTACTAATTTACTAGATAAAGGGAGAGGAAATATGAACAAAAACACAGAGTTCAAACCTTACATCCCAGCGGAGAAAGTTACTCCGGAGCTCACAGTTACATCTGTGATCATGGGATGTATCCTTGCTGTCATTTTCGGTGCAGCCAATGCTTATCTTGGCCTCCGTGTAGGAATGACAGTATCTGCCTCCATTCCGGCGGCAGTTATCTCCATGGGGGTTATCCGCGTGATCCTTCGCAGGAACTCCATCCTGGAGAGCAATATGGTCCAGACCATTGGTTCAGCCGGTGAGTCTCTTGCAGCTGGTGCGATCTTCACCATGCCGGCACTGTTCCTCTGGGCGGAGGAAGGACTTACAGACAAGCCAGGTCTCATTGAGATCACACTGATCGCACTTTGCGGTGGTATCCTTGGTGTACTTTTCATGGTACCCCTTCGTAACGCCCTCATTGTGAAAGAGCATGCAACTCTTCTCTATCCGGAAGGAACAGCCTGCGCAGACGTTCTTCTTGCAGGTGAGGAGGGTGGGGCAAACGCTTCCACAGTATTCTCCGGTATGGGACTTGCGGCCATCTTTAAATTCGCTGTTGACGGTCTGAAGATTCTTCCTGCCGACGTTGCGGCAGCCTTCAAATCTTTCAAGGGTGAGATTGGTATGGAGGTTTATCCGGCACTTCTTGGTGTTGGTTACATCGTAGGACCGAAGATCGCATCCTATATGTTTGTTGGTTCCCTTATGGGCTGGATGGTCATCATCCCGATGATCTGCCTGTTCGGACCTGACACATGGATGTACCCGGCAGCAGAGGGAACAACCATTGCACAGCTTTATGCAAACGGCGGAGCTTCTGCTATCTGGTCTACCTATGTTAAATATATCGGCGCAGGTGCCATCGCAACCGGTGGTATCATTTCCCTGATCAAATCCCTGCCGCTGATCGTTACAACCTTCCGTGACTCCATGAAGAGCATGAAAGGAAGCAAGAGCACAAGCACAGAGAGGACCGCACAGGATCTTCCGATGCAGTTCATTCTTCTCGGTGTTGTTGCAATGGTATTTATCATCTGGATCGTTCCGGCTATCCCGGTATCTCTTCTGGGTGCGGCGATCATCGTAATCTTTGGATTCTTCTTTGCAACCGTATCCTCACGTATGGTAGGTCTTGTGGGAAGCTCCAACAACCCGGTTTCCGGTATGGCCATCGCAACTCTTCTGATCGCAACCTTCGCGATCAAGAGCTCCGGTAAAACCGGTATCGACGGAATGACAGCAGCGATCGCAGTTGGTTCGGTTATCTGTATTATTGCAGCGATCGCAGGTGATACCTCCCAGGACCTCAAGACCGGCTATCTTCTTGGTGCCACACCTAAGAAACAGCAGATGGGTGAGATGCTCGGTGTTGTTGTTTCCGGTCTTGCCATCGGTGGTGTCCTGTATCTTCTGGATGCGGCATGGGGATATGGCGGAGCCGAGATCCCTGCTCCACAGGCACAGCTTATGAAGATGATCGTTGAGGGAATCATGGGCGGAAACCTTCCATGGGGCCTTGTATTTATCGGTGTATTCCTGGCAATCTGCCTTGAGATCCTCAGGGTTCCGGTAATGCCTTTCGCGATTGGTCTTTACCTTCCGATCTATCTGAATGCTACCATCATGATCGGTGGTATTGTCCGTGGTTTACTTGACAGCAGAAAAGGTGTTGACGAGAAGACAAAGACAGCACAGTCCACAGATGGTACCCTGTATTGTGCAGGTATGATCGCAGGCGAGGGTCTTGTTGGTATTCTTCTTGCGGTATTTGCAGTATTCGGTATCAGCCTTGATCTCTCCGGTGTTGTAAACCTGGGAAATATCGGCGGTGTCGTATTGATGATCCTTATGATCCTGTCACTGCTTAAATTCTCTATCTGGAGAAAGAAGAAAGCCTGATGAAAAAAAACAAAAAGGATAAGAAACAGGATATCAACTATCTTGATCTGATCCCGGAAACGAACCCATCGATCCGGTGGCACCGGGACCTGAAGCAGCGGATCATTCTTGAGATCGAGAATAAAGGTATGTTCAATACCATCGCGCAGAAGGTTTTTGGCAAGCCAAGGTTTTCTAAGGTTCATCTCGATGAAATGGGAAGCTTTATCTGGCCCAGGATCGATGGAACAAAAACCGTGCAGGAGCTTGCCCTGCTGGTGAAAGAACATTTCGAAGATAAGGCAGAGCCGCTTTATCCGAGAATCGTAAAATACTTTCAGATAATGGAAAGCTACGAGTTTGTACGCCTTATAAACAGGAAGACAGACAAATAAGCAGTTCCAGGAATTAATGCATCAAAAGGATACTGCTCAGAGCATGATGCAGTAATTTATGGAAATGCTGTAGTATTGAGAACGGGAACGGACACAGAATCGTGTACGGTCCCGTTCTTTTTATGACACATCAGTACGGGAAACTGATGCAGTTGTCATATGATGATACAGTGTTGCAGGGAATTTTCCGGAAGCACTGCGAAAAAATGAAAGGAGAATTGTATGAGTCTTGTGGCAAAAAAGAAATGGTATCTGGATTATCTTCTGATCATAGTGGGAACCGGTCTGATGGCACTTTCCATCAATTCCGTATTTGATGCCTCCGGCATGGTAACGGGTGGCTTTTCCGGTATTGCGATCCTTGTGAAACGCTGGAGCTGCGGGATCGTGAATGGAGGGATTCCACTGTGGGTGACCAATATCACGCTGAATATTCCCCTGTTTATCCTGGGGTGTAAGATCAGGGGCTTTTCCTTTGTAAAAAAAGCCCTGGTAGGCGAAACTGCCCTGTCAGCCTGGCTTGCTTTTCAGCCGGTATGGAATATTGCGGGGGATGACATTCTTCTGGCTGCCATATATGGAGGCGTGATCCAGGGAATTGGTATTGGAATGGTTTTCCTGGGACAGGGAACCACAGGCGGAACAGATATGATGGCAGCCCTGATCCAGAAATATCTGCGTCATTACTCCATTGCGCAGATCATGCAGTTTATTGACGGAATGGTTGTGATCGTGGGTATGTATGTGTTTGGCATCCAGCGGGCACTTTATGCGATCATTGCCGTATATCTCGTGACAAAGGTATCAGACAGCCTGATCGAAGGTCTGAAATTTTCCAAGCAGACCTTTATCATTACAGAGAAGCCTGACCAGGTGGCGCAGGCCATTATGGAAGATCTGGATCGTGGGGCAACGGGAATCTGCGGCAAGGGTATGTATTCCGGACAGGAGAAAACAATTATATTCTGTGTTGTAAATAAAAAAGAGATCGTAAGGCTGAAAGAACTGGTGGACGATGTGGATCCGAATGCTTTTGTGATCGTTTCGGATGCGAGAGAGGTCCATGGGGAGGGGTTCATAGAGAAAAATTAGGGTGATTTCAACAAAAATTTGTAAATTTTTTCTGTTTTCCTCTTTTATTTTTGGTGATTTTGTATTAAAATAGCCATAGCGAAGAGGGAAAGACAGAAGATAAGCATACACATAAGTGAGAAGGGATTGAACGGAATGATATCGAATCAGGTGTTACAGAATACGCTCGAGGGACTTAAAGAAATATCAAGGACGGAATTTTGTGTCATTGACACAGATGGCAAGGTACTGGCGTCCACCTTTTCTGATTTTGAAATTCAGCCAGCAGATATCCAGGCTTTTGTAGAATCCCAGGCAGACAGCCAGCTTGTCAAGGGATTTCAGTACTTTAAGGTCTGTGATGATTATCAGTTAGAATATGTCCTGGTTGCCCATGGTGACGATGAGGACACTTATATGATAGGTAAGCTTGCTGCTTTTCAGATCCAGAATCTGATCATAGCATATAAGGAGCGTTTTGACAAAGACAGCTTTATCAAGAATCTTCTTCTTGATAATCTTCTTCTGGTGGATATTTACAACAGGGCGAAGAAGCTTCATATTGAGGCAGATGTCCGCAGGGTTGTCATGATCCTGGAGCTGAACCAGGAGAAGGACCACAGCTCCGTGGAGAGCGTGAAGAGCCTTTTTGGCGGAAAGAGCAGAGATTTTATCACGGCTGTTGATGAGAAGAGCATTATTATTGTCAAGGAGCTGGAGGACGGAGAAGGATATCCGGAGATGGATAAGCTGGCCCATACGATCCTGGATACCCTGGATCTTAACAGGGATGGCGAGGATGTCCACATGGCCTACGGTACCATCGTCAATGAGCTGAAGGAGGTTTCACGTTCCTATAAAGAAGCACGTATGGCACTGGATGTCGGTAAGATCTTCTTTGGGGACAAGGAAGTGATCGCATACAGTTCACTGGGAATCGGCCGACTGATCTACCAGCTGCCTATTCCGCTGTGCAAGATGTTCATCAAGGAGATTTTTGACAATAAATCCCCGGATGATTTTGATGAGGAGACACTTATCACCATCGATAAATTCTTTGAGAACAGCCTGAATGTATCTGAGACATCCAGACAGCTGTACATTCACAGAAATACACTCGTTTACCGTCTGGACAAGCTTCAGAAGAGCACAGGCCTGGATCTGAGAGTGTTTGAGGATGCGATCACATTCAAGATCGCGCTGATGGTTGTAAGATATATGAAGTATATGGAGACGCTGGAGTACTAAACCGGGAAATACAGACTACCTGCTGTGGGGATAGATAAAAAAATGGACTGCCGCTTGTTCCGCCGGAACAGGTGGCAGTTTTACTATACAGCAGGAGTTCAGTTACTGTTCACATGAACTTCACAGATAACTCCGGCGGATGTATTGTAATTTTTATAGTTTTACGTTAAAATAAATAACTTGAAGCAGTCGTTTAGACCTGCAAAAAGTTATTCTTGCATTTACGCAGGATATATATTACAATAATATTACAAAAAAGTTACGGAAATTATTTCGGCATCATATAGAGGAGGAGACATATGATCGATCTTGTAGATGTGAGCAAATCTTACGGACCGGGCCTTCCGGCTGTGAATCATGCGAACTTACATGTTGATAAAGGGGAATTCGTTTTTGTGGTCGGAAGCAGTGGCTCAGGCAAATCAACTCTGATCAAGCTTCTTATGAAGGAACTGGATTCCACAGGCGGAACCATCACCGTAAGCGGCGAACGCCTGGAGAAAATGAAACACAGACGCGTAGCGAAATACCGCAGGAAGCTTGGCGTGGTATTTCAGGATTTCCGTCTTTTAAAAGACCGCAACGTATATGAGAATGTGGCATTTGCACAGCGCGTCATCGGAAGACCGACCCGTGTTATCCGCAAACGGGTACCGGAGGTCTTACAGGAGGTAGGACTCGCAGGCAAATATAAAGCATATCCGGATGAGCTTTCCGGTGGTGAGCAGCAGCGTGTGGCCCTTGCCCGGGCACTGGTAAACCGCCCGGATATCCTTCTGGCAGATGAGCCGACCGGAAATCTGGATCCTAAGACCTCCGAGGAGATCATGGCTCTGATGGAACAGATCAATGACAGGGGAACGACAGTCCTTGTCGTTACCCATAACAAGGATATTGTCAATGCCATGCGTAAGCGTGTAGTTACCATGCATAACGGCAAGATCATCAGTGACGAGAAAGAGGGAGGATATCATGAGGCCTAGTACAATCTGGTATACCCTGAAGCAGGGATTTAAGAACATAAAAAGAAACTGGATGTTTTCCCTTGCGTGTATTATCACAATGGCGGCCTGTATCTTTCTGGTAGGGATTTTTTATTCCATTGTCAATAACGTAAACAACATTGCACACAAGGTAGAAGAAGAAGTCCCGATCACAGTATTCTTTGACGAGGGAACCTCCGATGAAGAGATCCAGGCAATCGGAGACGCCATCAAGGCAAGGACAGAAGTAGCGAAGATCGAGTACGAATCCGCGGATCAGGCCTGGGAAGAATATAAGAAAAAATATTTTGGCGATGATGATGCGGCAGATGGGTTTAAGGATGACAACCCGCTTGTGAATTCTTCGAACTATCAGGTATATCTCAATGATATCACGAAACAGACAGAGCTTGTAAATTACATACAGGGTCTTGAGCATGTACGTAAGGTCAACCAGTCTGAACAGGCATCCAGGACGCTTGGTTCCATCAATAAGCTGGTATCCTACACATCCATTGCAGTGATCGGAATCCTGCTCGTGATTTCCATATTCCTGATCAGCAACACAGTATCCATGGGTATTTCTGTCCGGAAAGAGGAGATCGGGATCATGAAATACATCGGTGCAACGGATGCTTTTGTAAGGCTTCCGTTTTTGCTGGAAGGCATTGTCCTTGGCGTGATCGGTGCAGCCATTCCGCTGGTGGGTCTGTTCTTTTTGTATAATTCGGCAGTAGAATTTATCTTAACGAAATTTAACGTACTTACAGGTATTGTAGAATTTATCCCGATCTGGCAGATTTACGAGGGACTGATCCCGATGGGACTTGGACTTGGCGTGGGAATCGGCCTTCTGGGCAGCTTTTTCACAACAAGAAAACATCTTCGGGTATAATAAAATAGAGGCGGCTGTCGGAGAACCGGCAGCCGTTTTTGACATATAGAAAGAAGGCTCATATGAAGAATAAGGAATTTAAAAAAGGGATCGCTGTCGGTGTGGCATCAGCACTGATCGTCACAGGAGCAGGCTTTGTCGGTTATCAGAAGATCATGTTTCCGGAAGGAACCCTTCTGTCGGACACAAAAACGATCCAGAAGCTGAATTATCTGGAGAAACTGATCGATGAGGAATACCTGGATGAAAAAGATGAGGACAGTCTCAGGGAGGGACTTTATGCAGGACTTATGAGTGGACTGAATGATCCGTATTCTGTTTACTATACAGCGGAACAGTACAAGGAACTCAATACATCCAATGAAGGGACCTATGTGGGGATCGGTGCTGTCCTTAAGAAAGCGGAGGATGGCGGCGCAGAAATCACACAGCTTTATGAGGGTGGCTCCGGAGAACAGGCAGGGCTGAAAAAAGGAGACATCCTGAAAGCCATAGACGGGGAAGATATTACAGAAAAAGAAACCTCAGAGATTGTCTCCATGATCAGGGAAAGCGATAAGGATTCCGTAACCCTGACGGTTCAGAGGGATGAAGAAACGAAGGATATCAAAGTAGAGATCCGTGATGTGGAGATCCAGACAGTATACCATGAGATGCTGGATGATGAGACCGGTTATATCCGTATTTCCCAATTTTCGGAGGTGACGGGCAATCAGTATAAGAAGGCCTTCGAAGACCTTCAGGATAAAGGCCTGAAGAAGCTGGTGATCGACCTCCGGGACAATCCGGGTGGACTTCTTAATGCAGTCTGCGATGTGCTTCGACAGATTCTGCCGGAAGGACTGATCGTTTACACGGAGGATAAGAATGGCAAAAAAGAAGAGGAGAAATGCGATGGGAAAAATGAACTCAGCATGCCTCTTGCAGTTCTGGTAAACGGGAACAGTGCCAGTGCCTCGGAGATTTTTGCAGGAGCAGTAAAGGATTATGGCATTGGAACGATCGTTGGGACCACCACCTACGGAAAAGGTGTGGTGCAGACCATCCGGCCACTCAGCGACGGAAGTGCCGTAAAGCTCACCATTGCGAAATATTTTACGCCAAAGGGCAATGACATCAACAAAAAAGGAATCACCCCGGATGTGGAAGCCACGCTTTCAGAAGACATCACAGACTGGACTGAGCTTACACATGAAGAAGATACGCAGCTTCAGGCAGCCCTGAAAGAGATCGGGGAGAACTGACACATACAAAGGGAGAGGAAAGAAAATGATAGCTTTACAATTATTACAGCAGATCATCGTGTTTTTTCTGATGATGGCCTGTGGAGCAGCAGTGGTAAAATGTGGACTGATCGATGCGAAAAGCAGCAGGACGCTCTCTGTCATCTGTATTTATATCATCATGCCGTGTGTGATGATCAATGCTTTTCAGATCGAATATACGAGAAGCATCCGCAACGGCTTCCTTCTGGCAGTGGCAGCAGCAATCCTCATCCATATTTTTCTGCTGGTATTTATAAGGATCATCGGCAGGCCGCTGAAGTTAAGTGTGGTGGAAAAGGAATCCATTATTTATTCCAATTCCGGAAATCTGGTGATCCCGCTGGTAACGGTAGTCCTTGGCGAAAAATGGGTGATCTATGCCAGTGCATTTTTAAGTGTGCAGATGATCCTGATGTGGACCCACGGGCAGTCCCTGATGGAGGCGAAGGCCGGGATCAACTGGAAAAAAATCCTCTGCAACATTAACCTGATCGCGATCATCCTTGGCCTCGTCCTGTTTTTCGCGCAGATCCGGCTTCCGGTAATTCTTGGAAATGCCATGAGCCAGATATCTGCAGCCTTAGGTCCCATCTGCATGATCATGCTGGGAATGACCATGACAGAAGTGGACTGGAAGGAGATTTTCAGCCATGGCCGGATCTACCTGATCACGTTTCTGAAAATGGTGGTGACACCGTTTTTGGTACTTCTGATGTTGAAATATACACCACTTGCGTCAATGGTAAAGGACGGCCGGACCATCCTTCTTATCAGTCTGATGGCAGTGATCACGCCATCCGCAACAACCGTTGTACAGCTTGCGCAGCTCTACGATGAGGAACCGGTTTATGCCAGCACCATCAATGTTATGACAACTATCGTCAGTATCATAACCATGCCTCTTCTGGTGATGCTCTATCTTGCCTGACAGATGATTGTAAAAGCAGGATAAAAGTGATAAAATCAAGCTATATCGTGGCAAGAGGGAAGAAGCGAAACAGGAGGGATAAATAAATGGAACGACACGCTTTTGCAATGAAAGTAAAAGAAGGAAGAATGAACGATTACCGTAAGAAGCTGGGCGAGATCTGGCCGGAGCTTACCGCATACCTTGACCGGAACGGCATACATAATTTCGGTATCTGGAATGCCGGGGACCTGATCTTCGGATATTATGAGAATGCGGATGGTGCAGTGATCCCGGTGGAGGAGGAGAAGATCAAAGCAGCCCTCACAGGGAAAATCCAGGATACCTTCACATGGATTTCCACACCAGGCAAAGACATGCGTTTGATGTACCATAATTTCGGTATTGTAAGAGAGAATAAAGAGCTGATCCGCCACAGAATGTTCATGACGAAATTAAAGGATGGCTGTGAGGAAGAATACAAGGCGCGCCATGACGGACTTGTGGCGCAGAGAGGTGACACCATAGATCCTGGCCCGGACAGCAACTTCAGCATCTGGAGCGCAGGCGGTTATATCTTTGGCTATGACGAGATCGACACTACCATGGAAATCGAGGAAACGCCGGAAGCAAGAGAGGCAACCATTGCATGGGAGACACGTCAGCTTGGTATCATGGACTGGATCACCAACGATGTGGACTGGATGACAAAAGAAGTGCATCCGTCCAGTGTACGCCTTGCATGGCATAATTAAAAAGCATGAATAAACGGTACGGGCTGGTCTGTTCTTAAATTATAATTGTAAACTGGGGAAATAAAAAGGAAGGAGGCCGGGGCTTTGTTTGGAGGTAGCCCCGGCAGTATGAAAAAGAAAAAAGTGTTATCAAAGGTAGTACCCTTTGCACATCTAATAATATACTCATATTTTGTGGTAATTCTGTGACGTTATTCTGAAAAAAGTATGAACAAAAAAGAAAAATTAACTGAACTGAAATCTTAATAATTCTTAAACTTCCCATATTTAGTTGAAACCATATGCCCCGACAGCTATACTGTGACTGTCAGCTGTTATCAGAAGAAAAATACGTTTTACTTTTGATATTAATAAAAGAATGAGGCGTGAATTTATGAAACGTTTTTGGAAATATGTAACAGGAATCGTACCTGCCTACGGGCTTTTTCCCCTTGTTTTTTCGTTTGTATTTAACTGTCTTGTATATTCCGGTTCAAGAGCGATTGCAGGCGGCTGGTATCATCACAACATAGAAAGCAATCTTGATCTGCGGCTTCCCTTTGTGCCGCAGTTTTTAATTATCTATTTTGGATGCTATCTTTTCTGGGCCGTGAATTATATTCTTGCGGCAAGGCAGGACAGAGAAGCGGTCTACCGTTTTTATACCGCAGATTTCATATCCAGATGCGTGTGCCTGGTGATCTTTCTTGCCTATCCAACCACCAATACCAGACCCATGGTTCAGGGAAACGGGTTCTGGGAGGTTCTGGCCGGATGGCTTTATTCCATTGATGCGGCAGATAACCTTTTTCCATCGATCCATTGTCTGGTAAGCTGGTTCTGCTTTCTGGCGGTGAAAGGCCAGAAGAAGATCCCTGCATGGTATAAGGCAGTTTCCTTTATTCTGGCGGTGCTTGTTTTTTTCTCTACGCTGTTTACCAAGCAGCATGTGATCGTGGATGTGGCAGGCGGAGTGATCCTGGCACAGTGCTGCTTCTGGATCGGAGAACACACGGAAATCTGGCATATCTATGAACGTCCGGGAAATAAGATCGAGAAAGCACTCACAAAACACATAGAAGGTGAAGTGAAATGAAAAGCAGGAAAAAAATAATATTTAACGGGATATTTCTGACAGTTGTATTTGTGCTTACCATCTACGGTGTTTTTCATGGAGAGGATCTGTCCTCCATGATGGCGGCCATAAAAAGGGCAGATAAACGCTGGCTGGTTCCTGGAATATTCCTGGTGGCATTTTTTATCTGGGGAGAATCCATCATCATCTGGTATATGATGCGCTCCAGCGGGATTCATTTAAAGAAAAGAACCTGCTTTCTGTTTTCGTCGGCGGGCTTCTTTTTCAGCTGTATCACACCGTCCGCCAGCGGCGGACAGCCGATGCAGATCTATTATATGAAAAAAGAGAAGATTTCCATTCCTGTGTCAACCGTGATCCTGATGATCGTAACGATCACCTATAAGCTTGTGCTGGTTGTGACAGGAATCGGAGTGGCCGTGTTCGGAAGAGGATTTCTCCATAAATATCTGGAAGGAATCCTGCCGGTCTTTTATCTTGGACTGGCACTGAATATCTTCTGTGTAACCTTTATGACGGTCCTGGTATTCCATCCCCTTCTGGCAAAAGCGATCATGGTAAAAGGGATGAAGCTTCTGGAACGGCTCCATCTGATGAAGAAAAAAGAGGGAAGGCTGAAAAAGCTTGAGGCCTCCATGGATACCTACAGAAATACAGCAGCATATCTGAAGAATAATCCTCTTGTGATCGTCAACGTTATTGGGATCACTTTTGTCCAGCGTATGGCACTGTTTGCGGTAACATGGTTCGTATATCAGTCCTTCGGGCTTCGTGGAACGGGATTCTTTGAGATCCTTTTTCTTCAGGCAGTGATCTCGGTGTCTGTGGACATGCTGCCCCTTCCAGGTGGAATGGGAATCAGTGAGACGCTGTTTTTAACGATATTCAAGCCTGTGTTTGGCAGTCTGCTGCTTTCGGGAATGGTACTGAGCCGTGGCCTTGGGTATTACGGGGAGCTTCTGATCAGTGCCCTGTTCACAGTGGCAGCCCAGCTGACCATCGGAGGAAAAGAGAAAAAACAGAAAAAGAAAAATGAGGTGTGCAGATGATAGGATTTTATGATTATACGGTAATAGTGACCTACATAAGTGTAATATCTTCCATGATCGGAATATTTTGTGCAATGACAGACCGGATCGCAACAGCGGTGTGCTGCCTGGCATTTTCCGGCCTGTGCGATATGTTTGACGGAAAGATCGCAAGAACCAAGAAGAACAGGACCGAAGAAGAGAAGTGCTTCGGCATCCAGATCGATTCCCTGGCTGATATTATCTGCTTCGGGATTCTGCCGGTGGTGCTGGGCTTTAAGCTTGGAATGTATCATGTTTACGGGCTGGCAATACTTCTGTTCTACGGGCTTGCAGGCCTGATCCGCCTTGCATATTTCAATGTGATGGAAGCCAAAAGACAGAGTGAAACAAGTGAAAACCGCAAATATTATCAGGGACTGCCGATCACTTCCATGTCCGTGATCCTGCCGCTTTTGTTTGTGGCATCTATGCTTCTGCCGGGCTATAAATGGTTTGTGGTACTCCTTCATATTACAATGCTGGCGGTAGGGCTTCTGTTTATCCTGGATTTCAGATTCCGTAAGCCTGCGAACCGGGAGCTTGTGATCCTAGTGGCGGTCGTTGCAGCTGCGGTTCTCTTTGTTCTTTTTTACAATGAGGGCTGGTGGAAATTCAGTTATCTCTATAAAACATCACTGGAGAAAGGGGGCAGCTTATGATCCGGACAGCAGACAGAAACGGCCATGTTGTAAGGGAGTCCTCCTTTCAGAATAAGCTGCTGGAAAAAATCTACGGCTCAGCTGCAGGCCGTATCATGATCCGGCCGCTGGTAACTCCGGCGGTATCCATTGCAGTGGGAAAGCTTTTGGATTCCAGGCTTTCTGCGGTGGCCGTGAAGCCCTTTATCCGTGTGAATCATCTGGATATGACAGCTTATGAAGATCGGAAATTTACCTCCTACAACGATTTTTTTAAACGGAAGATCCGTGAGGATGCCCGCAGGATCGATATGGAACCGGGACATTTCATAAGTCCGTGCGACTGCAGGGCAAGTGTTTATCCGGTTGACAGCGAGGCACGCCTGTCTGTCAAACACACCGAATACACAGTTGAGGAGCTTCTTAAGAGTCCTTCTCTGGGAAAAAGATTCCAGGGCGGCTATGTATGGATACTCCGTCTCTGTGTACAGGACTACCACAGATATATTTACCCGGACAATGCCAGAGAATCCAGGCGTGTGAAGCTGCCGGGGATCCTTCATACTGTGAATCCGGCAGCCAACGATGCCTGCCCGGTTTATAAAGAAAACAGCCGGGAGTTTTCTATTCTGAAAACCGAGAATTTCCGCGCAGTGCTGATGATGGAGGTGGGAGCACTTCTGGTCGGAAAAATCGAAAACCGGCCAGGACGGGAATCTGTGAAACGCGGGGATGAAAAAGGAAATTTTGCTTTCGGCGGTTCCACCATTGTACTGATCACACAGAAAAATGCAGTAAGACCGGATGAAGATATTTTAAATAATTCCCGCAGGGGAATCGAAACAAGAGTTCTCATGGGAGAAAAGATCGGAGAATCCTTCTGACAGGGTTCTCTTTTTTATTGGAAAGAATTTTTTTCAAAAAATGAAATTACGTTCACACACACAACACAAAGCTGTGATATATTATGAACATGAACGAAAGAGGGATAATACAGAGCATTTTGGACGGCTCTCCGGGCCTTCCCGGAACAGTGATTTAGAAACGGAGGAAGATAGAATGGAAGCATTAAAAATCCTTGTAGTAGATGATGAGAGCAGAATGAGAAAGCTGGTAAAGGACTTTCTGGCAAAAAAGAATTTCCAGGTTCTGGAAGCCGGAGACGGTGAGGAAGCCATGGACATTTTTTATAAAGAAAAGGATATTGCGCTGCTGATTTTGGATGTGATGATGCCAAAAATGGACGGCTGGGAAGTATGCCGTGAGATCCGTAAGAATTCCAAGGTTCCGATCATCATGCTGACGGCAAGAAGTGATGAACGGGATGAGCTTCTTGGATTTGAGCTTGGCGTAGATGAATATATTTCCAAGCCCTTCAGTCCGAAGATCCTGGTTGCGCGGGTGGAGGCGATCCTTCGGAGAACGGGCCAGAGCAATCCGGATGAAGTACTTTCCGCAGGCGGAATCGTGATCGACAAGGCGGCACATCAGGCAACTGTGGATGACAAGCCGATGGATCTGAGTTTTAAGGAATTTGAACTTCTGACCTACTTTCTCGAGAATGAGGGAATTGCCCTTTCCAGGGAAAAAATCCTCAACTCCGTATGGAACTATGATTACTTCGGAGATGCCAGAACCATTGACACCCATGTTAAGAAGCTGAGAAGCAAAATGGGAGACAAAGGGGAATATATCAAGACTGTCTGGGGAATGGGATACAAGTTTGAGGTAGGAGAATGAAAAAGCCGGAGAAGCAGAAAAAACAGAAGAAGCCAAAGGCAAGAAAGGTACGAAGCCTCCGCCATCAGATCACGGCATATTTCACGGGACTTCTGTTTCTGTCAATATTGACGATCACCCTGATAAACGGTGCCTTTCTTGAGAAATACTATGTTTCCAAGAAAACGGAGGTACTGCTGGAGCTGCGCACAACTTTGAAGGATACAGATATTGACGACCTGATGAACAGCGAGGATGAGCAGAGTGCTGAGAGCATTCCTGATGAGATCCAGAGGGCCTGCTCCAGAAATAACCTTTCCTGGGTTGTGATCGACAGCGACAACACCAGCTGGCTTTCCTGGGGTGAGAATGAAAAGATGCTTCAGAGCAAGCTGTTCGGATATGTCTATGATCTGGATGAGGACGGCGGAAAGGGCCGTGTGCTGAAGCAGGGGGACGATTATACCATTCAGCAGTCTCATGACCGTTTTGCAGGAATGGATTATGTGGAATGCTGGGGAAAGCTTGATGATGATCATTATTTTATCATAAGGACACCGCTGGAAAGCATCAGGGAAAGTGCAAATCTTTCCAATAAATTCTATTTTGTGGTGGGGCTCGGGATCATCCTTGTGAGCGGTATGATGATCATGATCGTTACCAAGCGTATCACGAAACCGATCAGCGAGCTTACTGAGCTTTCCAAGAAGATGTCAGATCTGGATTTTGAGGCCAAGTATGAGAGCAAGGTGGGCAATGAGATCGATATGCTGGGAGATAATTTTAACCGGATGTCCACGCAGCTTGAGAATACCATCAGCGAGCTGAAGTCTGCCAATAATGAACTGCAGCGGGATATTGAGGACAAGATCAAGATCGACAGTATGCGAAAGGAGTTTCTGGATAACGTATCCCATGAGCTGAAAACACCGATCGCCCTGATCCAGGGATATGCGGAGGGCCTTAAAGAAAATATTTCCGATGATCCTGAGAGCAGAGAGTTCTATTGCGATGTTATCATGGATGAGGCCTCCAAGATGAACAAGCTTGTGAAGAACCTTCTGACACTGAATCAGCTGGAATCCGGCAAGGATGCAGTTGTGATGGAACGTTTTGACATCGTATCCCTGATCCGCGGCGTACTTCAGACCATGGATATCATGATCGGGCAGAAAGAGGCAAAGGTGATCTTCTCCGCAGACAGGCCGGTATATGTATGGGCAGATGAATTTAAGACGGAGGAGGTTGTTACGAATTATATCAGCAATGCACTGAACCATCTGGACGGGGACAGGCAGATCGAGATCAAGCTTATTGACGGGGACAGCTGTGTGAAGGTGACGGTTTTTAACACCGGAACACCGATCCCGGAGGCCGATCTTCCGAATCTCTGGAATAAATTTTATAAAGTGGACAAGGCCAGAACAAGAGAATATGGCGGAAGTGGTATTGGCCTGTCTATTGTAAAAGCCATCATGGAAAGCATGAACCAGGAATATGGCGTGCAGAATTTTGACAACGGAGTGGAATTCTGGTTCACACTGGACCGGAAATAACAGCGGGAAGCTTTAACATGATACTGTAAAAAACGGGCGGCAGCAGAGAAAAGTCTTTGCAACCGCCTGTTTTTGAGTTATACTAAATCAATGTAAATCGACCGTGTGAGAGGAAATATCGAGATACAAAAGAGCAGGAGGAAGCATTAAATGATAGCAATAATCGATTATGATGCAGGAAATATAAAAAGTGTGGAAAAAGCACTTCAGTATCTGGGACAGGAGACGGTTGTCTCAAGAGATCCCCAGGTGCTTCTGAAAGCAGATAAAGTAATTCTTCCGGGAGTCGGAAGCTTTGGTGATGCCATGGAAAATCTTAATAAATACGGGCTTGTTCCGGTGATCCGTGAGATCGTGGAAAAGGGTACCCCGTTTCTCGGAATCTGTCTTGGGCTTCAGCTGCTTTTTGAGAGCAGTGATGAGACACCGGGAGTGGAAGGACTTGGGATCCTGAAGGGAAAAATCCTGCGCATTCCGCCAAGTCCGGGACTTAAGATCCCGCATATGGGGTGGAACTCCCTGCACCTTCAGAATAACGGAAGGCTGTTTAAAGATATTCCGGAAAACACATATGTTTACTTTGTACATTCCTATTATCTTCAGGCGGAGGATGAAGAGATCGTGAAGGCAGCCACTCAGTACAGTACCTGCATCCATGCATCTGTGGAGAAGGACAATGTATTTGCATGCCAGTTCCATCCGGAGAAGAGCAGCAGGTGGGGCTTGAAGATCCTTGAGAATTTTGCGGCACTTGAGGCAGGCACCAAAAAGGAGGAGGCATAATCATGTTTACAAAAAGAATCATTCCATGCCTGGATGTGAATAAGGGACGGGTAGTAAAGGGCGTTAATTTTGTTGATCTTAAAGATGCCGGAGATCCGGTGGAGATTGCCAAAGCCTATGATGCAGCCGGTGCGGACGAGGTTGTTTTTCTGGATATCACAGCCTCCTGTGAGGAGAGAGATACCGTAGTGGATATGGTAAGAGCGGTAGCTGCCAATGTATTTATCCCGTTTACGGTTGGCGGTGGAATCCGTACAGTAGAGGATTTCCGCAGACTTCTCCGCGAGGGTGCAGACAAGATCTCGGTAAATTCCGCAGCGATCGACCGTCCGGAGCTGATCAGTGAGGCAGCCCAGAAATTCGGAAGCCAGTGTGTGGTAGTTGCCATTGATGCAAAGAGAAGGCCGAACGGCGGCTGGAATATCTATAAGCACGGCGGAAGGCTGGATACAGGAATTGATGCCCTGGAGTGGGCGAAGAAGGTGGAGGAGCTTGGTGCGGGTGAGATCCTTCTTACCAGCATGGACTGTGACGGCACGAAGGCAGGATACGATATCGAGCTTACAAGAGCCGTTGCAGATGCAGTTTCCATCCCGGTGATCGCTTCCGGGGGAGCAGGAACACTGGAGCATTTTTATGATGCACTGACTGAAGGCGGGGCGGATGCGGCACTTGCGGCGTCACTGTTCCATTACAAAGAACTGGAGATCCGGGAAGTGAAGGATTACCTTGCAGAAAAAGGGATTTCTGTAAGAAGATAAAAGGGTGAGAGGTGAAGGATATGGCTCCGATAGCAGGGGACTGGCAGGAGGCTCTTAAGACAGAGTTTCATCAGCCTTACTATGCCAGACTTTATAAAACTGTGATGGCAGAATACAAAACAAGAAAGATTTTTCCACCGCCGGAGGATCTGTTCAATGCGTTTCATTTTACACCTCTTCATAAGGTGAAGGTGGTGATCCTTGGACAGGATCCGTACCACAATGACGGACAGGCACATGGCCTTTGCTTTTCTGTAAGGAAGGGTGTGGAAACGCCGCCGTCCCTGGTAAATATCTATAAGGAGCTTGAGGACGATATGGGATGTTATGTTCCCAATAACGGTAATCTGGAGAAATGGGCGAAGCAGGGTGTTCTCCTTTTGAACACGGTGCTTACAGTCCGGGCCCATCAGGCCAATTCCCACAGGGGGATCGGCTGGGAACAGTTTACCGATGCTGCGATCCGGATACTGGACGGGGAGGATCGTCCCATCGTATTTCTTCTCTGGGGAAGGCCTGCCCAGATGAAGGCATCCATGCTCCATAATCCGAAGCACCTGATCCTGGAGGCTCCGCATCCAAGTCCTCTTTCCGCTTACAGAGGTTTTTTTGGATGCAGACATTTCAGCAAGGCCAACGAGTTTCTGAAAGCCAACGGGGAAGAACCCATTGACTGGCAGATCGAGAATATTTAAGTTAGGGAAATTAAAATGGGTAAAAAAAACGATAACACACTTGTGAAAAATGCTTCCTTCCTGATGATCGCGGCACTGATCTCAAAGATCATCGGAATGCTGTACAAGAGTCCGCTTTCCACAACGCTGGGAAGCCAGAGCTTCGCGCTTTTTCAGTTCGCGCAGAATGTTTATTTTATTCTGCTGATGATCGCGTCCTTCAGCATTCCCCAGGCCGTATCCAAGATCATGGCCGAGAAGATCGCTTTTCACAGATATAAGGACGCACAGAAGGTATTTTACGGTGCTCTGATCTATGCGGCACTTGCCGGCGGCATCGTGGCCCTGGTCTGTGTATTTGGTGCGGGAATCCTGGTTCCGGACAGTATGGCCAATGCCCGTCTGGCACTGCAGATGCTTGCACCGACAATTTTTATGTCCGGTCTCTGCGGAGTGTTCCGCGGGTATTTCCAGGCATACCGCAATATGATGCCGACATCGATCTCGCAGATCATTGAGCAGATCTTTGTGGCAACTTTTGCGCTTCTGATGTCTCATACCTTCATTCAACATTTCTCGGCAACAGGAGATATGGATCAGGTTCATCGCTGGGGAGCGGCCGGTGCTACCATGGGTACCGGTGCAGGCGTGGCCTCCGCACTGATCTTTATGCTGATCGTCTATGCGGTAAACCGTAAGATCATCCGCAAAAGGATCGCCAGTGACCACCACTCTGTCAACGAGAGCATGGGCAAGGTGATGAGCAATATCGTGCTTATCATCATGCCGATCATCCTCAGTGCTTTTATCTACAACGTAAACGGATATATCAACAGCTATATGTATTCCGGTATCATGGATATCAAAGGGGCTGCAAAGGATGTGATCCAGACCCTGTATTCTGAGTACGGATATTATATGACGCTTATCAATATTCCGCTGACTCTGGCAAGCACGGCACCGACCTCCATGATCCCGGAGGTTTCTGCCCACTATGCCATGCGTGACATAGAAGGTGCCAATATGAAAACAGACAGAGCTACCTGGATCAGTATGCTGATCTCCATTCCGGCTGCTGTGGGGCTGGCTGTTCTTTCCGGTCCGATTACAAGACTGATCTTTCCCGGAACCAATGGTGTCGGCGGACAGCTTCTGATCCTTGGGGGAATTACGATCATCCTCAATGGAAATTCCAATATTACCAACGGTGTGCTCCAGGGAATCGGAAAACCGAGGCTTCCGATGATCCATGCAGCCATCGCGCTGGTGGCAGATGTGATCGCAATGGCACTTCTTCTTATATTTACAAACCTTGGTGTTTACACTATTGTTATCGCACAGATCGTTTATGCGGTTGTGATGTGTCTTCTCAATGACCGTTCCATCAAGAAATACATGGGTTACAAAAATCCATGGAGAAGTGCTTACTTAAGCCCTTTCCTGGCTTCTATCCCGATGGGGATCGTGGCGGGAGGAGTCTATTACGGCCTGTATGCACTGATACATTCCAATGTGATCTGTCTTGGGGTTTCTGTGATCCTGGCAGCAGTAGTCTATTTTGTGGTATATCTGTTTGTCAGCAGGCCAGGCGAAGAGGAGCTGGGTATGATGCCAGGCGGAAGATATATGAAGAAGCTTGCAAGAATGATGAAGATCATATAACAGGATGCGGATTGCGGATGTCCGTGCAAAAAGCAGATACGCGGGAAAAAAATCTCCGTTGTATCTGCTTTTTTGTGTTTGATCCAATCCGGTAAGGCCCGCAGAAGATATGGCAGCAGGCAGACTGTCGGATTAAGGGCTTTTGTGTCGGCAAAAAAACAGGAGGATTTTGAAGTAGCTTATTGACAATCAGCCCGATTTATAATAGTATGTAATACAGAAAACACGAACAAAGGTTCGAATGAACAAAATGTAATTGTGATTATAGCACTACGTAACAGTTACACGTAATTTATAAAAATGCCATATAAAAAAGAGAAGAACAGGAGAAGTGAAGAATGATCAGTGAAGAGAAGCAGAAGGCACTGGAAGCAGCCCTTGGTAATATTGAGAAGCAGTTCGGCAAGGGATCCGTTATGAAGCTTGGAGATTCCAGTTCCCATATGCAGGTGGAGGCAGTCCCCACAGGCTGTCTGAGCCTGGATATCGCCCTTGGCGTGGGTGGTGTTCCCAAGGGGCGTATTGTGGAGATCTACGGACCGGAATCCAGTGGTAAGACAACCGTAGCCTTACATATGGTAGCCGAGGTGCAGAAGAGAGGCGGAATTGCAGGATTTATCGATGCAGAGCATGCCCTTGACCCGGTTTATGCCAAGAGCATCGGGGTAGATATTGACAACCTTTATATTTCACAGCCGGATAACGGCGAGCAGGCACTGGAGATCACAGAGACGATGGTCCGTTCCGGTGCTGTGGATATCGTGATCGTGGACTCTGTTGCAGCCCTTGTACCGAAGGCTGAGATCGAGGGAGATATGGGAGATAGCCATGTAGGACTTCAGGCACGTCTCATGTCGCAGGCACTTCGTAAGCTGACAGCAGTGATCAGCAAGTCCAACTGTGTTGTCATCTTTATCAACCAGCTCCGTGAGAAGGTTGGTGTTATGTTCGGGAATCCGGAGACAACAACCGGTGGCCGTGCCCTTAAGTTTTACGCATCCGTCCGTATGGATGTGCGCCGCGTGGAGACACTGAAGCAGGGCGGTGAGATGGTGGGCAACCATACCCGCGTGAAGGTAGTGAAGAACAAGGTGGCACCGCCGTTTAAGCAGGCTGAGTTTGATATTATGTTCGGAACCGGTATTTCAAGGGAAGGGGATATCCTGGACCTTGCAGCAGAGTGTTCCATCGTAAATAAGAGTGGTGCATGGTACGCATACGAAGGAAATAAGATCGGACAGGGACGGGAGAATGCCAAGATATTCCTGAAAGAGCATCCAGAGCTCCGTGATGAGATCGAGAAGAAGGTACGTGTACACTATCACCTTGATCCGGCTGACGAGACAGCAGATGCAGCCGGCACACAGGCGGCAGATACAGAGAAAGAAGAGTAATCCATGCCAGATCCGGAAGAACGAAACCGAGCACGCAGGAAGGCCATGAGGCTTCTGGAACATATGGACCGTACAGAGAAAGGCCTGAAAGATAAGCTTGGCCAGGCTGGATTTTCGCCGGAGGCAGTGGAGGATGCGCTGGCCTACGTGAAGTCCTATGGTTACATTGATGATTCCCGTTATGCCAGAAATTATATCTCCTTCCGTATGGAGTCCAGGAGCCGCCAGAAGATCCTTTCAGAGCTTCAGATAAAGGGTGTGGACCGTCAGACTGCACTGGAAGCCTGGGACGAGATGGAAGAGCTTCTTGAGCCGGATGAGCGTGAGGTACTTCGTAAGACAATAGAAAAGAAGTTCAGGCCAGACACGGAGCTGAATGAGAAAGAGATGCGGAGGCTGAAGGCCTACCTTGCCAGAAGGGCGTTTAAGTTTGAGGATATCTCCCGTACGCTGGAAGAAATGAACATACGGGTCAGGCCGGATATGGAACAGTAACACCATACGCTGACCAAAATTGGCTTTTTCAAGAGAAAAACTTGACATAAATGTGAAAAACAGCTAAACTTGTGTTGTT
>CAVIGE010000036.1:0-27370 GCA_963642325.1 Prevotella sp. CAG:279
TAGGATCCATTATCCAGACGGATGCGTACAACCCTGAATTCGATATCGTAATACATCCCGTTTTCGTCTGGAAAATCAAAATCTGTAGATGACTGAAGTATGGTATACATTAGCTGCTTTCTTTACTTTCATCCGAAAATCCGCTATACTGAAAACCGGCTGCGGACCGGCTTTTTCTGCTGCCTGCATTACTTCACTGAAAATCATCTGCGGAGGTAAATATATGTTTCGTTTATGGGGAAAAATATGGAAGGATAATCATCTGCTCCGGGATACGGTAGTCTGCGATGACAGCGATGATACAAGAACACATAAAATCTTTCACGGGCTTGAGGAGATCTGCTACCAGATGGACCTTGGAAACCCGATCTGGCTGGACGCCACGGTCAAAGACTTTAAGAAGCACGATAAGGCACGTTTTTATCAGGATAATTTTATTGAACAGATTGATTTTGATTATCTGGAGCTTCAGGTGATCGAGGAAGATTAGAAAAGCTGCCAGAGGGCGGATACATTCACAGCGTATCCGCTCTCTGTTTTTGTACTCAGAAATTCCCGATCTGCGATGTGTACTCATCAATCCTCTCCAGCAGACCCTGGTTGGAATAATTCGTCTCACGGCATATATATGCGCAAAGCATCTCCGCCGCAAACATCCCTGCCACATAGGAATTATAAAATTCACTGCTGTCACCCCTGGCAGTCAGCACCACATCTGCAAACTTGGCAGCCTCACAGGTATGCCTGTCTGTCAGAAGGATAATGGAGGCTCCCTGCTTATGTACCATCTCCGCAGTGAGATACATCAGCCTGGAATACCTGGAATAGGTAATAAAAACTGCAGCATCCCCTTTCTTCAGGTCGCTTGCAAAATCGAACATATTCTGGCCGTGGCTTCCGTAATTATACACATGTGGAAGTGTCTGTCTGAGGATCGTGTTCAGAAATTCTCCCACGCATGTAGATCCCCTTGAGGAAAAAATATATTTCACATCACTGTTTATAAGGATACTGCCTGCCCTCTGGTACTGTTCTTCTGTATTGCTCGCAATGGTGCTCTGGATGTTGCTCAGGGTATAGGCACAGACCGTATCCTGTACCGTTGCCTTATGCTCTTTTTTCTTGATCGCCTCGATCCGTTCCGCCGGGATGAGGATTCCTGTGTCCACATCTCTGGACTGTTCTGCATAAATTTCCCTGAGAAAGCTCTGAAAATCCGGGTATCCGGTAAAACCAAGGGTTTTTGTCAGCCGGATCACAGAGGAATAGCTTACATTCAATGCCCCTGCCAGCTCTGTTGAAGTCATAAAGCAGCATTTCTGCAGATTCTCAAGAACATAGTCTGCAACTTCTTTTTCTTTCGGTGTCAGCTGTGCTGAAATGATCAGCTTCTGTAACTGATTTTCCATGAAATATCCTCCTGGTTTTATACTCGGCAACGTCATCATAAAGCAATATCGTTCGCCCTGCAATACACTGTTTTTATTTTAACATATGGTTATGTAAAAACGCCTAAAAAGATATAAATATTTTTGTATATGTTTTTACGAATAAAATTATTTACTATTCATATCTGCTGTGCTATACTCTGTTCATCAGATGAATAATATTATTCTTAGTATCTAAATAAAAAATATTTCTTTTCAAAGGAGCGGTAACAATGGCAGAAAAAAAGTATAATCCATATGATAATATGCTCTCTGTCCTGAAACAGTCTGCAGAGGCACTGGGTCTTCGTTATGAAGATTACGCAACTCTTTGCTACCCGGAACGTGAGCTTAAGGTTTCTATCCCGATCCGCATGGACGATGGTTCCATCAAGGTGTTCGAGGGATACCGCGTTCAGCATTCCAGCGCACGTGGCCCGTGCAAGGGTGGTATCCGTTACCATCAGAATTCCGATATGGACGAGGTTAAGGCTCTTGCTGCATGGATGTCCTTTAAATGTGCAGTTGTAAATATTCCCTACGGCGGTGCCAAGGGTGGCATCAAGGTTGATCCGTCCAAGCTTTCCAGAGCTGAGCTGATCCGTCTTACCCGCCGTTATACAACCCGTATTCTTCCGATCATCGGACCGGATAAGGATATTCCCGCTCCGGATGTTAATACGAACGGTGAGGTTATGGCATGGATCATGGATACCTACAGCATGTTCACAGGCCATACGGTTCCAGGCGTTGTCACCGGTAAACCCATTGAGATCGGCGGTTCTGTGGGCCGTGTAGAGGCTACCGGACGTGGCGTTACCATTATCGCTTACCAGTGTATGGAAAAAAATAATATCGATCCTGCCAACGCTGCCATCGCAGTCCAGGGTATGGGAAATGTTGGCGGAACTGCCGCTGAGATCTTTTATGAGAACGGTCAGAAGGTGGTTGCGGTCAGCGATTACACAGGCGGACTTTACTGTGAGGACGGACTTGACATTCCGGCTATCCGTAAATTTATCTCTGAGGGAAATACGCTCGATAAATACGAGGCAGAGGGCGTTTCACATATTGACAATGACGGCCTTATCACCTGCAAATGTGATATCCTCATCCCGGCTGCCCTTGAGAACCAGATCACAGCGGATAATGCCGGACGTATCCAGGCGAAGCTGATCATCGAAGCTGCCAACGGCCCAACCTCTGTTGAAGCTGATGAGATCCTGAATTCCAGGGGAATCATCGTATGCCCGGATATCCTTTCCAATGCAGGCGGTGTTGTTGTTTCCTACTTTGAGTGGGTTCAGAATATCCAGAACCTTACCTGGGATCTTGATGAAGTCAACAAGATGCTCCAGAAGATCATGCTTACTGCATTCAACGAGGTTTATGCCCTCAGCCAGGAGAAAAAGGTTACTCTTCGTATGGCAGCTTATATGGTTGCGATCAAGAGGATCACCACCGCCGGAAAGCTTCGCGGCGGCCCGATCTCCATGGGTTGATGTCCTTACCGGATAAACTCCTCATCTATTAAAAGACTCTCCGGCAGAGTACAGAAAAATGTATCTGCCGGAGAGCTTTTTTATTCCATATTTATAAATTCCCTTATGATCTCCTTCATGATCTCTTCCTCCTCCGGAGAAAGCATCTTGCTGAAGTGGCTTCCTGTTGCCGCTGTCTGGCGGATGCTCCTGGTGATCTTATCCACGATCTCCTCCTGCAAAACAGGATCCTTCTTCTCCGGAGCGGGAATCTCTTCTACCCAGGTACGGACCTGTTCCACATAATCTGCCAGGGATGCCATCACCAGCTCTTCTTTATAAGAAAAATCCAGTGCCTGTCTCAGAAGCAGCAGCACTGTCGGCACAGCTGTACCTATATAGAGATACAGCATAGGCAGGCCATCCGCGTGACCAGATCTGTTGTTCAGAAAAACAGACAGAACCAGAAGGAAGGTACTGAACAGGGATGGATACCACACGAAACGGTTCATTCTGTGAAGAAGCCGGTCTCTTGATTTCCACATGTTCAGCCATTTTTCCTTCAGGTTCTGTAATCTCTGCGTATTTCGGAGCATTCTTCTGTAGGTAAGGTTTGTTGCCAGCATCCCAAATCCGCCGATGCACCCAAAAGAAGCCATGGCGTAAAGCGGGATATCCAGCCACATGATCGTTTCCAGCATAATACCCTCCCTTTTTTAATAATAGTATAACTCCCAAGGGTGTATCTGGAAACAGTTTTCGTTCGTCAAATGCTTGCCCTGTTTTCCGTTTTTTTACATTTCCTGCAGTGCTTTGACTACATTTTCGAATTTCATGAAATGCGATGCCTTTACAAGGATGGTATCTCCCTGCTTTACATAACTTTTCAGGCTGGCAAGAAGGCTTTCCAGGTCTTTCTCCCAGATCACGGTCAAGTCCGGATTGGTCTGTCTGGCTTTTTCTGCGATGTGTGCCGCAAGAGAGCCTGCACAGATGCAGACATCAATCTTACAGTGTCCGGCATGAACGCCTACGCCCTCGTGAAGTGCCACTTCATCAGTCCCAAGCTCACCCATGTCTCCCAGGATGGCTACCTTTCTGCCAAGCCCGTCCTGCAGAACATCCAGGGAAGCCTTCATGGACATTGGATTGGCATTGTAGCAGTCGTCTACGATCATGAATTTCTCTGTTTCGATCATATTGAACCGGCCGCTTACCGGCTCCAGGCTCTCAATCCCCTTCCTGATCTGCTCTGCCGTAAGGCCGTAAATCCTGCCGATGGCTGCAGCGGCCAGTGCATTGGATACCATATGACGGCCAGGCATGGGAATGTCCACATGGAAATGCTCTTCTCCACCCTCTGCCAGCTCACCTTTGATACAGATATCGCAGCTCATTCCTTTCAGGCCCCGGCTTTCTACGTTCTCACAGGTAACTGCACAGTTCTCCCCGGTCCCGAAAAATACCGGCCTGATCCCGTTATTTTCCTTCACAGTGGAAAGCTTATCGTCATCACCGTTAAGTACGATATTCTTTTTTACATACCGGAAGATCTCTGTCTTGGCTCTTAGGACACCGTCTCTGTCTCCAAGATTCTCAAGATGGCAGGTTCCGATATTCGTGATCACGCAGGTATCCGGCTTCGCAATTTTTGCAAGGCGGGTCATTTCACCAAAATCACTGATTCCCATTTCCAGAACTGCGATCTCATCCTCATCGCGAAGACGGAATACCGTCAGCGGCAGTCCCAGCTCATTGTTAAAATTGCCCTGGGTTTTGAGGGTGCGGTATTTCTCCTTCAATACAGAGGCGATCACCTCTTTTGTGCTGGTTTTTCCAACACTTCCTGTAATTCCGACTACCGGAATATTCAGCTGTTCCAGATAAAATTCCGCAATATCCTTCACTGCCTGAAGAGAGGACTCCACCTGGATATAGGGATGAACAGCCCCCTCAAGAACACGCTCGGACAACGATGCAAGTGCACCTGCCTCCATAACCTGGGGAATAAAACGGTGTGCATCCACCCGCTCTCCTACGACCGGCACAAAAAGGCCGCCCTTTTCTACCCTGCGGCTGTCTGTTGTAATAGCTGTCACTTCTTCCTGAAGCTTCTCCTGCGGTCCGTGGTAGATGCCGCCGCAGACTTTTGTGATATTTTCCAAAGTAAGATTTTTCATAGATATAATCCTTATTTATTATATTTCCTGAGGGAAATACGGATCAGCTCTTCGCAGAGATCCGGATAATCGATTCCGAGTGCCTTTGCTTCCTGCGGGATCAGGCTGGTCGGTGTCATTCCCGGAAGCGTGTTGGCCTCCAGGCAGTACATGTCACCGTTCTCCTTCATCATGAAGTCAAAACGCGCATAGCCTTCAATACAGAGGGCTTTTGCGCCAGCCTCCGCATAATGCTGCATCTTCTCGGTAAGCTCCTGTGAAAGCTCCGCCGGACAGGTCTCTACTGTGGAACCTGCCTGATATTTGTTCTTGTAATCATAGAAGCCCTGCTTCGGTGCGATCTCGATGATCGGATAAGCTCTGCCATCTACAACTGCAACGGAAAATTCACGGCCCTTGATATATTCCTCAACAACTACTTCATCCTCATAAGAATAAGCACCGTCAATGGCATCCTCATATTCCTTCTGGTTGTTTACAATGTAAACGCCTACGCTGGAACCACCGCAGCATGTTTTTACAACAACAGGGAACTCCATGCCAAGATCCTGGATGTTTCTGGTACAGTTTTCTTTCAGCATGGAAACACCCTTCGGGGTCGGCACCCCGTCCATAAGGAAGATCTTCTTGGTAAGCCCCTTATCCATGGCAAGGGCACTGCTTAAATATCCGGTTCCTGTGTAGCGGATTCCCAGAAGGTCGAAGGTTGCCTGGACCTTTCCGTCCTCTCCGTTGGCTCCGTGAAGTCCCATGAATACAATGTCCGCAGCCTGACAAAGCTCCAGTACATTCGGTCCGAAAAAGCTTCTTCTCGTGCGCCGGATGTCCGCAAGGTCATCGTCAAAGCTTCTCATATATTCTGCTGCTGAATCCACCTCATAATCCTTATCTCCGAATGGTTCATCCCAGTCTACAGGCTCCAGTCCGCAGAAAACATCCACGAGAATGGCATTGTGACCTTTCTGGCGCAGTGCTTTGCAGACACCGGTTCCTGTTACAATGGAGATTTCTCTTTCTGTACTGGTTCCGCCTGCCAATACAACGATATTCATATTTTCATCTCCCCTGAAAATTTTGTGTTTTCTTTCTTCGTATTCTTTTAATATTTCTTTTAATCTTTTATTCATATACTACTATCGGTACTCCTACACTAATATTATTATAAATGATCGCTGCCTGATCCTTCGGTGTGTTTACACAGCCGTGGGAACCGTTTGTGATGTAGATCTGGCCTCCGAATTTTGATCTCCACGTCGCATCGTGGATCCCAACGCCTCCGGAGAAAGGCATCCAGTATGTAACAGGTGCTGAATAGCCCGTTCCCTTCAAAACAGCCGGGGACCGCTTGGCATCCAGGGCAAAACAGCCGGTTGGTGTTCCATGTCCCTTCTTAATGCATCCGGTTACTACAGGCGTATCTACCAGAAGCTGTCCATCCTTATAAAATACCATTCTCTGATTGGTAAGGTCAATCTCTACATAGGTATTTCCAATGTCATTGGTGTCACGGCAGAGTCCGCTGTAAGCGTATGCCGGCTGTCTCACCTCTGTGGTCCCGGCAAGAATGGCATTGTAAAGCCAGTCTGTCTCGGTCGTCTGGTCGATAGCCCAGCCATAATCACCGCCTTTGATTGTTTTCTGACGGCCATCATAGGTATTAAAGGTTCTTGTACATCCAAACGTATCATATTTGTATCCAAGATTGTTCACATAAGCTGCAACCTGGTTCTTATCAACGGTATAGTCCCCGTTTTCGTCTTTTGTAAGCCAGTCCTTGATGGTATTGCGGTCCAGCTGTTCGGAGCGGTCGGAAAAATCATAGGTGATCACACAGCTGGTAAGCTTGTTCATCTGGTCGCAGTCTTTTTTCAGTGTCTCGTCGTCCTTGTATACAGAAGGCTTCTTGTAGCAGTCTTTCTTCTCAAGATTCACCGTGGTATCTCCTGCGGAAACTGCCGCACGGATCACCTTCTGTACTTTTTTGGTATCCAGGGTTGTACCTTCCTGCTCTGCCTGGATCTCGTAGGTCTCGCCATTATCCCTGATGCAGGCATCTGTCGGCTCCTCCATGTTGTCCTTCTGCATGCATTTCAGGCTTTTTACAGCTTTGGTGAGTTTCTTGTCATCGTCATAGATGGTCTCTGTTTCCAGTTTGTATTTTTTCTTCTGGTTGAAGGCCAGAAACCATTTATAGCGGTCCTGCTTCCGGATCAGCTTCGCCGCAGCCCCGTCCGGCTTGTATACAAGTCCGGCTTCTTCTGCCGTGATGCTTTCTTTTCCATTGTTTCTTGTCTCTACTGTTAAAACGTAGGCCTGAACCTCTTTTGCAAGAAGCTCTTCTGTTTCATCTGCAGTTTTGTAAGAACAGTTAAAACCGTTCACCTGTGATCCCGGCAGAAAATGGTCTGTAAAATAATATACACCATATCCATACGCTGCTGCTGTGAGTGCCAGCAGGATGATGATCAGTGCAATGACCACTTTTTTACCGGTTTTCATTTTTGGTTTTTCCTCACCCATAAGATTATTCTCTCCGATAGTTTATGACTGCCCGGTATTGCTGTTACTGAAATACCGGGCAGTCTGATGTGCTAAATTTATTTCTCCAGAAGTTTTTCCACGCTCACAAGCTTCACGCAGAGGACAAATACCTCTGCTGCTTTGCCAAGCTCCTCCGGGCTTGGATAGCTCGGTGCGATACGGATGTTGCTGTCTTTCGGGTCCTTTCCATATGGATAGGTTGCTCCGGCACCTGTCATGACAACTCCGGCCTCTTTTGCTTTGGCAACGATTGCTTTCGCGCAGCCTTCCATTGCATCAAAGGAAATGAAATATCCACCGTGCGGTCTAGTCCATTCTCCGATCCCAAGTCCGTTAAGCTCTTTATCCAGTGTTTCAAGAACCATCTCGAATTTCGGGCGAAGGATGTCTGCATGTTTTTTCATGTGCGCATGCAGTCCATTGATATCTTTGAAGAAACGAACGTGGCGGAGCTGGTTCAGCTTGTCGTGTCCGATGGTCTGTACTGTCATATATTTACGGAAGTCATCCAGGTTCGCTTTGGATGCCGCAACTGCTGCAATACCGGAACCAGGGAAGCTTACCTTTGAGGTTGAAGTAAATTTGTAAACAATATCCGGGTTTCCTGCCTTCGCGCATTCGTCAAGAATCTCAAGAAGGAAATCCTGGTTGTCATCATAGAGATGATGGATGCTGTATGCGTTATCCCAGAAAATACGAAAGTCCGGTGCTGCCGGTTTCAGATGTGCAAAACGCTTAACGGTTTCCTCGGAATAGGTGTAGCCCTGTGGATTGGAATATTTCGGAACACACCAGATTCCTTTTACTTCCGGGTCTTCATTTACATATTTCTCAACCATGTCCATATCCGGGCCTTCCGGAGACATTGGAATATTGATCATCTCAATTCCGAAAAATTCTGTAATTTTGAAATGGCGGTCATATCCAGGTACCGGACAGAGGAATTTCACCCTGTCAAGCTTGCACCATGGTGTATTGCCCATAACGCCGTGGGAATAGGAACGTGCGATCGTATCAAACATTACATTCAGGCTGGAGTTGCCATAGATGATGATGTTCTCAGGCTCAACCTCGGACATCTCTCCGAGAAGTCTCTTGGCTTCCGGGATTCCGTCGATCACACCATAGTTTCGGCAGTCCACGCCAGTCTCACATTTCAGGTCTGCATCGCCCGCAAGTACTTCCATCATTTTCATGGAAAGGTCAAGCTGATCCGGTGCCGGTTTACCACGGGACATATCCAGTGCCAGGCCTTCTGCTTTGATCTCGTCAAACTTGCGGTCCAGTTCTTTCTTTAAGTCGAGTAACTCTTCCCTGCTCATCTCACAATATTTTTTCATGTGTTTGCTTCTCCTCTTTTTGCCCACAGTTTAATCTGCGGTTGCTGTGTTCACGCCTTCAGTTTTCCCTCAAGAAATATCTGCTGAAATTCTTCTGCTCTTATGTCACGGGAACCTTACGGAGTAATTCCCCATGCCATAAAAAACTGCCACTGTTTCGCAGAAGCGGGCATCCGATATCCTGGCAGAAAATCTCTGCGTACATTTTAGTATGGAAAAGCGTTATTGTCAAATCTTTCGTGGAAAATCCTCCTGTTCTCTTGCATGGCCTGCATTTTTCCTCTATACTGGAAAAAACTCAAGTCAGAGGGCAGACCCTGACATCATTATATAAATTACTATGAAAGAGGTATGAAACGTCATGTGGATTGCAGATGGATGGAAAGAATATGAAGTTATCGATACATCGAAGGGAGAGAAGCTGGAACGCTGGGGAGATTATCTTCTGGTTCGTCCGGACCCGCAGGTTATCTGGGATACTCCCCGTAAGAACCGTGGCTGGAAGCATATGAACGGCCATTATCACAGAAGCAGCCGCGGCGGCGGCGAATGGGAGTTCTTTGACCTTCCGCACCAGTGGGATATCCATTACGGAGACCTTACTTTTAATCTGAAGCCGTTCAGCTTCAAGCATACGGGACTTTTTCCAGAACAGGCTGTGAACTGGGACTGGTTTGGTGAAAAGATCCGTAAGGCCGGCCGCCCGGTCAAGGTGCTGAATCTTTTTGCCTATACCGGCGGGGCTACCCTGGCCGCTGCGGCTGCCGGTGCTTCTGTTACTCATGTGGATGCCTCCAAGGGTATGGTAAACTGGGCAAAAGAAAATGCTGCTGCATCCGGACTTTCCGGCGCACCAATCCGCTGGCTTGTGGACGACTGTGTAAAGTTCGTGCAGCGTGAGCTCCGCCGTGGAAATCATTATGATGCGATCATCATGGACCCGCCCTCTTATGGACGTGGCCCTAAAGGTGAGATCTGGAAGATCGAGGATGCGATCCATCCGCTGATCAAACTTTGTACGAAGATCCTCAGCAATGATCCGCTTTTTTTCCTGGTGAATTCCTATACTACGGGTCTTGCTCCGGCTGTACTGACTTATATGCTGGCTACGGAATTAAAACCCTGGAAGGGCAATGTGGAGTCTCAGGAGATTGGGCTTCCTGTTACAGAGAGTGGTCTGGTGCTGCCTTGCGGCGCGTCTGGTAGATGGAGTTCTGCACGGTAGAACCGGGATGTTGTGCTATCCTGATGGGGCGGTGCCTCGCGGTGAGCGACACTTTGGCGTGTGGCTGAGTTGCGCAGTAGGCGGCACTTTGGCGTGTGGCTGAGTTGCGAGGAGGGGAGGCACTCGGAGTTGCGAAGCCCGTTTCCCCTCCTCGCGCTCCTCCCCTCTGGGCACGCAGTTGTTCTGCGTTCCGCGTTGTGGATATGTGTTTTTTATTTTTCTTTTGGGAACATTTTTTGCAGCATGAATTTCTTAATATTTTTGAGTTCTTCGCACTTACGCTGGTGAAGAGTGATGAGGTGGTCGAGCTGCTTGAAATATGCTCCGATTTTCTGCTGTTCTTGCATCGTAGTCGGTATCATCAGTTCCATATTAGCCATCTGTTTTCCAGACACCTCAACAAATGTTGAACCTGCACCGACAGTCTCACCATATCTCTTAAGTTCCTCAGACCTTGTAAAAATAAAGTATGAATCTAATTTTTCCTTATTCGGAACAATAGACTGAAAGCCTTGATTCGTACAGCCTTCCTTTAACAAAATAGCGGTTTTCCCGATACCTGCACGGGATGTAAACAGAACCGTCCCTACTGGGAGCATCTTTGCAGAACTCTTATTTAGACCTTCCTCCGTTATTTTTCGCTGACTGGATTCCAAATAAATTTGCTCACCAATTTCCGCTGGAGCATACCAATCAATCTCGCCATCCCAATATGAATTTACACTCGTACTTGGCGTTCCACCACCGACTATTTCAGCCAGTTCCCCCAACTTACGCTGTTCCCAATCTTCAGTAAACCCAGAAAATCTGATTTCCGGAACAGACTGGCCATTTTGTGGGAACATTTTTTGAAGCATGTATTTTTTCAGGATTTTCGTCTCTTCGCACTTTCGTTGATGAAGGGTGATAAGGCGGTCGAGGTTTTCAAAATATTCAGCAATCTTCTCCTGTTCTTCTACACCGGGTATGTTACAGACTACTTTCACAAAAGAATCCCAATATAATCTTTTCCGAAAATCTGTAACGCCATAAGATAAATTATTGATTTGTCCTATTATTTCTTTTCTGCGCAAAAGATAGTTCATAAATAATGGATAAAGCTTCACACCCGGAATAGCAGAAATGTATGCAGGGCTTATCATACCTTCGCTTTTTGCTACTCCAATTGCTCCTTGCCAGGCACGCATCATGTTAAAAACCAAATCGCCCTCATATACATGTTTATAGGTTGATTTGTCTTCACTTCTTCGCACTATCTTCCCTAAATTTTCCGCATCCAATTCGCCATCTGAAACTCCTGAATGAATAGAAACAGAAAGAATTTGTAAGGAATCATTGCCCCGCTCATTACGTTCTGTATATAATTCCCCCAACTTCCGCTCTTCCCACTCATCCTCAAATCTCTTAAATCTAATCACCGGTTTTCCCATCCTGTCCGCCTCCAATTTTTAAAGTCATACATACAACATACTATACCACAGACAAATAAACTACGTCACATATTTTTCTCACTCCCAGGGAACAGGCCCGCCAGGCGGGCCGCTTTCCCGTCCACCCCCAACAAATCACCACCCCGGAACAACTGCGTGGCCAGAGGGGAGGAGCGCGAGGAGGGGAAACGGCCTTCGCAACTATGAGTGCCTCCCCTCCTCGCAACCTTCCACGCTTCAAAAAGCAGCCCCTTTCTCCAAAAAACAATTTCCCACATATAAAAAAGAGACCGCCAGACCAATAAAGTCCAACAGTCTCCAAAAAAGAAAAAAACTCTTTTTATTCTTACAACTTCTTATTTATTCTTAACTTTCTCTAACATTTCCTCAGCTCTCTCAACATCCGTCTTCTCATCCTTAGGAAGCACGATATTAAGAATAATTGCAAATACCGCCGCCGGTACAATACCGGAACCACCGAAGATCAGGCTGACTGCCTGCGGCAGATGAACAAGGATCGCCGTGTTGGAACCAAGTCCATATCCAAGACCAAGTGCAACAGAAACGATGGTAACGTTACGAGGTCCTACCGGCCATTTGGTGATCAGCTGGATACCGCTGACAACAATAGAGGAGAACATCATAACAGCAGCACCGCCCAGAACACTCTGCGGCATGATGGAGATCAGCGCAGCAAGCTTCGGGAACAGTCCGCACGCGATCAGGAAGATTCCGCCTGTAGCGATACAGAAACGGTTTACAACCTTGTTCATGGCAACCAGACCGACGTTCTGGCTGAATGAGGTATTCGGCAGCACACCGAACAGTGCGGCGAAGGAAGATCCAAGACCGTCACACATAACACCACCGGAGAGTTCCCTATCCGTAGCCTCTCTTCCAAGACCACCCTCTGTGATTCCGGAGATATCTCCGACTGTCTCAACTGCCGTTACAATAAACATGATCATGATCGGAACGATCGCACGGGCATCAAATACCCATTTTACAGGCATCAGTGCCGGTACTGCAAACCATTTTGCCTGGGCAACCTTGTCCCAGTTCAGAACCCATGCCTTTGTAGCCTCCACAGTGGCACCTGTGTCATCTACATATGTAAATGTTGTCGGAAGTACCATGGCCATGATACTTACCAGAACATATCCCACGATAATACCAATGAGAATGGAAGAAAAGCTTGTGAAACCTTTTGTACCATGCTTCAGTGCAATGATCACGACCAGAACCACGAAGCCCACAAAAAGGTTTTCAACGGAGCCGTAATCCTTGGCAGAGCTTCCGCCGCCAAAGGAGCTGATTCCCACGCTGATCAGTGAAAGACCGATTGAAAGTACAACTGTACCAGTTACAACCGATGGGAAAAATCTTCTCAAAGGCTTCAGAAAGCCTCCCAGGACCGTCTCAAAAAGACCTCCGAGAAAGCTGGCTGCCATGATCGCGCCATAGGCTGCGATTCCATTGCCCATGACTCCGGCAACGCTCTGACATACACCAATGAAACCAGAGCTGGTTCCCATAACAATAGGAAGCTTGCCACCAACCGGTCCGATCGTAAAGACCTGTACAAGTGTGACAATTCCTGCGATCAGCATTGCATTCTGAAGTAATGCAACCTGAAGATCCCCTCCTGCTTCGATTCCGCAGGCTGCCGTGATGATCAGAAGCGGGGTAAGATTACCCACGAACATGGCAAGCACATGCTGCAGACCAAGGGGAATGGCCACCTTAAGAGGTGGGCGGCCGTCCAGCTCATAAGGGCTGGCTGTGTTTGTTTCCTGTTTTTCCATAATGAATCCATCCTTTCTTTCCCTATGCCCTGACGATAACCTGATGCCATAGCTTCCACCCTTTTGGAACATTACGGAGTAATCCTCTATGGAATAAAAAGAGGGCAGCTATATCCATCGCTGAATATAACCGCCCTGTTATCTGTCAGCACACGTATCATGTCCGTGATTATTCGGACACTCTTATCTGAACTGTTATTCAGACTCCTGAAAAACGGGTTCATTATACATTATCCCGACATCTATATCAAGTAATAATTAGCAGGTTGTCTCTTTTTTTGCTGCTTTTCTCTCCTGGCTCTCGCTCCAGAGTTCATCCGCCTGTTTTTTCCATACCTCTGCGTAATGATCGCACTTCGCACAGAGATGCTCTGCTGTTTCCGGAGACTGAAGATCTGTGGATTTCGCACCGGAACGCTCAACCATCTTTCGGAGAAGCTCTGGATTTTCAAGCATCGGGCACGGACGAAGCATATTCTTATTGAACGGCTGTCCTTTATGATACTCCATGAAGATCGGACTCTTCAGTGCCTCAAGAAGCGTATTCTCTTTGATGTTTGCGTTGGAGAAGTGGATAAATACACAGGGATCAACATCGCCGTTTGCATTGATATGAAGGTAACGGCGGCCACCTGCGATACATCCGCCTACATACTCTGCATCATTCTGGAAATCCATGGTGAAGAGAGATTTTGTTGCACGGAATTTACGGACACTGTCATACATCTTGATTCTCTGCTCCGGTGTCGGAAGAAGATCTGCTGCCGCGTCATTTCCAACCGGCATGTAATGGAAGAACCATGCAAAATAAGCTCCGCACTCAACCAGATGGTCAAAGTACTCCTCGCTGCTTACAGCCTCAACGTTAGCCGATGTGTAGCATGTGGAAATACCAAACGGAAGTCCGTGGCTCTTCAGAAGCTCCATGGCGTGCATAACCTTCTGGTATACACCATCTCCACGGCGGCCGTCTGTGGTTGCTTCTGTTCCCTCAAGGCTGATCGCCGGAACAAAGTTCTTCACACGGAGCATTTCCTGACAGAACTCCTCATCGATCAGGGTTCCGTTTGTAAAGGAAAGGAACTCACAGTCCGGGTTCATCTCACAGATCCTGATCAGATCTTTTTTGCGGACAAGCGGCTCACCGCCTGTATAGATGTACATATAGGTTCCAAGCTCTTTCCCCTGTTTCACAATAGAATCAATAGTCTCAAGATCAAGGTTCAGCTTATGGCCATACTCTGCTGCCCAGCATCCTGTGCAGTGAAGATTACATGCACTGGTAGGGTCAAGAAGGATCGCCCACGGTACATTGCAGTCGTTCTCTGCGGAAACCTTCTGCTGTGTCGCGCTTCCCTTGAGGCTGGCATTTACGATGAAGTTACGGAAGAAGGTCTGACGGACTCCCGGATCCAGCTGGTACATACGAAGGATCAGCTGATACCAGTTATCCTTTTCCTCAATGGAATGACGGATCGCGGCTCTCTGGCCGGCATACCAGTCTTCCGGTGTCACCTTGTCTACCATCTCCATGATCTTCGGTATATTTGTTTCCGGATCCTTCTCAAGATACTCCAGTGCTTTTGTCACAGTAGCTGTGAGTGCTGCCTGTTTTGCTTTGTCTACGATTCCCATACTTTGTTTCCTCCTTATGTTGTCATCCTAAAGTAAAATGGTTATTCTCTATTTTATGTCTACAGCCTGTCCTTGATGATCTTGATCGTCAGGATCGCCACCCACAGATTCAGAAGACCCTCCAGCAAAATGGAAAAGCCTACCAGCATCATCATTACAGTTGCTGCTTCAAACGGCCTGATAAAAACCAGGATTCCGATCACGCCTGTTGCCAGGGCCACCACCAGGATCTGCCACCACAGGACAAGACCGAATTTTTTTGCATCAATGGACATCTGGATCTTGAACAGGGCATCTGCCAGGATCAGGATTCCGAATACGGAAAAAATAAGATCCACTGCAAAATTTCTTCTGGCGATCATGATCACGCCCACCGCGATCAGAAGTATCCCGAAGGCCAGGTCAAACTGAAATGCCAGACAGAAGGCATCTCTTGTGAAATACCCGGTAATCTTGATGGCACCATACAGTATCAGCATGACTCCCATCATGATACACAGCATTCTTATCGAACTCTCCGGCCTTGCTATCAGAAAAATGCCAAGCACACAAAACAGCAATGACATAACAATATAGATATTTTTTACAATTTTCAACTGCTTCAGACCATCCATACGTCCCTCCCTGATAATTTTTTCTCAATTACTATTCTGGATTATAACTCCGAAAATCCTGAAAAAAAACAGACAAAAATGAGCCAGTGCCCAAATTTCAGACACTGACTCTGATTTAACCATCTCACCGGACGGATATTCCTTATTTATTTCGCAGACCGCACTCTGCCATGAAGCTGTTGATACTGTATTGTCAGGTTCTTCTGGTAGATCTTTTCCAGCTTATGCATGTCCTCCAGAATATCATAATTCATATCATGCCTCAGCCAGTCCAGGATCACCCCCACAAATACGCATTTATAATACCGGATCACCAGTCGTCTGTCCCCGGCATCTCCTTCTGCATCTCCCCAGACCTTGTCGATCAGCTCTTCTACAATGTGTTCTGCGGCACAGTTCAGATAGTCCGCAAAAACATCTCTCTGGATGGAACCGTAAAGGTGCAGCATCGCCTTCTGGTTCTTCTGGACCGCATTGACCAGTATTTCCATACAGTCGCTGATTGATTCCGGCTCCCGGTGATTCTTTATGATGTCATCAAGCTCATCCTGCACAACTGCCTCAACTGCATCCGGGATATCTCTGAAATGATAATAAAACGTGTTCCTGTTCACGCCACATCTCTCTACGATGTCCTTCACAGTGATCTTTGACAATGGCTTCTCATCCATGAGCTGTGTCAATGTCTGCAGTATGACCTTTCTAGTAAAACCTGGCATTTCCTCTCCCCCTGTTAAAGCATTCCTCAGGCTGTTTTCTTATTATGTCACAAAATTATCGGTCTTTCAAGCGAAAACACAAGTGGAATCCAACCAGATTCACTGTTGTTTTTCTGTTTCTGTCTCATCTTTTCCCCGGGGCAAAACGTGGACGAGTCCCTCTGCAACGGTGTGGTTTCTGACCTGGTTCACTACAATCTCCATATTTTTCCAATGACAGCGAAACTGCTCGCCGTCCTCCGGTACACGTTCCAGAACACCACAGACAAAGCCGCTGAAGGTGTCATATTTTTCCACCGGAAGCTCAATGCCCACAGCCTCTGCCACATCGTCAAGGATGGCACCGCCCTGCACCCTCCAGATATGCTCGCCGGTTTTCTCGATATCATCCGGCTTCGGCAGATCCGTTCTGTCATCAATATCGCCCACCAGGGTTTCCACCAGATCATGCAGGGTAACGATTCCCACAAAGCATCCGTACTCATCCAGAACCGCCGCAAAATAATCACGTTTCTCGCGCATTTCCCTGAAGATCAGGTTTGCACGCATGGATTCCGGTACAAAAAACGGCGGATAACAGGCATGCAAAAGAACAGACTCCCTGGTTCTGTTATCCATCCGGAAATAATCCCTGGTATCCAGAATGTATACAATATCATCCTCATCTTCTCCGCATACAGGATAGAAGGTGTGACGGTTCTCTCTGATCACCTGCTCCCATTTCTCATCGGAATCCTCCATATAGAGAACGACCACATCCCGTCTGTGTGTACAGATCTCATCCGCCGTGGTATCATCCAGGTCAAAAACATTCTGGATCATCTCGCTCTCCTCCTGCTGGATGCTGCCCTGCTCATTTCCCTCTGTAAGCAGCAGACGGATCTCTTCCTCTGTCTCCTGCTCCTCTTTTTCCTCCGGTTTGATCCCCATAAGGTGAAGAATGACACCGGCTGTTGCAGTGAGAAGTGCCGTCATCGGCCATATGGCGATAAGTACAGCCCGAAGAAGCCCTGCAAGCCGCAAGGACAGCTCATCTGCATTCTTCATTCCCAGCCGTCTCGGCACCAGTTCCCCAAACAGAAGGCTTACATAGGAAAGAAGAACAGTCACGATGATCATGCAGACTATTTTCAGAACATTCTGTGGTATATCTGCGTCTGCATTCAAAATAACTGCCGCCAGAGGCTGCGCAAAATATTCCGCTGCAAAAGCACTCTGCAGGAATCCGGCTAGGGTAACAGTCACACGGATGGCAGTCATAAAGTGTGCCGGCTGTTCTGTAATTCTCATCAGTATCTGTGCACGGTGATCCCCGGCCTCTGCCAGCTCCCTCATCTTCACTTCATTCATGGACAGGACTGCGATCTCCGCACCTGCAAAAACAGAATTCACAAAAATCAGGAACACCAGTAAAATAATTGCCTGTATCATAATTTTATTCCCCTCAATATAACACAACAGCTCAGTAAGGCTTCTGAGCTCTCAGATTATCACCTAAGATAGCACACTTGTTTCTGTCTGTCAAACCAGGCAGGCATAAAAAAAGCAGCGGCGTTTGTTTATTCCGCTGCTGCTTCTTTCTCCATATGATGCTTCGGAAATTCCATGGTAATCTCTGTCCCCTGCCCCGGTTCACTTACAAGCCACAGATGTCCGCCCAGGGTGCTCACCCCATGCTTTACAATGGAAAGTCCCAGTCCGGTTCCCCCGATCTCTTTGGAATGGCTCTTGTCCACCCGGTAAAAACGCTCAAAGATGCGCTCCTGGTCTTCCTTCGGAATGCCAATCCCGGTATCCTGCACCCTCACGCGTACAAACTCCTGCCGATCTTCAAGCTTCACCGATACTTCGCCTCCACGCCTGTTATATTTTATGGCATTATCACAGACGTTATAAAGAATTTCTTCCATTATAGTAGGTACTGTATCCAGCACAAGGCTCCCGCCCGACATGTACAGATGTACCTCCTGCTTCCCGGCCGCATCATGCAGGGTGGAAAAAAGATCATGCGTCAGGCTGTAAAGGTCAAGCTTTTCCCACTGGTACGGAATGCCGCCTTCATCCAGCCGTGAGATCCGGATCACATCTCCCACCAGACGGATCAGCCTCTGGGCTTCCCTGTAGATCCGCCCCGCAAAAGCCTTTACATCCTCATCCTTCACAAATCCGTCCTGCATGATCTCAGCAAAGCCGGAGATAGAAGTAAGCGGTGTTTTCAGCTCATGGGAAACATTTGCAGAAAATTCTCTCCGAAGCTGTTCCCGTTCAACCTTTTCGGTAACATCAACAAGAAGGATCACCGCACCCTCTGTGTTATTTTCCCTAGTGACAGGATTGGCGATCACCTGAATGTCACTGCCATCCAGACGAAGGATCCGATCCTCGTGCTTTCCTTCCAGAACCTTCTCCACAACCTGACGGAATTTCTCAGAACGGTTAATGGAATAGACACTGTCCCCGGTCCGGGTCATCTGCACCTTGAAAAGCCGCCCGACGCTCGAGTTACAGGAAAGGATCATGGTGTAGCGGTCGATCACAAGAAGTCCCTCCTGCATATTTTCCGTAATAATGGCAAATTCCTTCTGCTGCCGTCTGGCCGCTTCCAGCTGGAGACGGATCTGACGGTTCTGCCTGTGTATCCTGCTGAGAAGAGGCTGCACCTCTTCATACGCATTGTTCTCTTCCGGATGCTCCAGATCCAGCCCGTTCAGTGGCTCCACTACCTTCCGTGAAAGCCTGGACGCAAACATGCCTGACAGGATCAGCATAAGAAACAGGACCGCGACCAGGGACGGTATCAGCTGCCCCAGAAGGGACAATGCCGAATCCTGTGTACTGGATACACGCAGGACATTTCCATTGGCAAGGCGCAGTGCATAATACACCGTCTTTTCGGAAAGAGTCGATGACATTCTTACATCCTCCCCTTCCCCGTTCAGCTCTGCCTCACGGATTTCCCTCCTGTGGCCGTGGTTTTCCATCTCATCCACATCCGCTTCACTGTCGTAGATGACATTTCCACTTTCATCCACATAGGTGATCCTGGAATTTTCCACATCCAGCTGCCCAAGATAATCCGTGCCTGCACTCTCCACACCCTGGGAAATATAAGCAGCTTCTTTTTTCAGCTCACTCATCAGCTGCCCCTGAAAATAATGATAAAGGATTCCAATGACAAATGCCAGTCCCAGCACTGTGACCAGTGATGAGACCAGCATGATATACTTGAAGATTTTTTTACTCAAAATGATCATTCTCCGGAAAGATAATTGTCTGTGTGGCTTGCACTGCTTCTGTGGACTCCTGTGATGGAATATTCTACCCACTCTGCAATATTTACTGCATGATCTCCGATACGCTCGAAATATTTTGCAGCCATAAGGATATCCAGTCCCAGTCTGGCATCCGGTTTGCCGTTACTTAAAAGCTCTGCCAGCTTCTCCTTGATCTCATTAAACGCATCGTCAACCTTATCATCTGCATCAATAACCTGTCTGCACAGCTCCAGGTCCCCTTTTACAAAAGCATCAACGCTTTCTGTCACCATGCGCACCGTATCCTCGGCCATCTTGCGGATATTGACCACATCTCCGGTAACTGCCTTATCTTCAATGTGCCTGGAGAGATCCGCAATGTCTGCTGCCTGATCCCCGATACGCTCCATATCCGATATCATCTTCATTGCCGCCGAAATAGCTCTCAGATCTCCTGCAACCGGGTGCTGGTGGAGAAGAAGGCTCATACAGAGATTTTCGATTTCTCTTTCCTGGGCATCGATCTCCTTCTCTGTCTCAAAAATCTTATTGATCAGTGTGATCCCGCCTTCACCCTGGATGGCTTTTGCAGAAAGTGAGATCGCCTTTTCGCAAAGACTTCCCAGAGTGATCAGCTCCACGTGAAGCTCTTCCAGCTGTCTTACAAAACGTTCTGACATAATATCAACCAAACCTTCCTGTAATGTAGTCCTCGGTACGCTTGTCCGCAGGCATGGAGAACAGCTTGTCCGTATCCGCAAATTCTACGACCTCTCCCAGAAGGAAGAAGGCTGTCTTGTCAGAAATACGGGTTGCCTGCTGCATGTTATGTGTTACCATAACGATCGTATAATCCTTCTTAAGCTCTACCGCAAGGTCCTCGATCTTGGATGTGGAAATCGGATCAAGTGCGGAGGTCGGCTCATCCATCAGAAGCACCTCCGGCTGTACAGCAAGGGCGCGGGCAATGCAAAGCCTCTGCTGCTGGCCGCCGGACATACCGAGCGCACTTTTTTTCAGGCGGTCCTTGACCTCATCCCAGATAGCTGCATCCCGGAGAGATTTTTCCACGATCTCATCCAGCTTCGCCTTGGAACGGATGCCGTGTGTTCTTGGCCCGTATGCAATGTTGTCATAGATACTCATCGGGAACGGATTGGGCTTCTGAAATACCATGCCTACGCGCTTACGCAAAACATTCACATCCATGTCCCCGTAGATGTCTTCGCCGTCAAGCTCTACCTTTCCGGTGATGGTACAGCCCTCTACAAGATCGTTCATACGGTTTAATGATTTCAGAAGTGTGGACTTGCCACAGCCGCTCGGGCCGATAAAGGCTGTAATCTCTTTTTCCGGGATCTCCATGTTGATGCCCTTCAGCGCATGAAAGCTTCCGTAATGGAGATTCATATTATCTATCAGAATTTTTGTCTTTTCACTCATGATCAGTTGTTATCCTTTCGCTATTTTTCTGGCTACCAGACCGGACAGTCCATTGATGACAAGCACAAAAGCCAGAATAACTACGGCTGTTGCAGATGCCTGGTTTACATGAAGTCCCTCGCTGGAGAGCAGATACATGTGAAGTGCCAGTGTACGTCCCGAACCCATCAGGCTTCCCGGAACTGCCGCAACGGTACCGGATGTATAAAGAAGTGCCGCCGTTTCACCAACCACACGGCCAATGGCAAGGATCACTCCTGCCAGGATTCCGGGAACTGCTGACGGAAGTACGATCGTAAAAATGGTACGGAGCTTGCCTGCTCCGAGTCCGAAGCTTGCCTCGCGGTAGGAATCCGGAACAGCTTTCAGTGCTTCCTCAGAGGTACGCATGATCAGCGGAAGAACCATGATCACCATGGTCAGCGCACCAGAAAGAAGGGACATGCCCCAATGCAGTGCAGTTACGAAGAACAGCATACCGAAAAGACCATATACAATGGATGGAATACCGGAAAGTGTCTCTGCTGTGATACGGATCAGCTTTACAAAACGGCTGCCTTTTTTTGCATATTCCACAAGGAAGATCGCTGCAAAAATTCCCAGCGGGGCAGCGATCGCCAGGGATACCAGCGTCATGATCAATGTGTTGATCAGTGACGGAAGAAGGGAAACATTGTCTGAGGTATAGGTAAAACTGAACAGGCTTGCATTCAGATAGGGGATACCTTTTACCAGCACATAGCCGATCAGAAAGAACAAAAGCGCAAAGGTCAATACCGCACCAAGCAGTGTGAGAAACGCCAGGATTCCGGCACCCGGATGGCTGATATAGGACTTCAGCTGATCTCCTATGGAAAGAGTATTTCTTTTTTTCATGGTTGCCTCTGCCGCAGGATCAGCGGCCACAGATACGTTAGTTTGCATACTCCGCCCTCCTGTTCAAAAGTGAAAGACTCAAGTTAATGATCAGGATAAATACAAAGAGTACAACTCCTGTTGCGATCAGTGCTTCTCTGTGAAGGCCTGATGCATATCCCATCTCAGTTACGATGTTTGCAGTCATGGTACGGACACCCTGGAGAAGACCCTTCGGCATTCGCGGCTGGTTTCCGGCTACCATGATCACAGCCATGGTTTCACCGATGGCACGGCCGATTCCAAGAACCACGCCTGCCAGGATTCCGGATTTTGCTGCCGGAAGCATGACAAAAAAGATACTTCTTTCTTTTGTTGCGCCAAGTGCCAGGGAACCTTCATAGTAGCTTTCCGGAACGCTTCGTACTGCGGACTCAGTAACTCCGATGATGGTCGGCAGGATCATGATCCCGAGAAGGATACAGGCTGCCAGCATACTGCTTCCGGTTCCTCCGAATATCTGGCGGATCAGTGGTACCAGGAGAACCAGGCCAAAATAGCCATATACGATAGACGGCACACCTGCCATCAGCTCAATACCGGATTTCAGTGGTTTGTAGATTTTTTTCGGGCAATATCTTGCCATGAATACAGATGTAAAAATCGCGATCGGCACTCCGATGAGGATGGCTCCTGCTGTTACATAAATACTTGCCACGATCATCGGAAGAATTCCGAATTTATCGTTTGTTGGCCGCCACTCTGTCCCAAAGAGGAATTTTAAGGGGCCGATCTTTCCTATTGCCGGAAGACCGTTTGCAAAAAGGAACACGCAGATAAGAAATACTGCAAGAACCGATGCACAGGCCGCAATAAGGAAAACGATCTTCATGGCCTTTTCTCCTAAATGATTCATAAAACACCTTTCCCTCTGATCTTATTTGGTAACGTCTTCCCAGTCTGTGATGTCACCTGTGAAAATAGATTTTACCTGGTCGCTTGTGAGCTCTTCAAGATCATTGTCTGTGTTCACGATCACTGCGATGCCATCCTTTGCGATCGCTGTGGACTCGATGCCTTTCTCTTTCTCTTCGTCCTTAAGGTCACGGGATGCCATTCCGATGTCACATACGCCCTCTGTTGCACTGTTGATTCCTGTTGTGGAGTCGCTGACCTGAACCTCTACTGTGATATTTTTGTTTGTTTTCTGGTATGCTTCTGCAAGCTTCTCCATTACAGGGCCTACAGAAGAGGATCCCATAACTACGACTTTGCCTTCTGCATCGCCTGCTTTGTATGCGTCTGCCTTCTCGTCAACCTTGATATAGCCCTCTTTTTCGATGATATCCTGTCCGTCAGAGCTCATGATGTAATTGATAAAATCCTGTGCTGCATCGCTGAGCTTCTCACCTGTTACAATATTGAACGGACGTGCTACCTTGTATGTATCATCTGCAACATTCTCTGCTGTTGCTTCTGCCCCATCGATCTTTACTGCCTTTACTGTATCATTCAGGGAACCTAAGGACACATATCCGATCGAGTTCTCATCTCCTGCAACTGTGGTAAGCATTACATCGGTGTTATTTGTGATGCTTGCTTCCTGTGTTGTCATGTCAACCTTCTCGCCGTCCTTCTCTTCTTCGATCCCGAACAGCTCTACGAATGCTCCACGTGTTCCGGAACCGTCCTCACGGGAAATTACATCGATCGCTCCGGATGGTGCTGCCATTGCCACTGTGCCCATTACTGTAGTTCCGATCAAAGCTGCTGTTAAAATACCTGCGATTCTTTTTTTCATGATTTTTTTCTCCTCATTTTCTATGATCATTTTTGTTTGCTTACTGCTTAATTACAGATGCTATTATAGAAATGGAAGGTAAAATATAAAATCGCGGTTTTGTAAAATTTCAGTAAAGAAATAAAAAAAAGCGGACATTCGGAATCCGCTTCGCTACTTCCTCATGATATAAAAAAAGCTGCTCTCGCAGCTTTTTTTATATCACATACTCATCTGCCTTCACGGCCTGCCAGTTCATTAAATCCTCCAGTGTGATGTTATCCACAACATCTTTGATGGCATCATCCAGTTTTTTCCAGAGGATCTGTGTGACACAGTTCTCCTCACGGTCGCAGAGTGCACCATTGTCGTCCAGACATTCCACCGGGGCAAGGCTTCCCTCTGTGAGACGTAAGATCATTCCAATGGTATATTTATCCGGGGTCTGCTGCAGCGCATAGCCACCCTGGGGGCCGCGGACGCTGCGGACGAAGCCGGCCTTATTCAGAATGGAAATGATCTGCTCCAGATATTTATCTGAAATCTCCTGACGTCTGGCCACATCCTTCAGACGGATCGGCTTGCCTGTATAGTTTGTGGCAAGATCCAGCATCAGCCTTACCGCATATCTTCCTCTTGTAGAAATCCTCATCTGCTATTTACCTCCAATACTTCAATCTATACGTTGTTAATAGGCTTTCTTCGTTTTTTATTATACCCAATAAAGTTACGGGATACAATGGGCGCAAGAACAAAACCGGCGCTCCGGCAGCCTGCTTGAACAGGCATTCAGGAGCGCCGTAATAATCCGGCCGAATTCACTTCGGGACAAACGAAGCTTTTTTCGGATCAATTATTTTGTAAACAGTGGTGTGGAGTAGTAACGGTCTCCGCTGTCCGGAAGAAGAGCTACGATCACTTTACCCTTGTTCTCCGGGCGTTTTGCAAGCTGGATAGCCGCATAGAGAGCAGCACCGGAAGAAATACCTGTAAGGATACCCTCTTTCTTTGTAAGGAGCCTGGATGTCTCAAAAGCGTCCTCGTTCTCTACAGGGATGATCTCATCATAAACCTTAGTATCAAGTGTATCCGGCACAAAGCCTGCACCGATACCCTGGATCTTATGCGGGCCTGCTTTTCCCTCGGAAAGTACCGGAGAGGTAGCCGGCTCAACAGCTACAACCTTCACATTCGGGTTCTGGCTCTTCAGATACTCGCCTGTACCTGTGATCGTTCCGCCTGTACCAACACCGGCTACGAAGATATCCACCTTACCGTCTGTGTCATTCCAGATCTCCGGGCCTGTGGTTGCCGCATGTGCTTTCGGGTTGGCCGGGTTCTCGAACTGTCCTGGGATGAAGCTTCCCGGGATTTCTTTGGCAAGCTCTTCTGCCTTGGCAATGGCTCCCTTCATTCCCTTGGCTCCGTCTGTCAGAACTACCTCTGCGCCGTATGCTTTCAGGATGTTTCTTCTCTCAACACTCATGGTCTCCGGCATTGTGAGGATTGTCTTATATCCCTTGGCAGCTGCGATGGCTGCAAGTCCGATTCCTGTGTTACCGGATGTCGGCTCGATGATGGTTGCGCCCGGTTTCAGAACGCCTCTCTCTTCTGCATCCTCGATCATTGCCCTACCGATTCTGTCCTTAACGCTTCCTGCCGGGTTAAAATATTCAAGTTTGGCAAGAATGGTAGCCTCAAGTCCCTCGGACTCCTCTAAATTCTTAACCTCTACAAGAGGTGTGTTTCCGATCAGTTCCAGTGCGCTTCCGTAAATTTTACCCATGGTGATATCCTCCTTGATCCCCTGTCTTTATTTCTTCATTTCCTTATTTCCTAGTAACTATATATGTTTTCTGTGATTTGATTGAATTATATCATAGTACAGGGATTTGTCAATACATTTCAGATAAAAAAACGCAGGAATTTTTTTCAAAAATCCTGCGTTGAAATCTTCTAATTCCCGGCTTGTGTTAAGGTAATATCTCCATCCTCACATTTCACATTCAGAGTCGGGGCTGAACTGTCTGCTTTGTTTTCGTACACAGATATGTCCTCTTCACCGGAAACGTCCCCCTGAGGCAGATCCTCTGTATCCACATCTCCATTTGCCGCTTCCAGATGAATATTTGTCTTCGCTGCACTGCCATTTTTCATTTCTATAAAAACATCTCCGTTGAAATTTCTGATTTCGGCATCTTTGCCAAAGCTGCTGTCACACATCTGAAGATTTCCATCCTCAAGCTTTGCTTCAAAGCTTTCAAACACACCTTTATCCACTGTCATATCTCCATTGGAAAGTTCTGCTTTCATTTTTTTACAGAAAAGCTGTTCTAAAGTAAGCTCCCCGTCTTTATCCTCCCAGATCAGCGGATCTTTTCTTCCATTTGTTGCAAGACTGTATTCCATATAATAATGATCATCTTCCGAAAGTCGGATATCCAGATCAAGATCTTCAAAATCCACATTCAGTCTGGTAAAAGCATCGATCTGCTCTTTTTCCATAACCGAAAGATTTTTTTCTGAAGAATCTTCACCGGATATATAGAGATGATCGGAGACATATGTGAAATCCCTTCCCCCCGCGAAATATCCTGCTGTAGAAAGAATGACTCCCGCCACACAGAGCACTGTGCCTGTTATTAATGCTTTTTTTGCAATCTTATTCATTCTTGTGCACCTTCTTCCTTACAAGTCTGTCTATCAGTCTTCCGATTCCCCTTGCACACCATTTGCAGATGTATATGGTAAGTATTCCGATAAGAATTCCGACCCCTGCCATCAGAAATCCGCTGCCAATAACCATGCAGGCTCCTGATATGGATTTCAGGATCAAGGTCATACCAACACCCGTCAGCAGGATACCTCCGGCCACTGTTGCGATACTGGTAACTGCCATGGAAAAGATCACGGCCGCAATGACGACCAGTACTGCTGCAAGTACTGCAAGCCCTGCCATCAGAAGTGCAATACTTACCGGTGAAGCACAGAGTACCAGAAATGCCAGAAGAATGATCTTTCCCGGAGAACGCTTCTTTCCGGAAGCCGGGGCCTTCGGTAAAGCTTTTGTTTTTTCCCCGGTACTTTCCTTTTTATTCCCGACACTTTCCTCCAGAAGATTCAAAAGCAGTTCCCTGGCTGCCTCCTTCGGTTCTCCAAGCTCCTTCATTACCTGCTGCTCATTCTCCGCTCCCGCCTCATCAAAATATTCCGAAAAATACTCAATGGCATTGTCATAATCTTCTTTCGGAAGCCGCTTCAGATACTTCTCCAGCTGCTCCATATATTCATTTCTTGTCATTTTCGAAATCTCCCTTCCACAATATCATCTATGGTATCGCGGTATTCCCGCCACTCCTTCCTCAGATACTCCAGCTGGGCGCGTCCCTCTTCTGTAATAGAATAATACTTGCGCTTCCTGCCCTGAAACTCCTCGGAATATGTTGTCAGATATCCCCCTGTCTCCAGCCTGCGAAGGATCGGATACAAAGTGGACTCCTTGATCGAAGCCACCATCTTCACCGTCTGGCTGATCTCGTATCCATATGAATCCTGCTGTTCCACAACAGAAAGGATCAGGCATTCTGTCAGCACAGCTGATACCGGATAATAATACATAGGCTCACCTCTTTATGTAATTA
>CAVIGE010000037.1:0-26483 GCA_963642325.1 Prevotella sp. CAG:279
AAGAAAAGACGCATAATCTTATACAGAGTGGATTTTAGAAAGTACCATTAATTGACCCGTTCAACCATTCAGAACAGAAACGAAGAGGTATTTACATGAACAAAGTAATTTTAATGGGACGCTTGACAAGAGATCCTGAGGTGAGATATTCCGCAGGAGAAAATGCCCTGGCAATCGCCAGATATACACTGGCAGTTGACCGCAGGTTCCGTCGTGACGGGGAGGCGAATGCTGATTTTATCAGCTGTGTTTCTTTCGGGCGTACAGCAGAGTTTGCGGAGAAGTATTTTAGACAGGGACTGAAAATTGCAGTGACGGGACGTATCCAGACAGGAAGCTATACGAATCGTGAGGGACAGAAGGTTTATACGACAGAGGTTGTTGTGGAGGAACAGGAGTTTGCTGAAAGTAAGTCATCCAGTGACAGTTATGCAGCAAGCCATCCTCAGACGAATGCAGCACCTGCGCCGTCTATGCCAAGTCCGAGCGCAGCAAGCGCCGACGGCTTCATGAATATTCCGGATGGAATTGACGAGGAGCTGCCGTTCAACTAGAACATCTGATATCACAGATGGTATGAATAAGATAGGAGGAAACAATCATGGCTTACAATAGAGGCGAGAGACCAGATTCTCCGATGAAGAGAAGAGGCGGACGCAGAAGAAAAAAAGTTTGTGTATTCTGCGGTAAAGAGAATAACGAGATCGATTACAAGGATGTAGCAAAGTTAAGAAAGTATGTTTCCGAGAGAGGTAAAATTCTCCCGAGAAGAATTACAGGTAACTGCGCGAAACATCAGAGAGCACTGACAGTTGCTGTTAAGAGAGCACGTCATATGTCCCTGATGCCATACGTTCAGGACTAATTCCGATCATCTACAGGGTCGTTGTGAAACAGATGGGCAGTCATCTGGGCAGCAGCGGCCCTGTTTTTCTTATTTCATATAACTATGGAATTATAATAAGAAATCTGGTATAATGATAACCAACTTGTGGGTTAATTACGTTGAGAACAGGAAAAGGCAATGGATAATAAAGTCAAATTTAAAGGGCCTATGAAACACTTCATGCGCTGGCCACTGTATCTTTCGGTTCTGGTAGTGCTGCTGGATCTGCTGGTGTTTATTGTAAGTGTGAAGGCCGGAATTCTGGTCTCCGTTGGTACTGTGATCTATATTTTTATTGCGGTACAGCTTTTTCGATATCATAAACCGCTGATTATCAATGATATGATCGCATTTGCCAATCAGTATGATGTGGTGGAGAAGAGGATGCTGGAGGAACTGGCACTGCCGTATGCAATCATGGATATGGAAGGCCGGATGATCTGGTCCAACCGTATCTTTTCAGAAATCACGGAAAGAGATCAGTTTTATAAAAAAAATATCAGCACAGTTTTTCCGGATATCACACCAGACAGGCTTCCTGTAGAAGATGAACAGGAGATTTCCGAGGTGAGTATTCATTTCGGAGAGAGAATATACCGGGTTTCCATGCAGCGGGTGACAATGGGCGAGGTAGTGGGTCATGCAGATATTCTCGATGATGTACCCCGAAATGTCAGTCTGATCGCGATGTATCTCTATGACGAGACAGAGCTTAAGGAATACATTCAGAAGAATGAGGAAAACAAGCTGGTTGTTGCTCTGGCTTATCTGGATAATTATGAAGAAGCTCTTGAGAGTGTGGAGGATGTGCGGCGCTCCCTTCTGATCGCGCTGATCGACCGGAAGATCACGAAATATTTTTCCAATTTTGACGGCCTTGTGAAGAAGCTTGAGAAGGACAAATATCTCCTGATCATGCGCCAGAGTTCGCTTGAGACGCTGAAGGAACAGCGGTTTCATATTCTGGATGAGGTTAAGACTGTCAATATCGGAAATGAGATGGCAGTGACTTTGAGCATTGGGGTAGGTCTGAATGCGTCAACTTATCTTCAGAATTATGAGTATGCCCGGATCGCCATTGAGATGTCACTGGGGCGTGGCGGGGATCAGGTTGTGATCAAGAATGGCAATAATATCACTTACATTGGCGGCAAGGCTCAGCAGATGGAGAAGTCTACCCGTGTCAAGGCACGTGTTAAGGCACAGGCACTCAAGGAGTTTATGAGTACAAAGGATCGTGTGGTTGTTATGGGACATAAGATCACAGATGTGGATGCCCTTGGCGCAGGAATTGGTATTTACCGTGCGGGTAAGACTCTTGGCAAGCCGGTACACATTGTGATCAACGATCCGACCACATCCATCCGTCCACTGATGAGCGGATTTATGGAAAATCCGGATTATGAGCCCTCCATGTTTGTAGACAGTAATCAGGCAAAGGAGCTGGTGGATAATAATACGGTAGTAGTCGTGGTTGACACCAACAAGCCAAGCTATACGGAGTGCCAGGAGCTTCTTTATATGACGAAGACCATTGTGGTGCTGGATCATCACCGCCGCGGCAGTGAGGTCATTCAGAATGCAGTTCTTTCTTATGTGGAGCCATATGCCTCATCAAGCTGTGAAATGATTGCCGAGATCCTGCAGTATTTTGCAGACGGGCTGAAGCTTCGGAGCATTGAGGCAGACTGCATTTACGCGGGAATCATGATCGATACCAATAATTTTACAACAAGGGCGGGTGTGCGGACCTTTGAGGCAGCTGCATTCCTGCGAAGATGCGGAGCGGATGTGACACGTGTTCGCAAGATGCTGCGCGATAATATTGACTCCTACAAGGCGAGGGCAGAGGCGGTCCGGACGGCAGAGATCTACCGGGGATGTTTTGCCATTGCCAGATGCCCAAGTGAAGGACTGGAGAGTCCTACTGTAGTAGGGGCACAGGCAGCCAATGAGCTTTTGAATATTGCAGGAGTCAAGGCATCCTTTGTTCTTACCAGCTATAATAATGAGGTTTATATCAGTGCCAGAGCCATTGATGAAGTCAATGTGCAGGTCATGATGGAGAGGATGGGAGGCGGCGGACATTTAAACATTGCCGGAGCCCAGGTAAAGGACACAATGGATGAAACCGAGAGAATGCTGAAAGAAATCATAGACCAGTTATATCAGGAAGGGGACAAATAAAAATGAAAGTAATTCTTCTGGAAGATGTTAAATCCCTGGGAAAAAAGGGAGAGATTGTAAACGTAAGTGACGGATATGCAAGAAATATGATCCTGCCTAAGAAGCTTGGTGTTGAGGCTACCTCCAAGAATCTTAACGACCTGAAACTCCGCAAGGCGAATGAGGAGAAGGTTGCGCAGGAGAACCTTGACGCAGCCAGGGCTTTTGCCGAGGAGCTTTCCACAAAAGAGGTTATCCTTACTCTGAAAGTAGGAGAAGGCGGAAGAACATTTGGTTCTGTATCCTCCAAGGAAATCTCGGAGGCAGCCAGGAAACAGCTGAACCTTGATATTGACAAGAAGAAGCTTCAGCTGGAGAGTCCGATCCGTACCCTTGGTGTTACCAATGTGCCGGTACGTCTTCATCCAAAAGTAACCGGAAGCCTTAAGGTCTGGGTAAAAGAGGCATAATAAATGGAAGAGTCATTGATCAAGAGGATTCTTCCCCATAGTATTGAGGCAGAACAGTCAGTGATCGGTTCCATGATCCTGGATCGTGATGCGATTCTGGTGGCTTCTGAGATCCTGACCAGTGATGATTTTTACCAGAAACAGTATGGCATTATTTTTGATGCCATGGTGGAGCTTTGCAATGAGGGAAAACCGGTAGATCTGATCACTTTGCAGAATCGTCTGAAGGAAAAAGAGCTGCCGCCGGATATCAGCAGCATGGAATATGTCCGCGATCTTATTGCAGCAGTTCCCACCTCTGCCAATGTGAAATATTATGCGAATATTGTAAGCGAGAAGGCAGTTCTCCGCCGTCTGATACGGACTACGGAGGAGGTAGCCAACGCCTGTTATCTTGAGAAGGACAGCACAGAGACGATTCTTGAAGAATCCGAAAAAAAGCTGTTTAATATCCTTCAGAGAACCAATGGAAGTGACTATGTTCCGATCCAGCAGGTTGTCTTAAATGCTGTCAGCAATATTGAGAAGGCTTCCAAGCTGAAGGGATCAGTTACCGGGATCCCTACCGGATTCGTTGACCTGGATTATAAGACCTCCGGCATGCATCCGTCAGATCTTGTGCTGATCGCGGCGCGTCCTTCCATGGGAAAAACGGCTTTTGTGCTGAATATTGCCCAGTATATGGCTTTTCGTAAGGATGTAACAGTGGCGATCTTCAGTCTGGAGATGTCAAAGGAACAGCTGGTAAACCGACTTCTCGCCATGGAATCCCATGTAGATTCCCAGAATCTCCGTACCGGAAATCTGAAGGATGAGGACTGGACGAAGCTGGTAGAGGGAGCGGATATTATCGGTGGTTCCAATCTTATTATTGATGATACACCTGGAATTTCCATTGCGGAACTCAGGTCCAAGTGCAGAAAATATAAACTGGAACACAATCTGGGAATTATTATGATCGATTATCTGCAGCTGATGAGCGGAAGTGGTAAATCGGATTCCCGTCAGCAGGAGATTTCGGATATCTCAAGATCCTTAAAGGCACTTGCAAGAGAGATCGATGTGCCGGTGATCGCACTTTCTCAGCTTAGCAGGGCGGTAGAGCAGAGACCTGACCACAGGCCGATGCTCTCAGACCTCAGAGAATCCGGAGCGATCGAGCAGGATGCTGATGTGGTAATGTTCATATACCGGGATGATTATTACTATAAGGATACGGAGAAAAAAGATATTGCAGAGATCATCATAGCCAAGCAGAGAAACGGCCCGATCGGAACCGTGGAACTGGTATGGCTGCCAAGATACACGCAGTTTGTCAACATGAAAAAGTAGAGCTGCACAAATCGGAAAATACAAGACCACCAGGACACAGATAGTTATCCTGGTGGTCTTGTATCTTACAAGGTCGATTTATGTCAACCGAATTTTCTTGCCAATCTTCCTTTCAATGCGATATACTATAACTATGTTCCTGCTATATGGAACAGATACTACAATTACACAGGAATTTACCTATCCAATTAAGGGGGCGTCACGATGGAAAAAAGATACACAGTCAGACAAGCCGTGACGATGACTGGCGTGAAATCTCATGTTATGCGCTACTGGGAGGAGGAGCTTGACCTTCATATCGGGCGCAACGAACTGGGACACCGCTATTATACACCCTATGATATCCAGCTTTTTCTTAAGATAAACGAATTAAAAAGCAGGGGACTTCAGCTGAAGGCCATACGGAAGCTCATTTGGCAGATGGAGGGAGATACATCTGGTTTCAGCCAGCCTAAGGTCAGAATTCTGGAAGGGGAGGCTGTGGAGCTTGAAGACATCCCGTCAGAAGAAGAGGAACTTCGGTCAGAAGATCAGAAGGGATTGGCAGGCCATGATAAAATTGTGGAGTTTCAGGAGATTCTGGAACGTCTGATCCACGAAGAAATGCAGCGGAAAAAAGAAGGCGAATACAGATGCCGTTCGCTGGATGAAGCTATAAGGAGACAGCAGCAGGCCAGGAGGGAGGCAGCAGCTGCCACAGAAGGAAAAAGGAACAAAAGAAACAGAAAAGGCTGCCGGTAAACCGGCAGCCTCTTTCATTATCGCAGCTTATAGCTGATGGTGCATCACTCAGCAGAGATAGCACCGACTGGACAGGCCTCAGCGCATGTTCCACAGTCAACGCAAGCGTCTGCATCGATCATGTAATGCTCGTCTCCCTGAGAAATAGCCTCGTTTGGGCACTCACCCTCACATGTTCCACAGCTAACGCACTCGTCAGAAATTACATATGCCATAATTGATATCCTCCTTTATTAGAATATATTGTATGTATCCCTGTCAGGGATTCTATCCCCATTCTAATATATCTGTACTGAGAATACAAGTACAAATTTATGAACATTTCCTGTATATTTCCTGTAAGCGGATGGTCAAAATATAAAATAACACCCGTTGATTATATGGGATTTTCGTATTATAATAGCAGACATGAAGTGGTAACATTTCGATAAACAGGAAAAGGAGATATGATCATGGCAAAGGTTACAAAGAGTATGCTGATCGGTGAACTTCTTACGGTAGACCCGAACATTGCACCGATTCTTATGAGAGCAGGAATGCATTGCCTTGGATGCCCGTCTTCCCAGATGGAATCACTGGAGGAGGCTGCCAGTGTCCATGGACTGGATGCGGATGTTCTTGTAGCACAGATCAATGATTTTCTTGGTGAGTAAGCAGAGGCTTTCTGGCCGGGAATGAAAAAAGCCGCTGTCGGGAAACGCAGATCATGGAGATCGCGTTCCGGCAGCGGCTTTATTGTGTACCTATCAGAGAACCTGAAGAGTCTGGAGCGCGTTGGACGCGATCAGATTCCCGTGCTCACGGAGATAAGCCTCACCGGCAGAGGTGAATGCACGGCCAACTCCATATTCGGAAAGAATATTGCATACCTTATTAAATTCTTCAGGTGTACAGTCGGACTGGTGGAGAACCAGCTGATAAACGCCATCCTCACCTTCACGGTAGAGAATATTGTCACCGTCAAAGAAACCATTCATACCATGTGCGGCAGCGATCACATCATCCAGTCCCGGGAACGTATACAGGCGGATAAGTCTTACACAATCCTCGGAAATGTGGGAATTATCCTGGGATTCAGCAGGCTGCGGGGCAGCGGTATCAGCTTTCTTCTCTTCCGGGGTGGAGGAAAGCTTCTTAAGCTTTGATTCACAGAGCTTCTGGAAAATATCGATGATATTATCTGCACCATCGATCTCTACCGTATCAGAAGATCTGTTGCCTTTAAAGGGGGCAAATTTGGAAAAACGGGTATCAAGCTCTTCCGGGTCTTCTACCTTGGTGATGATAAGAATGATACTCTCTGCATTTATGGGAATTGCTTCGATCATCAGCGGAATGTTATCAGCCTCAAAACCGAACTGTATCTGAGCCTGCTGCATCATATCGCGGAAGAGACGCTTAGCCTTCTCAGTACCGTAGGCGAGTTCGCTGATACGAATCTGATGACTGTCCAGATCCTCCTTCGTCAGTGTGCAGCGGATCTGATTGTCGTTGATTTTTTCTATTTTCATATAATCACATCCTATGGTCAATAAATTTAATCTTTTACATACTGTATTATATAACAGCCATATACAAGATGTAAAGATGTTGAAGCATATGAAAAAAAATTTTTTTATTAAGATAAAAAGCTTGCATCTGGATGTAAAAAATGTATAATAAGAAGCAGAAAGGCTGTCTGGTCCAGAGCAAATATGAGCGACAGTGAGGATAACTTAAATTCATACTTTTTCTAAAGACAAGATTTCTGTGCTGAGATCATCGGTGTTTCTGCCGTAGCACAGACTGATAAATTCCCCCTTTTTTTAAATAAATATAAACAGGGTCAGAACAGCTTTTCTAAGAACCTATGTTGGTGTTTTCTGAAAATCTAACCAGAAAGGAGGTCAGGATACGGCAAATATATCACAGGAAAAAAAGAAATCCGCAAAACCTCTCCGCAGGGAACTGGAATGCTACCGGGATAAAGGGATTGAGCTTTATCTGAACGGTACACCCAGCACTCCGAAGAAAATCGCAAAAGCCTGTCAGATTGCGGAAGACGGAGTGTATATGCGGGATTATACAGAAGATGAGGAAGGCAGGATCGCCTGTGTAAGCTTTGATTTTATACGAAACATGTAAAAGAAGAGGCTGCAGATATTTTCCCTGATAATAAGTAAAGCAGATAAGTTTCCCCTGACTCATACAGGACACAGCAGGGAAAATTCTGCAGTCCATATCTAAACAAAATATAAAATGTCGAATTTTGTGACGAAACACAGACAAAGTATGGTATAATCCATTGAGGAAAGAACCCTTATAGTATTTGATACCGAAAGGAAGAAAAAATGACAAAAAAACGTATGCCTGTTCTGGTGGTATGTTTGCTGATCGTATTGACCGCTCTTGTGGGAGGTGCCGCTTACGGGATCAATAAACTTATTCCCACCGGAAAGCAGATGAATCTGTCCGACTATTATGGACAGAATGGAGAGGGAGAAGCAGCACTGATATTGGGGACAGAGAAGCTTGAGCAGAAGGCTTTGATTTCCGGTGATGATGTGTACCTTCCTATTGATGTGGTAACTGGATATCTCAATCAGAGATATTACTGGGACAGCGAAAACAAGAAGATCCTGTATGCAACGCCATCCAGCCTTACCGAGGAAGCAGCTTCGGACAGCGCAGGGGGAATGGTATGGCTGAAAGATGATTCGGTATATCTTCATCTTGACTATATCAAAAAGTATACAGATATCGATGCATATATATATAAAGATCCTGACAGGGTCGCAATACAGAATAAATTCAGCAATGTAGAAACCGTTACAACGAAAAAAGATACCGTGATCCGTTACCGTGGCGGGATAAAATCTGAAATTCTTACAAGTGTATCGAAGGGTACAGCTCTTCGGCTGATCGGTGAAGGAGAGGACTGGGACCAGGTTGCTACAGATGACGGATATATCGGTTATATTCAGAAGAAAAAAGTAAGTGCGGCGGATACAACCACTTATGAGAGAGATTTTCAGGCGGAATCATATACCTATCTGACCATGGACGAGCCGGTGAACCTGGTATGGCATCAGACAACAAGTGCAGATGCCAACAGCTATTTTGCAGATGCGACACAGAATATGACAGGTGTGAATGTGATCTCACCTACCTGGTTTTCTATTGCGGACAATTCCGGAAATATAACAAGTATTGCATCCGGAGATTATGTGATGCAGGCTCATGAGAAAGGCTTGAAGGTCTGGGGGCTTGTGGACAATTTCAGCGAGAATATAAGCACGACTACAGTTCTTTCGGGCACCAGCTCGAGACAAAATCTTGAGAATCAGCTGATCACAAGTGCATTGAAGGTGGGGCTGGATGGAATTAATGTGGATTTTGAGTCATTGAGCGAGGATGTTGGAATCCATTTCCTGCAGTTCCTCCGGGAGCTTTCTATTCAGTGCCATGAGAATAACCTGGTACTTTCCGTGGATAATCCGGTTCCGGAGAATTTTACGAGCCATTATGACCGGGCAGAGCAGGGAAAAGTTAGCGACTATGTGATCATCATGGGATATGATGAGCATTATGTTGGTTCTGAGGCGGGTTCGGTAGCTTCTCTTCCCTGGGTGGAGCAGGGAGTGAAGGATACGCTTGCGGAGGTTCCGGCAGAGAGAACCATCCTTGCGATTCCATTTTATACCAGACTCTGGAAGACAACGGATGGCGGAGCACTGACAAGCGAAGCAATCGGAATGGATCAGGCGCAGCAGGCGATCACGGATAATGGAGCAGAGACCTACTGGGATAAGACAACAAGCCAGAATTATGGAAAATATGAGGGGGACGGGGCTACATACCAGATCTGGCTGGAGGATTCCAAGTCCATTGCAGAGAAAGTGAAGCTGATCTCCAAATATAAGCTTGCAGGTGTGGCAGAATGGAAGCTGGGATTTGAGAACAGCGGAATCTGGCAGACCATTACAGAGAATCTTTCCTGAACGGCTGTAAATATTTAAACCAAAGAAGAGACATTGCGCAGCGCAATGATAAAAACACTCCCGGGCGCATATATTTAACTGAATATGCCGGGGGTGTTTTGCGTGAAAAAGCATCTGATCGAAACGGGAATGGCAGTTCTTATGTTGCTGTGTTTTTACATATTGTCGAGAGAGGCGGCCAGGACAGCGGGAAAGCTTATGAATGTATCCGGAATCATCCGGGAAGAAAAAGTGATCCTGGTGGATGCAGGTCATGGTGGTGTGGATTCCGGAATGGTTGGTGTGGATGGCCTGAAGGAAAAAGGCATTAATCTTGAGATATCCATGAAGCTGAAAAAAGAACTGGAAAAAAGAGGTTATACAGTTGCTATGACAAGAGAAGAAGATAAAGGGCTTTATGAAGAAAACACAAAGAATATGAAGGCTCAGGATCTTCAGAACCGAATTGCACGGATGAAAGAATATAAGCCGGTTCTTTCTGTGAGCATCCATCAGAACAGCTACAGCGATCCGGCGGTAAAGGGACCGCAGGTGTTTTTTTATGAGGATTCCGAACAGGGAGAGAAGCTTGCACTTGCCATCCAGGAAAAAATGAACCAGCAGCTGGAAGTAGAAAGGCCGAGAGTGGCAAAGGGGAACAGAACGTACTACCTTTTGAAGAGAAGTGAAGGTGTGATCAATATTGTGGAATGTGGGTTTCTTACAAATCCGGAGGAAGCAGGGCTTTTAAAGGCAGAGGATTATCAGCAGAAGGTAGCCCGGGCCATAGCTGACGGGATCGAGGAATATCTGGAAGCAGAGAAGAACGAAAAAAATTGAAAAAAATGTGAATAGCCTTTTCACAGGAGGGCTGTTCTGCTATACTTTACGTGAATTGAGGAGAGTCCTATGCTTGGAATCATTTATCTTATATTATGTACATTAACAGGAATGGAGGCTGTGGGATGCCTGTTTCCACACAAGACAGCTGAAAAAGGAAATCGGGTCTGGGTGATACTGCCCACAGCTTTTGGCGTCGGGATTCTGATGCTTACATGGGCTGTTTATATCATTTCGTGGATGCTCAGCGTGTGTGGAGGTGCGGAACATCCTCTTTTTTATGGGAATCTGATCGTGATGACTGTGGCAGTTCTGATACTGGCCGTTCTTTTTAAGAAAAATAAGAGAAATATTTTTCCGGCAGCAGAAGGAATGTTCACCAGGAAATGGATTCTCAGAAAAGAACTGATTCTGTTTACAGTCCTGACCGTGTTTGTGACGTGGATGATGTTCTATGTTTTTCACATGAAAGACGGAATTTTGTATTCCGGTTTTTCCGTATTTGGAGATTATGCACCGCATACGGCGATGATGAGATCTTTTTCCAGGGGAAATAATTTTCCTACCCAGTATCCACATTATGGTGGACAGGATGTGAAATACCATTTTATGTTCCAGTTTCTTGTGGGAAATCTGGAATATCTGGGAATGAGAATTGATATTGGATATAATCTGGTAAGTATTTTTTCACTGGTTGGCTTTCTTATGATCCTTTATGCCATCAGTTACCGGATGTTCCGAAGCTTCTGGGCCGGTGCTTCGGCACTTGTATTTTTCTTTTTCCGCAGCGGTACCGCATTCTGGCAGTATCTATGGGAACATTTCCGGGCAGGAGACCTGGCAGAGACACTCAGGGAGAATACTTCCTTTATCGGTTATACGACCAATGAAAACTGGGGACTCTGGAATTTTAATGTGTATCTGAATCAGAGGCATCTGGCCTTTGGGCTTCTGATCGTTGCTGCTGCTGTCTGGATCTTTATGGAAGGGCTGGAAGCGGGCTGCAGTCACGGCGAAAAAGGAATGTCGTGGATCAGGAGTCGGATTTTTTCGAAAGAGGCCTGGGCCAGCAGAAATGTGGAGACAGCAGTTGTACTTGGAGTGTTTCTTGGATTGACGGCATTCTGGAACGGTGCGGCCCTGATCGGTGGGCTTCTGATCCTGGCAGGGATGGCAGTATTTTCGGATGGCAAGATTGATTATGTTATCTGTGCGGCCCTGGCAGTCCTTTTCTCTGAGCTTCAGTCGAAGATCTTTGTATCCGGAAGCGTGATGAACCCGACATTTTACTGGGGATTTCTGGCTGAGAATAAAAGTCTTATCGGTGTGATCGGATATCTGGTGGAGATCAGTGGATTTTTCTTTGCAGGGCTGGTCGTGGTAGCTGTATTTCTGAAAAGGAAAGAACGGGCAGTTCTTATGGGATTTCTGCTTCCGATGGTATTTGCATTTATGGTATCGCTGACACCGGATATCAATGTAAACCATAAGTATGTGATGATTTCCTATGGATTTACGGCGATTTTCTGGGGCTGGGCCATGAGAGGAATTTTCCTTGCCGGAAAAACAGGCTGGAAGAAATGGCTGGGCAGAGTAACCTGTGCGGTTCTCTGTGTCTGCCTTACACTGACGGGAATTTATGATTATGTGATTATTCTGAAGGATAACGATTCCGGACATCGGATGACGGTAAATATGAACAGTGATCTTACAGACTGGCTTTCGAAGGAGCTTCACAAGGATGATCTGCTTCTGACACCGGAGTATACCATGAATGAAGTGACGATGTCAGGTGTGATGCTTTACTGTGGATGGCCATATTATGCATGGTCTGCAGGCTATGATACCTATTACAGGGCAGAACAGGCAGTTACGATCTACACAACGGATGATCAGGAAATCTTAAGAGAGACTGTCAGTAAGGAGAAGATCACTTACATTCTGTTTGAGGATGGAATGACATTTGAAAGCCAGCAGTGCCGCGAGGACATTATAAGTGCGACATATCCGTTAGTTTATACTTCGGAGGATGGGAGAATAAGAATCTATGAAACAAGATAGTCTGTATATTATTATGCCAGCATACAACGAAGAAAAAAATATCGGCTCCGTGATCGAGCAGTGGTATCCGGTGGTGGAGAAAATCGGTGGTGACAGCCGGCTTGTAATTCTTAATGACGGAAGTAAGGACGGAACATATAAAAAAATCCGGAAATATCAGGAGAAATATGACCGGCTGATCGGGATTGACAAGCAAAATGAAGGGCACGGCGGAACAATTTTGAGGGGCTACCATTATGCTGTTGATGCCGGGGTCGATTATGTATTTCAGACAGACTCCGATGGACAGACCCTGCCGGAAGAATTCTGGCAGTTCTGGGAGAAAAGGAAAAAATGCGGCCTTCTCATCGGCTATCGTAAAAAAAGGGAAGATGGTTTTTCCAGGATTTTTGTGACGAGAACCCTGCGGCTTGTACTCTTCCTTATTTTCAAAATATGGGTAAAGGATGCAAACACACCATACCGTCTGATGCGTGGAAAGCAGCTGGAGAAAGTTCTCAAGAGAATTCCGGACGGATTCTTTCTTGCCAATGTGTTGATGACCGTGATCTATGAAAAACATCATCTGCATGTAGAGTATATTCCGATCACCTTCCGTCCACGGCAGGCAGGAAAGAATTCTATTAATATGAAACGGATCGTGGGGATCGGCAGACATGCATTTGGAGATTTTATCCGTCTGCGCCACAGAATCTGATACAGGAGGAACGAACCGATGAAAACAAAAATCAGGGAAATACTTCCGGAGGCCATAGCAGCGGTAATTCTGACAGTACTTTCCGCATATCTGCTTCAGGGAGATGTGTGGACATTCTGGACATGGTGGCTTCTGGCACTGTTTATGGGAATGGTTGCAATGCCTCTTACAGGAAGATTATTTGAGGGCTTTGAAGATAAGGGATGGCTTTTTTCCAAGGTGCTGGCTATTGCTGTAACCGGATTTCTCACATGGTTTCTGGTTGCTGTGGAAATCCTTCCTTTTACGGCGGCAGTATGTATTGGAGTCTCTGTTGCATGTGCAGTGATCTGTGCGGTAATTTTCCATATTCAGTTAAAAAAAGATATTGAATGTTATCCAACGGGAAAAACCAGGCTTATTATCCGTGAGGAGCTGCTGTTTTTCGGAATCTTTCTTATGTGGACGTATCTGGCAGGCTTTCGCCCGCAGGCATATGGAACAGAGAAGTTTATGGACTACGGGTTTATGGAAGCCATGATGCGGAGCAGGACGCTTCCGGCCCGTGATCTCTGGTATTCGGAAGGAACAATCAATTATTATTATGGTGGTCAGTATTTTGCAGTATTTCTCACGAAGCTCACAGGCAGCAGGGTAGAAGTTACTTATAATCTGATGCGTACCTTTGTGGCTGCATTTGCCTTTGTGTTTCCATTTTCACTGGTCCGTCAGATGATGAAGGACAGGCTGTACGGACATATGCAGGGCAGGAGGAAATATCTTCCGTCCGTGGCAGGTGTGACTGCAGGAGTGGCAGTTTCGATTGCCGGAAATGTGCATTATATTGTATATCGCTGTGTGATCCCTCTGATCCAGAAGCTGAAGGGAGTGGAGGAAACAGAGAGCTACTGGTTTCCGGATGCTACCCGTTATATCGGATACAATCCGGTAAACGAAAGTGATAAGACGATTCATGAATTTCCGTGCTATTCCTTTGTGCTGGGGGATCTTCATGCGCATGTGGTCAATGTGATGTTTGTGATTTTTCTTGTGGGACTGCTCTACGCCTGGATGAAGATGATCCGAAAAAGAGGGACGGAACCGCACAGGCAGGATCCAAGAGATTTCTGGCTCAGGCAGCTTCTGATGCCGCATATTATTCTGGCGGCTGTGCTGCTTGGAATGTTCCAGTGGACGAACTACTGGGATTTTGTAATCTATTTCGTAGTGACAGGCGGCGTGGTATTGTTTGCAAATATCATCCGTTTTGAAGGAAAGGCCGTCCGGATCCTGGCAGTGACAGCTGTACAGGCGGTTGAGATCATTGCAGTTTCTTATCTTGTGATCCTGCCCTTCACACTGAAATTCAATACGATGGTACAGGGCGTGGCACTGGCACAGCATCATTCTCTGTGGTATCAGCTTGTGATCCTCTGGGGACTTCCGGTGATCCTTACGGTGCTGCTGATCGTTTCTGTTCTTATGGAAAAATGTAAGGGAATGAAGAAAAAGAGCCTGTACAGACTGATGGAGGCTGTCTCTGTTCCGGATCTGTTTGCGGTAATCATGGGACTGTGTGCCATTGGGCTGATCGTGATCCCGGAGCTTGTATATGTAAGAGATATTTATGAAACTACAAATGCCAGGGCAAATACCATGTTCAAGCTTACGTATCAGGCGTATATTCTTTTTGGGATGACTATGGGATACGGAATTTACAGACTGATGGCTGTGTCGAAACAGAAGATATTCCGGATCCTTTCGGGTGCAGGTCTTCTGGTGCTGATCTGGACTGTTGGATATTTCGGAAATGCAGTCCATTCCTGGTTTGGGGAGGTGTGGGATCCGTTCCAGTATCAGGGACTGGATGCAACAACCTTCCTTGAGAGTGATTTTCCGAAGGATGCTGCTGCGATCCGCTGGCTGAAGGAGAATATTGAAGGTTCACCGGTTGTCCTGGAAGCCAATGGAGACAGTTACTCTGGTTATGAGAGAGTTTCGGCATCAACAGGACTTCCGACAGTTCTTGGCTGGTATGTGCATGAATGGCTCTGGAGAAATGATGTACCGGATCTGAATGAGAAGAGTGCGGATATTGAGACCATTTACACATCTACAGATGAAAAGACTGTGAAGGAACTGATCAGCAGATATGATATTTCCTATATATTTGTAGGTGGCCAGGAGCAGGAGAAATATGGTACAGCACTAAATGACAGCCTGCTTCAGAGCCTTGGAAGTATTGTTTATGAGGATGAGCTGACAGGAACCTACATTGTTGAGGTGGACAGCTGAATATCCCGTGTTGCTGTGAACGGAGTGAACAGTAGCTCACAGTCAATGTTCCGCATTGCAGCTGTGTTGTCAGGATTGACAATTTTTCCATAACAACGCTATAATAGAGCAGTAGCCTGTACCACAGGTGCGGGCTGTGACATGGAAACCTGGAGGGGTATATTATGAATAGAATTGACAGACTTTATATGGAAATGATCCGGTTTTACCAGGGAGATCCCAGACACATTCAGCATTTTGTGAAGGTGCACAGTTTTTCCAGACTGATCGGCCAGGCCGAGGGATTGGACGAAGAGCAGATGTATATACTCGAGGCTGCGGCACTTGTCCATGATATTGGAATTAAGATCGGAATGGAAAAATATGGACGGTCTGACGGCAAGACACAGGAAAAGGAAGGACCGGCAGCAGCGAGAGAGATGATGACAGGACTTGGTTTCCGCGAGAAAGTGATAAGCAGGGTGGAATACCTGGTGGGACATCATCACACATATAAGGATATTGACGGGTTGGATTATCAGATTCTTGTTGAGGCAGATTTTCTTGTGAATTATTTTGAGGATGAGCTTGATAAGGAGCATATCAGAAAAAGCGTAGAAAAGATTTTTAAGACAGAAACAGGCAAAAGAATTGCAAAAGAGATGTTTTTCCCGGAGGCTTTTCAGAAGTCAGAGACATGGGCACAGGATGCGCTTCAGGATCTTGAGGATTTTATTGAAGAGCAGGGAATTTACATCAGACAGTAACGGGGTGTAAGATGAAGGCAGAAATAGCAGTAATGACGGAGGAAAATATAGACGAAGATGCGGTCAGAAGAGGCGGTGAGATCCTGAAAAATGGCGGCCTGGTAGCATTTCCGACAGAAACGGTATATGGTCTTGGAGGTAACGCACTTGACCCAGAAGCATCTATGAAGATCTATGCAGCCAAGGGAAGGCCTTCGGATAATCCGCTGATCATACATATTGCAGATGTCCGTGATCTTGACAGGATCGTTACAGAGGTTCCCGAAAAGGCAAGGATACTGGCTGACAAATACTGGCCGGGACCGCTGACCATGATCCTTCCGAAGGCAGATATTGTACCGAAGGAGACAACCGGTGGACTTGACAGTGTTGCCGTGCGATTTCCCAGTGACCGGATCGCCCGGGAGCTGATACTGTCAGCAGGCGGCTATGTGGCAGCACCAAGTGCCAATACCTCCGGAAGACCAAGTCCCACCACTGCGCAGCATGTAGCAGAGGATCTGGGAGAAGCGATCGATATGATCATTGATGGCGGGCAGGTAAATATCGGCCTGGAATCTACCATTGTAGATTTTACGGAGGAAGTACCGGTTGTTCTGAGACCTGGCTACATTTCCCTGGAAATGCTTAAAGAGACTCTGGGTGATGTACGGATGGATAAGGGGCTGATCAGGGAGGACAGTGAGGTACGTCCGAAGGCACCTGGAATGAAGTACCGCCACTATGCACCGAAGGCGGACCTTTCTATTGTGGAAGGACCCACAGAGCAGGTGATCGCTGAGATTGAAAAGAGAGCAGAGGAAGCGGAAGCGAAGGGACAGAGAGTGGGGATCATCGCAACCGATGAGACGAAGGGCAGATATTCCTATGGTATTATCAAAAGCATCGGAAGCCGCGAACAGGAGGAAACGATTGCGCACCATCTCTATGAGGTACTGCGTGATTTTGACAGCTGTAATGTAAGTGCCATTTATTCAGAGGCATTTTTTACCCCAAGAATGGGACAGGCGATCATGAACCGCTTACTGAAAGCGGCTGGTCATAAAATTATCAAGGCACAGGAGGAAAAAGAAAATGATAGCACTGGGATGTGATCACGGTGGATATGAGCTGATGCAGGAGGTAAAGAAGCATCTAAAGGAGAGAGGTCTTGCATATAAAGATTTTGGGTGCAGTGGCCCGGAATCGGTAGATTATCCGGTATACGGAAAAAAGGTTGCGCAGGCTGTTCAGAGCGGGGAATGCGAAAAAGGAATCCTGATCTGCGGAACCGGTATCGGAATCTCCATCACGGCCAATAAATTCAAGGGAATCCGTGCAGCACTTTGCACAGACTGTTTTACAGCAGAGGCGACAAGACTTCACAACAATGCCAATATCCTTGCTATGGGCGGACGCGTGGTAGGCCCTGGGCTTGCACTGAAGATAGTAGATACATTCCTGGATACACCGTTTTCCAATGATGAGCGTCATATCAGAAGGATCAATATGATCGAGGACTGAAGAAAAGAGGGGAATCATATGGGCAAAAGAGAGCAGAAACGGCAGGGATATCTTTCCTGGGATGAATATTTCATGGGGGTTGCCATGCTTTCCGGTATGCGCTCCAAGGATCCACATTCCCAGGTCGGAGCCTGTATCGTAAGCGGGGATAATAAGATTTTATCTATGGGATATAACGGATTTCCCAAAGGATGTTCCGATGATGAGTTTCCCTGGGGAAGAGAAGGCGAGCCGCTGGATACCAAATATCTCTATGTGACACACAGCGAGCTGAATGCCATCCTGAATTACAGGGGTGGAAGCCTGGAGGGGGCCAAGCTTTATGTATCGCTGTTTCCCTGTAATGAATGTGCCAAGGCAATTATCCAGGCCGGGATCAAGACGATCGTGTATGACTGTGATAAATATGCAGATACTCCGTCAGTAATCGCGTCCAAGAAGATGCTGGATGCAGCAGGAGTGCGCTATTATAAGTACAACCGTACAGACAGGGAGATCACGATCAGGGTTTGAGGATAGCGTAAGAGAAAAATATAAATAAGGCAGAAATATAAAAAAGAGCAGCTGAGCTTTTCGTTTTTTCGATACTCAGCTGTTCTTTTTATTGGATCTGGAAAGTTCCCTGCGAGGTTAGGAATTTTTCGTACGCATCTGATTTTCCGGCTGCTCTGTTATGAGAGCTGTATCAGGTGCGGACGGCTCCGGACTTTTTTTCAGAGGGAATTTCAGGCAGACCTTAAAGAGATCTCCGTCCAGGTAAAGCTTGAAAATCCCACCCTGGAGTTCGGTAAGGCTCTGTGCGATGGAAAGCCCAAGTCCGCTGCCCTCTGTATTTCTTGACACATCTCCGCGGATAAAACGTTCGGTCAGCTCTTCGGCGGGGATATTTAATGGCTGTGCGGAAATATTTTTCAACGTGAAGATGACTGTGTTATTTTCAATGAAAACATCTGCATAGACCCGTGTGTTCTCCATGGCATATTTCAGGATGTTGCCGAAAAGATTTTCCAGGATACGCCATAGTCTCCGTCCATCAGCATAAATCAGGGCAGGATCATCCGGAAAATGAGTTATCAGCATCAGATGATGTTCCAGAAAACGTTCTTCAAATTCTCCCATTACCTGATAAAGCATCTCTACGAAATTAAGGTCGGCCATTTCCAGAGAAATATTGCCGGTGCTTGCCTTGGACGCTTCCACAACATCTTCGGTAAGACTTTTCAGGCGGTGCGCCTTGGAATCCAGAATCTCAAGGTAATTGAGAACTTCCGGATCCGTAAAATTTTTTCTTTTCAGAAGATCCACATAATTGATGATGGAAGTCAGAGGTGTTTTCAGATCATGAGATACATTGGTGATCAGTTCTGTTTTCATACGCTCATCCCGGATGCTTTTTTCCACGGCAGCATCGAGACCATCACCAATGCGGTTGATATAGCACGCCATTTCCCGCTGGTCACCATGAAGCTTCTCTTCTGGGATCTTGCAGGAAAGTTCTCCGTCAGTGATCCGTTTCAGTCCATCAAGGAGCAGTTCCCGTCCAAGTGCAACCTTATAGATCCAGAAGAAAGCACCAAAATCCAGAGCAAAAAGCAGCAAAAGCACAAAAAGGGAAGCACCGGTTACAGGTATTATGATACTAAGAAAGAATTCAAGGAACAAAAATATAAAAAGAGCCAGTACCATACGGATCCTGCTGATCGTGTTTCTGGAAAAAAAACGGATCAGGGCACCGGTTTTATGAAAAAACAGGCAAAGAAGCTTCCGGCATTTACGGAGGAGACTGTTTTTCCAGAGAGTGTGTGCCCGGATACGCCGCACCAGACTTAAGTAACCAATCCAGAACAGGCAGGATATCAGGAAAGTAGTTATCCCTTCAATGATCAAAAGGGCAATCCTATTATTGTTGCTGTACGGGAAGTACAGGCCTAAGATGAATACGACAAACGCAGGAATGCACACAAGTCCGGCGGCTATTTCGGTATAGATCCTGTCAAAAAAGTTTAGGTGTGTCTCAATCCTGCCGTCAGCAGAACATTTTCTGCTGGTATGGATGGTGAGCCAGATGAAATCTGTAAGAAAGAGCAGAATGCTGAATACGCAAATCACAGCGGCCGGGATAAAAGCAGTCCGGTAATGTTGGAAATTCTGCTGCGCAGTTTTGACAGAGTCGTGGACAGGAAGGCTGGTATCATCGATCCAGACCAGAAAACTGCAGTTTTTATCATAGGTGGAGCTTCGAAGAAGACTGATCCATTCAGAAACCGATGCATCTGCCCTGGAGGAAAGATTCAGGTTCGTAAGACCATTCTGCCGGGTATCCTCGTCTGTGACGGTATCATTGACGTTGATAAGTACATAAGGCTTCTTATTGGAATAACCGGAAATATCTGTCAGGTCAGAAGTATATGAGGCATCCGTGTTGGTGTAAATTTCTTTTGTGGCATTGTTCGTATAAGCGTAACGGATATTGGATTTATTGCTGCCATAGGTATCCAGCTTTTGGGAAGCACTTTTCCAGCTGGAAAAAAGTTCCCGCGCATTATCAAGCTGCTCAAAAGCATCTGTGAGGGTTCCCTTGAAATTCCGTGTTTTGGATGAGGTTGAATTCATATAGTCGAGGAGACTGTCATAGCCTTCCGGTGCGCAGGGAATTTCAAGAACGGGAACAGACACGTTTGTAACATCGGTGTAGACAACGTTTCCATTTTGGTCTGTAATATTTTTCAGGGGTTCCTGTGATGCGATACCATAAGATGCATATTCTGATTTCAGAGAGGAGAGAACCCGCTCTGTCCATTCGGCCTTTGAAATGCCCTCAGACTTCAGAGCTTTGGAAGTGGCATTTAACTGCAGAGAGCCGTTATCCAGAGCCTTTACAAAATCTGCGTAGTACATATATTTTGTTTCTTTTTCCGGTGTGGTAAGACCAAGAACGACCCAGTCATAATCAGAACGGAGATCCTGTGAGCTCCAGTTTCCGAGAGCTTTGAAAGAATAAGCAAGACCGGAGGTATTTTGAAAGGATAGGTCATCTCCGTTATAAAGCTCACCGAGATCAATACAGGCATTTTCATCTGTTGTGTTCAGAATTTCACGGGCTGAGATACCGTATAAGATATCGGAAGTTTTTGAATAAAAATCATCATAAAATGTTGAAGACTGGAAATAATCGTTGGTTCTCAGGTCATTGAGGGAGCCCAGATGGATTCCTGCCTGAACCACCAGTATGCCTGAGAAAACCATGACCAGAGGCAGGACAAGTCCGAGGATAAGAGCGAAAATGCCAGTGAAAGAGCCTCTGTTTCTTTTATATTTATCTGTATTCATAATAATACCCCTTTCTGAAGTGCGAAAAATCCACTTCATGAACCGGCGAAATTACCGGCTGAGCTTTTCGATTTTGTAGCCTAAGCCCCAGACAACTTTGAGATAGCGAGGTTCTCTGGGATTGATCTCAATCTTTTCACGGATGTGGCGGACATGGACGGCAACGGTGTTGTCCGCAGCCAGGGCCGCTTCATCCCAGATACTCTCATAAATCTGTGTGGTGGAAAAAACATGTCCCTGATTTTTCATGAGAAGAAGGAGAATGTTGTATTCAATAGGGGTCAGGCGTACTGGTTCGCCGTCTACCAGGACCTCCTTTGTGTCATCGTTTAAGGTGAGACCGCCAGTTGTGTAGACATGCTTTGAGGTCACCGGTACTGCGGAACCAAGCTGTGTGTAACGGCGAAGCTGGGATTTCACCCTGGCAATGAGTTCCAGAGGATTGAACGGTTTGGTGATATAGTCGTCTGCACCGATGTTAAGTCCGAGGATTTTGTCAGTATCTTCGGATTTGGCAGACAGGATGATGATCGGAAGCGGATTGTTCTCACGGATTTTCACAGTTGCCCGGATTCCGTCAAGCCGGGGCATCATGATATCGATCATGAGAAGATCGATCGCCTGGGTGTTCAGAATATCCAGGGCTTCCAGGCCGTCATAGGCCTTCAGAATGTGATAACCTTCCTGTGTGAGATAGATTTCGATTGCTTCCACGATGGCTTTATCGTCATCGCAAACAAGTATATTAGCCACTTTTTTGTACCTCCCTGATAAGTTTAGAATAGCAGCGTCAAATTAAGACGAAAGGGGTAAAAATCTTAAGATTTCATGAAATTCCGGTAATTTCCGTGAATACTGTTATTGTACTATATTGGATATGTAGTGTAAACTATAGAAGAACCGTAATCTGAACGGCTATGATATTGTTGGTTATCAAACAGGAGTGTTTAAATTGAAATTGGAAAACAAAAGAATTACAAAAGAAATGACAAGCATAACAGTTACAGAGACATCGATACCAGAATTAACCTCCTGCACCCTCTGTCCAAGAAACTGTAAGGCAGACCGGAGCAGTGGAAAAACAGGATTTTGTGGTGTGGACAGTACCATTTATCTTGCAAGAGCGGCTCTTCATATGTGGGAGGAACCCTGTATTTCAGGGAAAAAGGGCTCCGGTGCAGTATTTTTTACCGGGTGTGGGCTGCGGTGCTGTTTCTGCCAGAATCATGACATTGCCATAGGAAGCAGAGGGCTTGCCGTGACTGTAGAGCGTCTCAGTGAAATATTCCTGGAGCTGAAAGAAAAAGGAGCTGCAAATATCAATCTTGTGACAGGAGCCCATTATGTAGCGCAGATCGTACAGGCTCTTGATCTGGCGAGGGAGAGAGGACTGGATCTTCCGATAATATATAATTCCAGCGGTTATGAAAAAACTGAGACACTGAAAGCTCTGGAAGGTTATGTGGATATCTATCTTCCGGATATGAAATATATGGAAGAAGAGCTTGCGCAAAAATTTTCCCACGCAGAGGATTATCCGGAAACAGCGAAGGCAGCTATCCGGGAGATGGTGCGCCAGACTGGTAAGTGTGAATTTGACGAAAGCGGCTATATACGGAAGGGAACCATAGTCCGTCATCTGATCCTGCCGGGGCATACGAGAAATTCACGAAAGGTGCTGAAATATCTTTACGAAACCTACGGTGACGATATTTATATCAGCATTATGAACCAGTATACACCAGTCCGTAGCTTTGACAGATATGAAGAATTAAACAGAAAAGTAACCAAAAGGGAATACGAAAGGGTTCTGGATGCGGCAGTGGAGATGGGGATAAGAAATGGATTCATACAGGAAGGAGAAACTGCGTCGGAAAGCTTCATCCCGAAATTTGATTATGAGGGAGTAGAAAAAAATACCCTATAAATGGAAGGAGGCCGGTACTTTCGTACCGGCGCGTATGAAAAAGAAAAATATTTATAGAAAGCTCATCGCCCTCTATGGCTAATAATATACAGGACAAATGTGAAAAAAATATGAACACCATTTGAAGAAAATGTGAAAAAATGCAGTTTGTGACGTGAAACGTGCAAAATATGACGATACAGGTGCAAATTCTGCATGATTTGCCACCGCTGTTTTGCCGCAGATCAGAATTTTTTCCAGGTTTCCCGAAGAAAAAGAATCAAAATCGGGAACAGCTCCAGCCGTCCTGCAAGCATATCAAAAGAAAGTACAAGCTTGGACAGAGGAGAAAAAATTCCAAAGTTTCCGGTAGGACCAACCAGGGAAAGTCCGGGACCTACGTTATTCAGGGTTGTGGCAACGGCAGTGAAGTTTGTTACAAGGTCAAATTCGTCAAAGCTGATGATAAAAATAGACGCGGCCAGGATCATCAGATATACGATCATATAGATGTTGGTGGCACGCATAACCTCGTGGGAAACAGATTTGCCGTCCATCTTGATCTTTTTTACTGCGTTCGGGTGCATATAAAGATGCAGTTCCTTACGTACAGATTTTTCGAGAAGCAGAAGACGGGAAATCTTGATTCCGCCGCCTGTACTTCCGGCGCAGGCACCACAGAAGGTAAGGAGCACCAGGATCGTCCGGGATACGGCAGGCCACTGGTTAAAATCAGTAGTGGCATATCCGGTGGTGGTGATGACGGAACCTACCTGGAAAAATGCCTGCTGCAGGGCTTCCCATATGTTGTTGAACAGATGGCGCACATTAAAGGCGATCATCAGTGAGGAAGCAATGATAACAATAAAGTAGCACCGGACCTCTTCGGACTTCAATGCCTGTGAGAATTTTTTGGTAAGAAGCAAAAAGTAGACATTGAAATTAACGCCGAACAGGATCATAAAGACGGTAACAACAATCTGGATATATAAACTGTAGCTTCCCATGCTGTCTGATTTTATGCCGAAGCCTCCGGTACCTGCAGTTCCGAAGGCTGTGCAGAGACTGTCAAAAAGCGGCATCCCTCCCAGGAGCAGAAGAATGAACAGTACAATGGTCAATGCAATATAGATCTTGTAAAGGATCTTGGCGGTTGCCTGTACCTTTGGAAGAAGCTTGCCTACAGAAGGGCCGGGGCTCTCCGCCTTCATAAGGTTCATGTGATAACCGCCTGCAAGGGGTAAAAGTGTCAGGATGAATACAAGTACTCCCATGCCGCCGATCCAGTGGGCAAAGCATCTCCAGATATTGACACAGTAAGGCATCCTGCTGGGATCAGAGAGGATGCTTGAGCCTGTTGTTGTAAATCCGGAAACAATTTCAAAAAAAGCATCAATAGGATCAGGGATGGCTCTGCTCAGCACAAAAGGTACAGCACCTACGACACTGAGGACAATCCAGCTGAGAGCTGTTGTTACAAGCCCCTCACGTGCATAAAAAGCTTTCTTCGCTGGTTTGCGGCTGACCAGCGGAACGCCGACAGCCAGGCAGGCCAGTATGGTGATCAGGAAGGCAATACCTGCTTTTTCACGGTAAATAAGGGCTGTAATTCCAGGCACAAGCATACATACAGCTTCCACATTCATGATCCATCCCAGAATATAAACAATGATCGAATAATTCATTTCACACCTCTGTTATGCAAGAATATCTGTGATATCACGAAGGCCTTTGTGAGTGGTAACAATGATAACGGTATCACCGACCTGGATAGTATCCTGACCGCGGGGGATACGGATCCGCCCATTGCGGTTAAGGCAGCCAACCAGGAGATTCCGGCGGAGATTCAGCTCAGCAAGAGGGATATCGGTTACTTCGGATTCCTCACGGATGGCAAATTCCAGAGCCTCTGCATTGCCGTCCAGAATGTGATAGAGAGTTTCCACATTGCTTCCGATACTGTTCTGTGTGGCACGGACATACTGCAGGATATAGTCGGCAGTGATGTTCTTGGGATAAATAACGCTTCCGATATCAAGAGCATCGATAACATCATCGAATTCCAGACGGTTGACCTTGGCAACCAGCTTGGCTTCGGAGATGCTTTTTGCAAAAAGGGCAAGGAAAACATTCTCCTCATCCAGATTGGTCAAGGTAACAAAGGATTCGGATTCGGCAAGCCCCTCTTCAAGAAGAAGAGAACGGTTCGTTCCGTCTCCGCTGATGATGGTCGCATCCGGAAGCAGCTCACTCAAATGTTCGCAGCGTTCCTTGTTCTGCTCGATGATCTTGACCCCGATCTTCATATCAAGAAGAGCGTGGGCAAGATAATAGGAAATGGTTCCGCCACCTACGATGATGCAGTTCTTAACCTGATTGGTTTTAAGCCCGATCTTGCGGAAAAAGGCTGCTGCGTTCAAAGGAGAAGCCAGAATGGAAACCATATCTCCGTTATGGATGATATGATCGCCGCCTGGGATGGATACGCTGCCCGGGTTCTCAATAGCGCAGACAAGGATATCCGTGCGGAAGGTGTCAGAAATCTGGGATACACTCATTCCATCCAGCCTGAATTCCGGAAGAACCTTGAATTTAAGAAGTTCTACACGGCCACGGGCGAAGGTATCGATCTTGATCGCTGACGGAAAACGGAGAAGCCGTGAGATCTCCTGTGCAGCGGCAAGCTCCGGGTTGATGATCATGGTAACACCAAGACGCTCTTTGATAAAGTTGATTTCTTTTCCGTAAATCGGGTTTCGTACACGGGCGATGGTCTGACAGCGGTTGGCTTTCTGTGCGATCAGGCAGCAGAGAAGGTTCAGCTCATCAGAGCCTGTTACTGCAATCAGGATATCAGCAGTATCAACGCCTGCCTCCATTAAAGTATTGATGCTGGTACCATTACCGACGATTCCCATGGCGTCGATATTTTCACAGAGATCATCAATCTTATCGGCAATGATGTCAACCAGGGTAATATCAATATTCTCTGCCTGAAGCTGCTCTGCAAGGCTTCTGCCAACTTTGCCGCAGCCTACGATAATTACCTGCATAATTTCCTCCTTCAATAGCCGTTTAAGGCTACAATCATAAGTAAAAGTGCCTGTCAGTGTAAAAACAGGCAAGGATATTATAGCACTGTATATCTGATTTTTAAACAGTAATATTTTCATGTATTTATAGAAAACAGAGGTTACTGTCCATAGGCAATGTTCCCGGGAGGTGTTTACAGTGAACTTTGTTCACAGTAAACCCGAGAATCTCAGCGAGGAATCATGCATTTGCATGATTTCTGTGCATCGCGAAGCGTGTTGCTGTGAACAGTGACAAAAGTGATAGAACTACGGGAATTTTCACATGTTGGAGAAAAGATCATAAAATATATCGTGACCATGAATGAAAGGAATTCGCTTATGGATCGATCTCAGATGAATCGTTCGGGAATCAGGCCGTATAATTATACCTGTGGGATGAATCATGCGCCTTTTTCCCGCAATGATCGTTTATCATCAGATATGCCAAACCACAGCAGACAGAACAAAGGCTGTATGAACAGTCCGACAGGACCAAAG
>CAVIGE010000038.1:0-26035 GCA_963642325.1 Prevotella sp. CAG:279
CGGAGATACGTCCATGTAATCAAACATGTGCTGCTCGTACTCCTGTGTCTCCTCGCGGTAACGACCGGAAACATTCTTATGAAGGAAATGACCCTCCTCGTCCAGAGGCTCATTCGCCTGTGCTACATGGTAATTATCCTCCTCATCCGCGGTCATGTATACAACCTCATCGGTTACACGCGGGTTGGATGGATCTGTTTTATCGATCTTTCTGTATGGTGCCTCTACAAAGCCATACTGATTGATCCTTGCATAGGATGCAAGGGAGTTGATAAGACCGATGTTCGGTCCCTCAGGAGTCTCAACCGGACACATTCTTCCGTAATGGGAATAGTGTACATCTCGAACCTCGAATCCGGCTCTGTCTCGTGACAGACCGCCAGGTCCCAGTGCGGAAAGTCTTCTCTTATGGGTCAGCTCTCCAAGAGGGTTATTCTGGTCCATGAACTGTGACAGCTGGGAAGAACCGAAAAACTCCTTCACTGCTGCAGTTACCGGTTTGATATTGATCAAAGACTGCGGAGAAATGCTCTCTGTGTCCTGTGTTGTCATTCTCTCACGTACCACACGCTCAAGTCTGGAAAGGCCGATGCGGTACTGGTTCTGAAGCAGCTCACCGACAGCACGGATACGACGGTTTCCCAGATGGTCGATATCGTCATCGTTTCCAAGGCCGTACTCCAGATGCATATTGTAGTTGATGGACGCAAGGATATCCTCCTTGGTGATGTGTTTCGGGATCAGATCATGGATATCACGTCTGATGGCATCACATCTGTCCTCAAATGTGTCATTTTCTTCCAGAATTTTTTCGAGTACCGGGTAGTATACTAATTCTGTAACACCCAGGGACTTCGGATTTTCAAGCTCCGGCAGATAATGGCGGATATCAACCATAAGGCTGGAAAGAACCTTGATCTCTCTCTCCTCACCCTGGATCCACACATACGGAACCGCAGAATTCTGCAGCGTATCGGCAAGCTCTTTTGTAACAAGTGTATCAGCCTCTGCAAGGATCTCACCGGTTGTTGTATCTACAACATCCTGGGAAAGCTTATGGCCGACAATACGTTTATTAAAATGAAGCTTCTTATTAAATTTATAACGTCCTACTTTGGCAAGGTCATATCTTCTCGGATCAAAGAACATTGCCATGATAAGGCTCTCTGCACTCTCTACTGCAAGCGGCTCGCCCGGACGGATCTTCTTATACAGCTCAAGGAGACCCTCCTGATAGTTCGTGGAGGTATCCTTGGTAAAGCTGGCAAGGATCTTTGGCTCTTCACCAAACAGATCAATGATCTCAGCATTGGTTCCAATGCCCAGTGCACGGATCAGAACAGTGATCGGAACCTTCCTTGTTCTGTCTACACGTACATAAAATACATCATTTGAATCTGTCTCGTACTCCAGCCATGCACCTCTGTTCGGAATTACGGTACTGGAAAACAGTCTCTTACCAAGCTTATCATGAGCGATCGCATAGTAAATTCCAGGGGAACGTACTAACTGGCTGACAATAACACGCTCAGCACCATTGATAACAAAGGTACCTGTTGCAGTCATCAGCGGTAAATCTCCCATGAAAATCTCGTGCTCGTTGATCTCTTCTGTTTCCTTATTGATCAGCCTTACTCGAACCTTCAAAGGTGCGGCATAAGTCACGTCACGTTCTTTACACTGCTCGATGGAATATTTCGCATCTTTTTCATCATATGTGAAATCGATGAATTCCAGACTGAGCTTTCCGCCGTAATCTGCGATCGGAGAAATATCATCAAATACTTCTTTTAAACCTTCGTCAAGAAACCACTGGTAGGAATCTTTCTGAACTTCGATCAGGTTTGGCATTTCCAGAACTTCTTTTTGCCTCTGGTAGCTCATACGCATGCTTTTTCCAGTTTTTACAGAACGAATTCTGTTTTTTTCCATTGACGTTTCACCCCTGTTTTTTTATTATTTATTACAACATGATCCCACCTGACCTTTAGGCAGGCATATCTAGCCATAATATAGCATTCTTCACTCTAGCACATAAAAAAAAGTGTGTCAAGCACTTTTTTTGATTTTTTCAAGGTTTTTCCAGAAAGAAAAAAGGCTGCTGCGCCGCCGGTAAACCGGCGGGCACAACAGCCTCAAAAACTTCTGATCTGACTGGATTATTTAAGTGTAACCTTAGCTCCCTCAGCCTCAAGTTTAGTTTTGATGTCCTCAGCCTCAGCTTTGGATGCGCCCTCTTTAACAACCTTCGGAGCACCATCAACGATAGCCTTAGCCTCTTTAAGTCCAAGACCTGTAACCTCACGAACAACTTTGATAACTTTAACCTTGTTAGCTCCAACCTCTGTAAGCTCTACGTCAAACTCATCTTTCTCCTCAGCTGCCTCGCCTGCTGCACCTGCTGCTGCTACAACAACACCTGCTGCTGCGGAAACACCGAACTCTTCCTCACAAGCTTTTACAAGATCATTTAACTCTAATACAGATAATTCTTTGATTGCTGCAATAAATTCTTCTGTTGTTAATTTTGCCATTTTAATTTCCCTCCATTTTAAAATTTTAAATTAATAATCATGCGGTCGTTATGCCGCCAATTGCACGTTGCTGGGATTACTCAGCAGCTGCTGCGTCAGCTCCGCCATTCTGCTCCGCGATCTGATTAAGCACACGAGCGAAGTTTGTGATCGGAGACTGCATGCTTCCAAGCAGTTTTCCAAGAAGTTCCTCTCTTGAAGGAATTGTGGACAGTGCCTGAATTCCGGCCTGATCATTGTAGTTACCTTCAACTACACCTGCGATCAGCTCCAGTGCCGGATACTGTTTTGCATATTTAGCAAGGATTCTTGCCGGAGCAGTTGCGTCTGTCTCGGAGATAGCGATCGCATTTGTGCCATGTAAATGCTCACTGAGGCTCTCAAATGCTGTACCCTCGAATGCACGACGCATCATGGTATTTTTGTATACCTTGTACTGAACACCAGCTTCTCTTAACTCTTTACGAAGAATTGTATCCTGCTCAACTGTAAGACCGCTGTAGTTTACAAGTACAACAGAAGCAGCGTCCTTAACACTGTTGGAGATCTCTTCTACGATTGGTTGTTTCAGTTCTACTTTTGCCATGAAATGGTACACCTCCTTATAGATTTTGTATACCGCCGTCGCAATAAGTCAATCTGTTTAAAAAAAGACCTTACTGCTTCGCAATAAGGCCTTGTGTAATCTTAACTCAGAATACTTGGACCTCGGTAGGCGTTTTGATCCTTATGCCTTACGGCACCTACTGTCTTCGGCAGCGTTCTTAGGTACAGTACCATAACTGTGCCGGGTGTGTCAAGTATTTTTTTACTGTAAAATCATATTTTTTTACTGTAAAATCATATTTTTTACTGTAAAATCATATCCGGCCAGGAAAGGATCTCCTTTGAGATTTTTTCCTCATAGTCTCCGTCAATATCCTCACTTCTTCCAGCCGCATAAATATTGGTCTCGGCACCCCAGCCGTTATCCTCGTATTCCCATACATGGAATTTCAGTCCGCGGAACATGAAATCCAGGCTTCCGCAGCCATCCTCCTCTGTATATTCGAATTTGATATTCTTCTTATTCAGGGCGTTCTGTACCTTTTCCAAGCGCATGATCCACGTTCCTTTCCGAAAAAAATCCTCTTTCCTGTCCACTCCGGTATTTCTGGCAGATGTATGTATTCGCATTCTGTTTTATTACCTATCGCCAAACTCGTACCTTCTCAGTTCGCAGTTCTTAATTCCGAATGCTGCAAATTCCTCATTTGTCATATCCCGGAAATAAGATTCTATGGCTCTGGAGATTCCGTTGTGGGCTACCAGGAGATATGTTTTTCCGCTGGGATCATTCTTTATATCATCAAGAAGATTATAGATCCTCTGGCAAAGCTGCAGCATGGATTCCCCTCCATCATAACGGCAGACAAAATTCTCCTTATCCTTTCGGAAGGTATCTCCGTTTCTCGGTGTGGATTCATATTTTCCAAAATTTTGCTCCTTGAGCCTTGGCTCCATCCTCGCCGGGATCCCTGTCATCCTGGAAATGTGTTTTGCAGTATCTGCTGCACGCACCAACGGCGAATACAGGATCTCATCGATCCCAAGCTCCTCCTGCGCGATCCTCCCACCGAGGTCAAGAGCCTGCTGATGGCCCAGATCCGTCAGTGCAATATCTGTTGCCCCGCAGATTTTATTCTCCACATTCCATATGGTCTGTCCGTGTCTTGTAAAATAGAAGCATCTGTTACTCATGATCATCTTCTCCCTTATTTTTCTGCACATTCTTCGTCTGATTAAAGCGCAACGGTTCACCGCTTTATCTTATCAAAATATCTTTTTATGATATCATATTTTTCACAGGAATTGCAAGTTCTTTTTATTGTACAAAATTCCGAAATATGGTAGACTTAACTTCACAACTTTAATATGAGGTGAATTATGAAAGAGAGAGAAAAACTCGGATCCCGCCTGGGATTCATCCTGATTTCCGCAGGCTGCGCCATCGGAATCGGAAATGTCTGGAAGTTCCCTTATATGGCCGGACAGGGAGGCGGCGGTGCATTCGTGCTGTTTTACCTGATCTTCCTGGCCATCCTCGGACTTCCTGTTATGACTATGGAGTTTTCGGTTGGACGTGCCAGCCAGAAAAGCCCTGTCAAAGCCTACTACGTTCTGGAAAAACCCGGCCAGAAATGGCACATCCACGGATATATCACTCTGATCGGATGCTACCTTCTGATGATGTTCTACACAACAGTCACCGGCTGGATGCTGAATTACTTCTATATGACAGCTGCCGGTAAATTCCAGGGACTTGATTCCGAAGGTGTTGCCGGAGAGTTTACCAAAATGCTTGGCAAGCCCGTTACCATGGGATTCTGGATGGTCGTTGTTGTGATCGCAGGTGTTTTTATCTGCTCCCGCGGTCTGCAGAACGGCCTGGAAAAAGTCACAAAGGTTATGATGATCTCCCTTCTGGTGATCATGGTCGTCCTGGCGGTCAACAGTTTTACCATGGATGGTGCAAAGGAAGGACTGAAATTTTATCTGGTTCCGGATTTTGAGCGTATGAAGGAAATTGGTATCATTTCTACCATTACCGGTGCCATGAACCAGGCGTTCTTTACCTTAAGCCTCGGTATCGGTGCCATGGCGATCTTCGGAAGCTACATCGGCAAGGATCACGCACTGCTCGGGGAATCCGTGAATATTGCAATCCTGGATACCTTTGTTGCGATCACTTCCGGACTTATTATTTTCCCGGCATGTTTCACTTTTAATGTTGACCAGACTTCCGGACCGAGCCTGATCTTTATCACACTGCCAAATATTTTCAACCATATTCCGCTTGGAAGACTCTGGGGAAGCCTGTTCTTCATCTTTATGTCATTTGCAGCCTTCTCCACCATCCTTGCCGTATTTGAAAATATTATTTCCTGCGGCATGGAGCTTACCGGCTGGAGCCGTAAAAAATCCAGCCTTGTCAATGCCATCGCCATCACCCTTCTTTCCCTGCCGTGCGTACTGGGCTACAACGTATGGAGCTGGAGCGGATTCGAAGTATTCGGCGGTGCAGTCCTCGACTTTGAGGATTTCCTGGTAAGTAACCTTCTGCTTCCGCTTGGATCTCTTGTATACCTGCTCTTCTGTGTTTCCCGCCGTGGATGGGGCTGGGAAAACTTCACCGAAGAGGCCAATGCCGGAAAAGGCCTGAAGATCCGGAAATGGATGCGGGGATACATCACCTATATCCTGCCGCTGATCATTCTGTTTATCTTCTTCTTTGGTCTGTACGACAAGTTTTTTGCATAACAAAATCCACCCCCGGTGAATGGCCGCGTGCTTCAGACATGAGCCTTCCATCGGGGGTGTTTTTGTATTATTTACCAAGCAGCTCCAGTACTTCCTCCCGGCTGATGAGTGCCTGGCCGATCCCTTCTCCGCTTAAGATTTCATCGGCCAGCTCCCGTTTCCTTTCCTGGAGGGCACGGATGCGCTCTTCTATCGTATCCTTCATAAAAAGGCGGTAAACACTGACAATACTCTTCTGTCCGATGCGATGTGCACGGTCTGTAGCCTGGTTCTGTACCGCAAGGTTCCACCACGGGTCATAGTGGATCACGATATCCGCAGCCGTAAGATTCAGCCCCGTTCCGCCTGCCTTCAGGGAAATACAGAAGACCGAAGTATCATCTCCGTTAAAAGCCTTCACCAGCCTGGCTCTTTTCTCCTTACTCGTAGCTCCTGTCAGCATATAAAAAGAAATCTTCTCCTTCTTCAGACGTTCCGCCAGTATATCCAGCATCGTTGTAAACTGGGAAAAAAGCAGGATCTTATGGCCGCCATTCACCGCGTTTAACACCAGCTCCATGCACATCTCAAGCTTGGAAGAATTCCCTTTATATCCTTCATATATAAGGCCCGGATAACAGCAGATCTGACGCAGCCTCGTGATCTCCGCAAGGATCTGCAGCTTCGAACTGCGAAATTCCGCATCGGACTGCATTCCCAGCATCAGCCGGAGCCGCTCTGTGTGAGCCTCATAAAGCTCTTTCTGCTCACCCTCCAGCGGGGAAAACATATCTTTTTCCAGCTTGTCCGGAAGGTCCTTCAGCACATCCCGTTTAAGCCTGCGCAGCACAAAAGGCCGGATCAGTTTCTGCAGGCGCTCCATCGCTTCCGGATTACTGTGCTGCACGACAGGAAGCTCAATTTCCTTGCGGAACTTTTCGTAGGAATAAAGAAATCCGGGCATCAGAAAATCAAAAATACTCCACAGCTCACTGAGGCGGTTCTCCACAGGAGTGCCCGTCAATGCCAGACGGAATTCGGAGCGGATCTCCTTCACAGCCTTTGCAGCCTGTGTCCCGTGATTCTTGATATACTGGGCTTCGTCAATGACCTGCACTGCAAAATCCAGTTTCTGGTATGCCTTCAGATCCCGCTTCAGAAGATCATAGGAGGTAACAAGAACCTCCCGTTCTCCTGCATTTTTGATCAGGGCTTTTCTCTCTTTCGCATCGCCGGTAACAACGGTAGCCGGAAGTCCCGGCGCAAAATGCTCGATCTCATTCATCCAGTTAAATACCAGGGACGCAGGCGTTACCACAAGCGCACGCCTGTTTTCCCCGGGTACCGATTCTTTAAATTCCGACCAGAGGAATGTGATCACCTGGAGCGTTTTTCCAAGACCCATATCATCTGCCAGGATTCCGCCAAACTGATTATTTTTCAGGGTCTTGATCCAGTAAAAGCCCTCCTTCTGATATCCACGGAGGATTTTTTCCTGTTCCTTCGGAAGCGGAAATTTATATTCTTCCATTGTCTGCATGTTTCGGATCAGCGCACGGAAGGCATTATCCTTTTCTACTTTGAGCAGATCGCCGCCTTTCAGCTGATCGTCCAGATACATGGCACGGTAGGCCGGAACCTGTGCTTTGCCGTCTTTCAGTTCGCTGTTACTGATCTGCAGGCCGTCTTTCAGAGCATATAGTTCCAAAAGCTGTCCATCCGAAATATCCAGGAAATTGCCGTCCTTCAGGCGGAAGTATTTTTTTCTGCGGTCATATCTGGAAAGAATGTCAAAAAGCTGCGCCTGGTCCATACCTTCCGCTTCCATATCCAAATTCAGAAGTCCTACCGAAAGGGATACGCCAAGGCGGATGTTCGGCATTTTTGTCACACGCATCTTCCTGATGGTCTGGGAAATATAAACGGTTCCGAGCTTCTGCATGGCAGGAATGCCCTCATGGAGAAGCTGGTAGAGCTTTTCCTCAGAGTCCTCCACACTGTAGAGCACTCCTTCACCCTGTCTTTTTTCTTCTATACGGCAGTCCAGTGCCAGCTCCAGCCGCTTCGCATCATAACCGCTGAAATATTTTGACAGCAGCGCAGCCACTCCTGCCTCACCGGGAATATCCCTGGTGCGGGCAGATACCGTTCTGTCAAAAACGGAAAATTTATCCTCTCCGTAAACCGAAAATGCCTTGCATGTGATCCAGTCACGCTCAGGAGCATCCAGATAGATCTCATAGGAAGCTCTGTAGCATGCAAGCTCTGCTTTTCCCTCGAAATCCCTGAAATCACAGTGAAAAAATTTTTCCAGGGAAGGGAGCATTTCCCGCACGAACGCCGGTACATCCGGTTCATCAATAAAAGCCCTGCCTGCCGGAAGACGCTCCAGACAGGTGATAAATTCCTCCACTGCACCAAGCTCCCGCCTGGAAACCATATATACCTTCGCCTTATCAAAATACATATGATACCGCACGCCTGTCACACTGTATACAGGCGCAATTTCCAGAGACAGTCCCTGCTCTTTCTTCTGGATCGTAAGGGTTCTGTCCGGAATTTCCCTGACAGAATGCCAGGTTGTCTCCGGATCATTGTTCATTTTGAACTTGAAGCCATTTTCGCCAGGTATAAGAAGCAGATCCTCAAGCTCCTTCCTGTCAACGGCAAGCTCCCTTACCCTTACCTCTGTCGTTATATTCTTCAGCTGTTCATACCTGGCCATGTAAGCACCATGATGATTCTCAACCCACTCTCTGATAAACGTCAGAATCCCTCTGGATTTCTCCGAAAAAGCTTCATCTGAATGGATAAATTCAAGATTTTTTCCATAGGAAACCTTCTCATTATGATCCAGGTTCCACACAAAAGCCAGCACATCCTTCAGGATATATTTTTTCTCACAGCCAACGCGGAACTCCACGGTAAAGCAGTTCCCGACAGAATTAAATTTCAGACAGGTTTCCAGTTCAATCCTGCCAAAATACGGATCCCCGGAAAACGGCAGCATACGGCCGTACATCTGACGGTTGAGGATACCTTTCAGTTCCGCCGTGGTCTTTGTTGAAAGCTGCCCCGCTTCTGCTGCTGCCGGAAATGTGCTTCCGTCAGACAGTTCTAATTGTTCCTGCTGTCTGCGGTTTTCCACACGCTCATAGGATTTACGGTCTCCATATTCCAGAAGCACAGCCACGCAATGCTTGCAGATCCCGGAATAGCTGCGAAAGGCCGGACAGTCACAGGATGCCTTTTTCACGCGGTCCGCGCCCCTGTCATATTCAAAGCCTGTAGTATACATATTTCGCCCGTGACCCCTTACCATGGCAGACACCTTATCCACTGTCCCTTTCGGCTTAATTTCCATGGACTGGATTTTTTTCCCGGTGCGGTAAATTTCAAGGCCCCTCTGATATACTGCCGCATTACAAAGTGCACGGATGGCCATACGTTTCAACATTTATATTCCTCTTTCTTTTACACCTGCTGCAAAATACAGATTTCGCAATCGATTTTATTTCTTCCATTATAAAAGGAGACCTGCAATCTGGCAAGTCTCCCATTTATCATAATGGCTATATGATGTTCATCAGCAAACCTTTCTTCTCATTTCATCTTCTTTCCGTTCTTCTCCTACCTCTGTCATCAGATATGGATCAAGAACCCCATCCAGCTCCTTCTCTGTCATCAGGCCCTGCTCCAGAACAATCTCACGGACAGATTTTCCGGTTTTTACGGATGTCTTGGCAATGGTCGCAGAAGCCTTATAGCCAATGTGCGGGCAAAGTGCTGTCGCGATTCCTGCACTGCTTTCCATCAGATCCTTGCAGTGTCTGCGGTTTGCCGTGATTCCTGTGATACAGTTCTCGATCAGCGTATCTACCGCTTTTTCCAGAGTTGTGATGGACTCAAAAAGGTTGCAGAATACTACAGGCTCAAAAGCGTTCAGCTCAAGCTGGCCTGCTTCTGCCGCCATGGTAATGGTCGTGTCATGTCCCACAATATGGAAGGCAACCTGGCTTACCACCTCCGGAATTACCGGATTTACCTTACCTGGCATAATGGATGACCCGTTCTGTTTCGCCGGAAGGTTGATCTCACCGAAACCGGTTTTCGGACCGGAGGACATCAGGCGCAGGTCATTGCACATCTTGGAAAGATCTACTGCGCAGGTTTTTACCACACCGGATACTGCAACGAAGCCGTCCAGGTTCTCTGTTGCATCAAAAAGATCCTCTGCCTGCTTCAGCGGATATCCTGTAAGCTCTGCCAGATTTGGAACGATCTTGTAAAAATAAGAATCGGAAACGTTAATCGCTGTTCCTACTGCTGTTCCGCCAAGGTTTACCGTATACATTTCCTTATGGGCTTTTTCGATACGCTTCCGGTCTCTGGCAACCATGGATGCGTAGCCGTGGAACACCTGGCCAAGACGTACCGGCACTGCATCCTGAAGCTGTGTACGTCCCATGGTGATCACATCGTCAAATTCCTCTGCTTTTTTTGAAAGCTCCTTCTCAAGTCTTCCGAGTACTTTTTCCAGTGGTGAGAGAAGATCCAGAACGGTAAGCTTACCTGCGGTCGGAATTACATCGTTGGTAGACTGCGCCATGTTTACGTGATCGTTGGGATGAACCAGACTGTAGCTTCCCTTCGGGCTTCCAAGAAGCTCTCCGGCTCTGTTGGCGATCACTTCGTTCATGTTCATGTTCGCGCTGGTTCCTGCTCCGCCCTGAATAGCATCTACGATAAATTCTTCGGCCCATTTTCCGGAGATCACCTCATCACAGGCTTTGATGATCGAGTCTTTTTTATCCTCCGGAAGAAGTCCTGCGTTATTGTTTGTGATCGCTGCTGCTTTTTTTACCTGTGCCAGGTTTCTGATAAATACCGGATGAAGTTTCGTTCCTGTGATCGGAAAGTTCTGTTTTGCCCTTAATGCCTGTACTCCGTAATATGCCTCTGCAGGCACTTCCATAGTTCCGATTGAATCTGCTTCCAGTCTCATTTCTGTTGTCATTTTGTCATCCCTCTTCTTTCTTCTGATTCCTGTGCACGTTTATTTCTTTAACAAAAATATCTTTTTTTCTGTTTCGTTTGATCAGCAGCTGTTTTCCTGATGCCTAAGAAATTATCACTTTCTTTTACGCTTGTAAATACTTTTAATGGAAAACCGTGATTATTCGTGTTTTTCAGCATTATGACTTATTTTTTTTAAGAATTTTACGTATTATACTTATTTTTATTAATTCGTTTCTTGTATTGTGATAACATGTGCAGTATAATCAATACAGAAATTTTTCGTCATTGAAAGGAGCCTGTCCACATGGAACACAAACTTGATAACATCGACCGAAAGATCATCGAAATGCTTCAGAAAAACGCCCGCATCCCGGTGAAGGAAATCGCAAAAGAGGTTTTCCTTTCCTCTCCTGCTGTCTCTGCCAGGATCGAGCGTCTTGAAAAAAGCGGGCTGATCACAGGCTATCACGCCCAGATCAACCCACTGTTCCTTGGTTATCATATTAAAGCTTTTATCAATCTTGAGGTAGAACCCTATCAGAAAAAAGACTTCTACCCCTTCATACAGGCAATCCCCAATGTGATCGAATGCAACTGCGTCACCGGCGATTATGCCATGCTCATCGAAGTTGCCTTCCGCTCCACCATGGAACTGGACCACTTTATCAACGAACTCCAGCAGTTTGGCCGCACGAAAACTCTGATCGTCTTCTCTACCAGCGTAGAACACAGGGATCTGCCGGTGGAGTAAAAACCGCTCCACCACTGTTCTTCAATCATTTCCAACTTATTTCCCCATCAGCGCAGCAACCTTCTCCTTAATCTCCCGTGCACTTTCCCTGGGGTCCTCCGCCTTCATAATAGCCGAAACCACAGCCACGCCACTCATCCCGGCACCCTCAAGCACATCCATATTCCCGGCATTCAATCCCCCGATCGCAACCGCCGGGATCGGCACCGCCTCACAGATATCCTTCAGCGTAGAAACCTTCGTAAGGATTGTCACCACCTTGGTAGTAGTAGGATAAATCGCCCCCACGCCAAGATAATCCGCACCATCCTCATAAGCCTTCACCGCAGCCTCCACCGTCTTGACCGTAGCCCCAACGATCTTATCCGGTCCCAACAGCTTCCTCGCCACGGCAACCGGAATATCCGACGAGCCCACATGCACGCCAGCCGCATCACAGGCCAGTGCCACATCCACACGGTCATCAATAATAAGCGGCACATAATACCGATCCGTAATCTCCTTCACCTTAAAAGCCTTATCCAGATACTCCCGTCCACCCGTATTCTTCTCACGGAGCTGAACCAGAGTCACTCCACCCTTACAGGCCTCTTCCACAGTACGAAGCAGCGACTCCTCCGTATGATACGTACTGTCCGTCACCAGATACAACGTCACATCCAAATCTCTTTTATCCATAAAAACCTCTTCTTTCCTATAACAGTCCACTGTCTGAATACTCCCGCATCTTTAATTCATCCAAAAGCTGCCCGTCCGAAATTCCGTAAATCTCATCCAGCAGGTTCACCTGAAAGCTTCCAGGCCCTCTGGAAACCTTCCATGCTTCCTCCCCGGCAATTCCCATAATTGCAGTGCCAAGAACCGCAGCGGCCAGATAACTCTCCATTCTGCTGTCACCAGAAACAGCCCCTTCGCTTTCCTTTCCAGCCAGTTTTTCCTCAGCATTCACGCATCCTGCTCCATTATGTCCCGCAAGAAACGCCGCAGTCAGTGCCCCGACCATACAGCCAGTCCCCGTGATCCCGGACAACGCCGCAGTACCATTTTCAACCAGAACGATTCGTTCCCCATCTGTAACAAAATCCTGTTTTCCGGTAGCCAGAACCACCGTCTGGTTACTCTGGGCAAAAGCCCTCAGCACATCACTGACAGCCTCCATATTTTCCGCTGTCAGAGCATCCTCGGCCCCTGCATCGATCCCGATCGCATGGGAAGGCAGCCCGGAAACAGCCAGAAGCTCCGACATATTCCCCTTCAGCACCGCCGGATGGCCGATACTAAGAAGCTCCCTGGCCAGATCCAGCCGGAGATTGCTGCAGGCAACCCCCACCAGATCCAGAAGAACCGGAATATTTTTTCCCACAGCCATCCTCATGGAACGCTTCATGGAGTGAATCCTTGCATCCGTGATATTCCCGAGATTCAGCATCAGTGCACCGGCAGAAGCCGTAATATCCCCGACCTCCGCCGGATGCTCCGCCATGATCGGCCTTGCACCCACTGCAAGGATCACATTGGCACAATCGTGAATGGAAATCGGATTGGTAATGCAGTGAACCAGCGGCTTTTCCTCTTTAATTTGTCTCCGCAGTTGTAAAAGTCTTTGTCTCATATGTTTTTGCTCCCAGAGCTGCCTGGAATTTCACCAGAAGGCCCGATCTACTCAGAGCCTTCAGAAAAATATAGGCAGCACATCCTCCCATCGTAGTTGCCGCAAGGAACATCGGCGTGTAATAAAATGCTGTCAGTCCGCCTCTTCCCATCAAAAATGCCATCATCGGATAAGAAACCACAGAACCGATGATACCCGTTCCAAAGATCTCACCGATCACCGCACAGATGATCTTACCTCTGGAAAGCCTGTAGAACACACCTGAAAGAAATGCGCCAAATACCGCACCGGTCAGTGCAAGTGGCGGGATTCCCATAAACATCATACGGATCACGCCGATCATAGCTGCACAGAGAAGGGAATACCACGGCCCCATCAGAACCGAACATACGATATTCACAAGATGCGCCGTGGGACACATTCCCTCAATCCTCAGAATCGGCGAAATCACGACACCGATTGCAACCAGCATCGCCAGCATTACCATGCGAAGCGTGTGCATCCTCTGTTTTTCCATTGTGTTTTCCTCCCTCACAAAAAAGAGCGCGTCCCCATGAACAAATACCACGGAAACACGCTCTCATATCACAATCCCTCCGTTGGCATTACCCAAATCAGGTACGGTCGAAGATCTATCTTCCTCTCAGCCTGTCACACAAGCTCCCGCTGGCTCTTTTCTTTTCTGTTTCAAAATATATCACACCGTTATTCTGTTGTCGAGAGTTTTCTGTGAACTTTGCTCACTGATCAAGTGGTGTGTGAACAGCACCAGGCAATTACAACGAAATCTCATCGATCAGACGCAGCTCCTCTTTTGTAAACGGTGCCGAGTGGATTGCTTTCACATTATCCAGGATCTGCTGTGGCTTGGAAGCTCCGATAAGTACACTGGTAACTTCCTTATGCCAAAGCAGCCAGCCGAGTGCCATATCCGCAAGCTTCTCGCCACGCTGTGCTGCCAGCTCATTCAGTCTTCGGATCTGTTCCAGACGCTCCTCTGTCAGGACGCTTTCCTTCAGGAACCTTCCGTCCCTGCGGATCCGGCTGTCCTCCGGGATTCCGTTCAGGTAACGGTCCGTCAGCTGTCCCTGCGCAAGCGGGCTGAAGGTGATCAGACCTTTTTTCAGGATGCCGGTGGTTCTCTTTAATCCGTTCTTTTCCACAGTTCTGTCAAAAATGGAATACCGGTTCTGGTTGATCACGAACGGGCATTTCAGATCCTTCAGGATCGCCGCAGCCTGGCTTAAGGTTTTTCCATCGTAATTGGAAAGTCCCACATAGAGAGCCTTGCCCTGCGAAACAGCCGTTGCCAGCGCACCCATGGTTTCCTCCAGCGGAGTCTCCGGATCCATTCTGTGATGGTAAAAAATATCTACATACTCAAGACCCATCCGTTTCAGACTCTGGTCAAGGCTTGCCAGAAGATATTTGCGGCTGCCCCAGTTTCCGTAAGGACCCTCCCACATATCATATCCTGCCTTGGTTGTGATGATCAGCTCATCCCGGTAAGGCATCAGCTCCTCCTTCAGGATCTTGCCAAAATTCCGCTCTGCGCTTCCATAGGCCGGACCATAATTATTAGCCAGGTCAAACTGTGTGATTCCATTATCAAAAGCTGTGAAACAAAGCTGTTTCATATTTTCATAATCAGAAGTATCTCCAAAATTATGCCATAATCCCAGAGACACCTTCGGAAGCATCAGTCCGCTTTCACCACAGCGGTTGTACTCCATGGTTCCATAACGTTCGTTTGCAGGTGTATACATAAAAAAGCCCTCCCATAATGTCGCATGATCTACATTTTCTACAGCCATTGTACCAGCCCTTATTTCGCAAGACGGACCATGTTCCAGCTGTGTTTTGCAAACACTGCCTCCAGTTTTCCGCCATCTAGCTTCGAGCACTCTGCGCCGGCTTTTACCGGAACTACATTTTCCGGCCGCGCTTCTGTGTTGACTGCCTGAAGATCATCATGGTTCAGTACAATATGCTCCACAATCTTATATCCCTCAAACTGCCGCAGGTCGCAGGAAACCTCCATGTCCTCGTCCAGGCTCTTGTTCACTGCAAAGATCGTCAGAGCTTCTTTTTCCTCATCCCAGATGCACACAGAATCCATATACGGAGCCTCACCATAGGTTTTGCTCTCATATACCGGTGTGAGAACCTGTGTATTGAGGACGGTTCCTCTTCCAAACACACTGGTCAGCATATATGGATAAAAAATAGTCTGCCTCCACGCCCCCGTGTCAGAGGTCATGATCGGTGCGATCACATTTACCAGCTGTGCCATGCAGGCGATCTTTACGCGGTCTGCGTGACGGAGAAGCGTGATCAGCATACTTCCCACAAGGAGTGCATCCTCAAAATTATAAACATCCTCCAGCTGGTGAGGTGCCTGCACCCATTTTTCCAGCTTCTTGTCCTGTTCATTGCTGTGGTACCATACGTTCCACTCATCAAAGGAAAGATTGATCTGTTTTTTGCCATGCTTCTTTGCTTTTACGGCATCGCAGATCGAAACCACACCGGAGATAAAATCATCCATGCCTTTGGAGCTTGCCAAAAAATCTGCACTGTCCCCTGCCTGATTTCCATAGTACTGGTGCAGGGAAAGATAATCCACCTGATCGTAAGCCTCATCCAGAACGGTATACTCCCAGGAGCCAAAGGTCGGCATCTCCAGGTTGGAGCTTCCACAGGCAACCGTCTCAACCTCCGGATCCATAAATTTCATCAGGCGGGCAGTCTCTGCTGCAACCCTTCCATACTCTGCCGCGGTCTTATGCCCCATCTGCCACGGACCGTCCATCTCGTTTCCGAGACACCACAATTTGATATTATGTGGCTGTTCGTAACCATGGGATTTACGAAGATCACTATAATAAGTGCCTCCCTTAAAATTACAGTATTCCAGAAGATTTTTCGCATCCTCCGGTCCTCTGGTTCCCAGGTTCACTGCCATCATCACGTCACTGCCCGCTTTTTTTGACCAGTCCACAAACTCATTGAGGCCAAACTGATTGGTCTCGATGACACCCCAGGCCAGCTCCGGTCTGGATGGCCGCTGCTCCTTCGGGCCTACGCTGTCCTCCCAGCGGAAGCCGGATACAAAATTCCCTCCCGGATAGCGGACGATGGGAACCTGCAGCTCCCTTACCAGCTCCAGGGTATCCCTGCGGAAGCCCTGCTCATCAGAAAGCGGACTTCCTTCCTGATAAATCCCCTCATAGACTGCACGTCCAAGGTGCTCGATAAAGGAACCGAAGATTCTTTTATCTGTTTTTCCGGTGAGAAAATATCTGTCCACGATGATCTGCGCTTTTTTCATTGTAAAAACCCTCCTGTGATAGAATCCATATTTCAGAAAACTTCCATTCTGCTTACCATTCTATCATTCCTTCAGGCTTATGTCATTGCCTTTCTCAGGAAACAGGTGCTTTTTTAAAAAAATTTTCGCATTTCCATTCACTGTGTCACATTACAGTGCCGCATTGCACTTTTCATAAGCAAACAGTGCCGCTCCCAGTGCGCCACAGAGCTGTGCCTCATCGCAGATATAAAGCTTCGCGCCCAGCTTTTCCTCCAAAGCCTGTATGATACCTTTATTTTTGGCTACACCGCCGGTCATCATGTATTCGCCCGGATTCTTTTTGCCAAGGCGGGCTGCAAGTGCCCCTACCTTGGAGGCAACAGATACGTTCAGTCCGTGGATGATATCTGCCACATCCTTATTCTGGGCAACCAGGGAAACCACCTCAGACTCCGCAAATACGGTACACATGCTTGAGATCACTACGTTCTCTTTCCATTCCAGTCCGCGGGTGCTCATCTCCTCCAGGGAAAGTCCCAGGGTACGGGCCATCATTTCCAGGAAACGTCCGGTTCCTGCCGCACATTTGTCGTTCATGAGGAAATTTTTTACCGCACCATTCTCGTCGATGCTGATGGCCTTGATATCCTGTCCGCCGATATCAATAACTGTACGCACATTCGGATTCAGATAATGGGCACCCTTTGCATGGCAGGTGATCTCTGTGATGCTGTCATCGCCGCTGTCAATGTAGGCACGCCCGTATCCGGTGGTAACGATACGCACAATATCCTCCTTCTTGATTCCCGCTTTTTCCACGGCCATCTCCAGGCTCTTCTCCGCACTCATCATGGCACCGCCGCCTGTGGGGATGATCATGGTCGATTTGATCTTTCCGTCTTTATCCAGGATCACAACGTCCGTACTTGTGGAACCGCTGTCGATTCCTGCCACATAATAAACTCCTGATTCCATTTTTTTCCTTATCTCCTCGCTGATTCCTTTTGATGGGTCCATATCCTCCGAGCCTTCCAGCGTCTCCGCAAAAGCCTGCACCCTGGTGAGAAGCTGGCCTGCACTCTGGCTGGTAAAATCCGTCTCGATCTTCAGAAGCGGGACCTTGATATCCCGCTTGATGCTTGCATATTCAAAGCCATAATAATCACAGAACTTGATGGTATGATAAATAATTCCCTTCAGGTTCGGGTCCAGATACAGCCGGTTTCTTCTGGTGCTGTTGTTCATACGGAAACATGGCATCTGGGAAAGAACGGCATCCGCATAGGCCAGAAACATGGCATCATCATCCATTTTTTCCAGCTCCTCACGGATCACCGCAAGGTGTCTGCCGCCTGTACAGGTCAGGTTTTCCACATCCATACGGATGTTATCCCGGATCATTTTTTCCAGGACACCGCTGACACGGACACCCATCACGCCGATGTATGGCTGGTTATCCACATCCTCATGGGAAAAAGCATTCAGAAATCCACTTCTGTCGAAGGTTTTCCCCGAAAATTTCTCATAGGCTTTTTTTAGCCGCCCGATTGCCTGGGCAAACTTGATTTTTTCACAGTCATTATCTTCATGGGGCAGATCCAGCATGTACAGAAATTTACATTTGCCGGTGCTTTCCACAATGTCATAAACACGGCGCATGGAATCGCAGCAATTTACCAGAACAAGCTGCTCCACCTTTCCCTCCAGCACCGCCTGGATCACGGATTTTCCAAAACCGCAGAGGTTGGCATGGGCGATCTGGTCGGAAAGCTCAAAGTTCTCCGGCATTTCCTCAAGAACCGCACATTTCTCCCCGAATCCTTTAAAAAGCTCCCACGGCGTATATTTACAGACGTAATGTATCATGATCGTTTTTCCTCCCTGCTTTTTTCCAGCATCTCAAGATATGCCTGAAGCCGTGTGGACACCTGACCGTCACTGGAGTTGGCCGGGTTGCAGCCGTCACCGTCCAGAACCATGGTTGGAAGTCCTGCATTTTCCAGTGAACTTTTGATCAGGCTGGAAGCTCCGATGGTTCCCTTGCAGCCCCAGTGTGCAAAAAGGATTCCGCCGTCCGCCTCTGTAATTTCAGCCAGCTCCTTCGCACGCTCTATCCTCTGCTTCACACTTCCGTTGTAAATACAGTTGACCATTTTTTCCGCAAGGGCCTCATACGGGTCAGAGGCATGCATCCGCTGAAAACCGTCCGCCACAAAATCACAGGCACTGATGTGCACGTTCTGGCTGTAATTAAACACATTCTTTACCGGCTCCTGCAAAAACGGCATCATATGCATCCACAGAATGTGAAGTCCCTCCCCTTTTGGAGCCTTTTTCACATCCTCAAGAAGCAGCTTTGTATACTTCAGGGATTCCTTCGAGCCCGCAAGAAGATGGCACATAAAGATCGCATACAGCTCATTTGTCAGGGAAGTCACCGGATCGTGATCTTTCCGGAGCGCAAGCTGGCGGCTGTAATAGGAGGCCGCCTCGTTGCTGTTAGCCACTGCGCGCTGTACCGCCTGCTCGGAGATTTTTTTCCCATTTATGTCTTCCAGGAATATCTTCATCTCACGGAGCTGATCCGCCACGTAGCTGATGGAGTCCTGATTTTTTTCATAAGGTACATCAATATAAAATCCCGGGATCTGATATTTCTGTTTCAGATAGGGGAAAGTCATCATGTTTCCGTCACAGGCAAGATTTGTGTAAATGGTACATTTCGGTTTCGGCACCAGTCCTGTCATGGATGCCCCCAGAAAAACCCGGTGATAGGAGCACATGGTTTCCGGAAATCCCTCTGATTCTGTCTGGGCCAGAAATGCCTGCTCACATCTGGTTCCTGCAATAAAGCAGGACATTGCCTCAACGGAATACGGGGTGATCCCCGCTGCCGTCAGAAGCTCCCCCGGTACAAAAATGCTCACCAGGGCACTTTCTTCCGGCTTTGCAAGTGCCTTGATTATATTCTGCATAACAACACGGGCTACATACTGTCCGGAAGCCGGAAGCTTTCTGTCAGGGAAAAACTGCAGACGTTTTTCCTGAAGATGGTAGCCTGTGAGAAGAAGCTTTCTTGCTTTTTCCGGGTCTCTGATGGACTCCTCTCCCACCATGTCCCCGAATTTTTTTATGATATCCACTGTGTCACATCCTTTCACAGGTCTGAGATCTGTCAGACCAATATTTTTATTATAAAGATATTTTTCCCAAATGTAAACACAACATTTTCCACAGTTCACCGCATAAAAAATGCAGGTTTTCCACAGAAATCTGATTTTCTCCCGTGGAAAACCCGCATTTACGGTTTCGATGCTTTTATCTCTTTTTCCGGTTATTTCTTTCGGATATGGATCTCCGGAATCGCCACATTGTCGTAAGTGATCGTCTCATCCTTCACCTTGTCATCCACATCCTTATCTTCACCGGTATGTACCTCCGGCACTGCAACATTTTCGTTTATGATCTTATACTCTTTTGCTTTTTCACTGTCTTTTTTTTCCAGAATTTTCTTGCCAAACATTTCTTTTCCTCATCCCTTATGATCTTTTTTATAAGAAGTTAATAAAAAATGTAATTGTTAAGCTGTTCAGGAAATCCGCGAACAGACTTCCTACCAGCGGCACCAGAAGGTATGCTTTTACAGAAGGTGCATATTTCTCGCAGATCGCCTGCATGTTTGCCATGGCATTCGGTGTGGCACCCATACCAAAACCGCAGACACCAGAAGAAAGTACTGCCGCATCGTAATCCCGCCCCATAACATTGAACACCACAAAATAAGTGTACACAAACATCAGAACTACCTGTCCTGCAAGCAGGATGATCAGCGGAAGTGCCAGGTCAGCCAGCTGCCACAGCTTCAGTGTGATCATGGCAATTCCCAAGAACAGGGAAAGGCTGATACCGCCAATGTCGTTGATCTCACCCATATAGATGGTAAATTTACCGGAATATTCTCCGATATTACGGATAAAAGCTGCCGCGATCATGGCTCCGATATAAATCGGGAAGGTCATTCCTGTTTTGGAAAGCAGCTCTGATACGATCGTTCCGATTCCCATTGCGATGATCAGCTGGAATACAGCTGCCGGATACATGCTTGTGTGACGCTCATGCTTCTTTTCTTCCTCAACAAGAAGGCTGTCATCCTCCTGAACTACCGTTGTCAGGAGATTCTTTTTGTCGATGAGACGCTTACCGACAGGTCCGCCCATCATACTTCCCGCGATCAGGCCAAAAGTTGCGCCTGCGGTACAAAGTGTACTGGCTCCTGCAACGCCGAAGTCCTCAAGAACCGGTCCGAAAGCACCTGCGGTTCCGTGTCCTCCGACCATCGGGATCGATCCTGTACAAAGGCCGATCAGCGGATCAATGTGCATAAGCTCTGCAAGCCCTACTGCAAGGAAGTTCTGGCAGATGATCAGAACGATCACCAGACCCAGAAATATGATCAGTGCTTTTCCACCGCTTTTGAGAACCTTCAGATTCGCCTGAAATCCGACGGAGGTAAAGAAAAATACCATGCAGACCTCCTTCAGGATATCATCAAAGGAAAATTCCACGATTCCTGTCGCATAGCAGATACAGGTGAAAATGGCAAAAACCACACCTCCTACAACCGGTGCCGGAATACAGAACCGATCCAGAACCTTAAACTTCTTTTTCAGAAAACTACCTAACATTAAGACGACCACTGCAACAGCGATAGTCTGATACATATCCAACTCAATCTTCATCATTTGCTTTCACTCTGGCCGCCTTTCTCTGTTGTTACATCCACTCCGCAGGATTCGTAATACTGCGCTGCTCCCTCATGGAATGGAATGGTGATTCCGTCCGTAGCTGTTTTTTCATCCAGTGCGATATCCACCGGAAGGGAATACTGAAGCTCCTGCTTATTATCAAATAAAAGCTTCGTGATATCCTGTACGGTCTGGGCATCCAGCTTGTCGTTTGCAAGAAGGACAGCCTTCACGCCTACTGTCTTTACAGCCTCATCCTGGCCTTTATAGGTTCCTGCCGGGATTTCGTATTCCGTGTAAAAATCATACGCCTTCATCAGCTTGTCAATATTCTTCTGATCCAGCTGCAGCACACGGATGTCGCACTGCTTGGACAGCTCATCGATCACCGTTGTCTGGACACCGGCCGTGCAGAAAAATGCATCAATCTCTCCGTCCTGAAGTGCCTGCGCAGCCCCGGAATAATCCAGGTTTACCGTCTCGACAAGTCCGTCCCCAAGTCCGTATACAGACAATATCTGACTGGCATTCTGCTCTGTTCCGGATTCCTCCTCACCTGTGCTGACCTTTTTTCCCTGAAGGTCATCAATGGAAGTGATACCGGAATCCTCTCTTACAACAACCTGGCAGGCCTCTGTATAAAGTGCTGCCACCGCGCTGTAGCCCTGATATTTCTTGTCCTTATAGGAACCTTCACCATAATACGCATCATTGATCATGTCGGCCTGTGCAATAGCCATCTGGACATAATCCTCGGAAAGCAGCCTCAGGTTCGCTGCTGATCCTGCTGTTGTTTTTACTTCCATATCATATTTGCTGTCATCTGTGTTCACCAGATTGGCAACCGCATCTCCCAGCGCATGATAACCGCCGCCCAGTGCCGCTGCTCCGAAACGAAGCCTGTCAGTGCTGCTGCCGCAGCCTGCCAGTACCACCAGCATCACGATACAAAAGATCGCTGTCAGCTTCTTTTTCACAATAACCACCTCTCTCTTTTTCGTTAGGTAAGATTGTACCATAAAGACAAGTGTTTTGTATAGACGCACATTACAAAATATCACATCTGATGGCGCACTACCTTATATTCATCCCCGGAACGGTAATAGGGACATTCCTTATAATCACTGCTCACAAACCGGTAATACTCATCCTCATCCAGGCTGACATCGCAGTAATATTCATCACATTCTTCATCGTATGTATAGTTGGCACAGTATTCGCAGCTGCTTCCCTTCACAATATTTTCCCTCCTTCTCTGCCTTTGTTCTGATTATATACCAGAGAGGGGAAGAATTCCATCTCTGAAATTCTTCCCCTCTCTCGTTTACATCATCCTATATTCTATTTCTGAGATACCAGGATATTATCACCACAGCTGACCATACCAGGCTCTTTAAATGTTATTTCTTTTCCCTGATCCTCTGTAACGATCAGCATTACGCTCATGTTATACTTTTCCCTGAGCTTTTTCTGGTCAACCGTCACGATCGGATCTCCGACCTTAACGGTATCACCCTCTTTAAAGGAACCAGTCTTAAATCCGTCTCCCTCGGATTTGACAGTATCAATTCCGATATGTACCAGTATTTCAACTCCTGATGGAGTCGTGATACCAAAAGCATGTCCTGTCGGATATACAACGGATAAGGTTCCTTCTACCGGTGAATGCACCTCCACCGTATCCTTCTCGCTTAAAAATGCAACACCATCTCCAAGCATTTTTTCAGCAAACATCTCATCCGGAACGGTTGAGATATCAACCATTTCTCCATCCATGACAGCCGCAATATACGGTTCACCTTCCGGTTTTGCAGACCCCTCTGGTTTCACTTCCTGAATTACAGATCCATCTTTCTGCTCTTCCTTTTCTTCCTCTGCTGCATCAGATTTCTCTTCAATTCCCAGTATGTAAGTAACTGCTGCTGCAACAATGATCGTAACAACCATTCCTGCCAGCATCGCACCGATCGTATCAACGAAAATAGGCAGGGCAAGAACTGTGGAATATCCCATATAATATGCCTTTGCACCAAGAAGACCTGCGACAATACCACCCGCAGCACCTCCGGCCATAACACCGAACATTGGCTTTTTGTATTTAACACCAATGCCGTAGATAGCCGGCTCGGAAACACCTGCCAGAATACATCCGATCGCAAGGGAAAAACATTCAGCCTTAAACTGCTTATCTTTTGTTCTTAATGCAACCCCAAGGCAGGATCCGCCTTCCGCCATATTGTGAAGTACAAATGCCGGACGGAAAACACCATCATAGCCAGGATCCGCAATAAACTGTGTCATAAAAGGAGAAATCGCATGATGCATACCTGTCATGATCAGCCATGGCAGCACTGCTGTCAGGATTCCCAGTGCGATAAAACCAAAGTGTTCAGAGGAGAACACAAATGCGTTGACGATCACGGAACCAAGCACATCTCCAAGTGGTCCTAATACCGTCACACCCAGTACATAAGTAATAAATAAAGTGCCTGCGCCAACAAAGATCGATTTAAAAATACCAGGAACGATCTTGTTCATCAGCTTCTCTACATAAGCTGCACAGATACCAATCAGAAGTGCCGGCATCATGGTATTTTTATAACTCACCAGCATTACCGGAATCCCAAACATTTTGATCGGATCACCGGCTGCCACCATTTCCACAAAGGAAGGCGCAACCAGTGCTGCTGCACACGCCATCGCATAAATCGGTGTTGAGCCAAGCTTTTTGGCAGTTCCCATGGCAACAAAAACCGGCATAAAATAAAACGGCATGTCCGCTGCAAGACTTAAAAGCGTATATGTCTGTGATTCTGCAAAGGCCGGTACTGCCAGCGTGATCAGAAGCAGAAATACTTTTAGCATACCTCCTGCGATCAGTCCCGGAACAAGAGGCGTTACTGCCGCCGAAACAAAATTGATCACACCCATACCGATTTCTCCCGGTGTCATTTTTTTCTTATGTACCGGCTGTTCCCCATCCACACTGTTATCACCTGGAACCAGATCCTGCAAAAGCCTGGATGCCTCTGTAAAAACCGGCATAAGGTTCTGTCCAAGAATGATCTGTAATTCATTTGTTTTAAAAACATTTCCCATTACCGGTTTCGTAGCATTAATTTTTTCCAGATCTACTTTTGACTGATCTTTGATAATAAAACGCAGACGAGTCATACAATGAGTCACACTGCTGATATTATCTGCACCCCCGCTATACCTGATCAGTTCTTCTGCAACCTTTCCATAATCCACGTTATTTACCTCTCTTCCCCATAAGCATTATTTTATATTGCTTCCATTTGTTTCAATAACCTGTTTATACCAGCTAAAGCTTTCCTTTTTCATTCGCTTTAAAGATCCGGAACCATCATTCTGTCTGTCTACGTAAATAAATCCATAACGTTTTTTCATTTCTCCGGTTCCTGCTGAAACAATATCAATAGGTCCCCAGTACAGATATCCCATGACATCGCACCCATCTTCGATCGCTTCACGCACCTGCTTTAAGTGCTCCTCAATATAGGTCCTGCGGAACTCATCGTCAATACGCCCATTCTCATCCGGTTTTTCGTCAAGTCCGATTCCGTTTTCCACAATAAACAGAGGCAGATGATAACGGTCCGTCAGAACGTTCAGTACATATCTCAGGCCTTCCGGATCAATTGGCCACTTCCATGGTGCCGGTGTTGTCCCCTTGAGATAAGGGTTCGGTTTTCCCTTAATACCGCCAGTATCAAAGGCGTTCTCAACCTCGTGCGAATATGTACCGGAACGATAATAGCTGAAAGCAAAGAACTCCACCGTATGATCACTGATCATTTTCAGGTCTTCTTCTGTCAGATCCGGCTGATAATCCATCTCCCGCCAGATTCTTCTGACATATCCCGGAACCACACCAAGGCAGAACGGATCTGCAAAATAATAATTGGAAATCCTTGCCAGATCATAAGCTCCCATCACATCTCTTGGATCGCAGGTATACGGATAAGTAGCAATACTGGAGCATGTCAGCATACATCCAACCTTTGCGTCCGGATCGATCTCCCTCGCCAGTTTTACAGTCCATGCACTTCCCATCAGCAGATGGCAGTATGCGTCCCATTTTTCCTCTTCACTGACTGCGAACGGATCATTCTTATCAAAGGGTCTGGTTGAAAGGATACCGCCCGAAATAACCGGTCTGCGGTACATATTATTGACCTCGTTAAAGGTCAGCCAGTATTTGACCTTCCCTTTATAACGGCTGACGATCGTCTGCACATAACGCTTCCAGTATTCAATGGTCTCTTTTCCGATCCAGCCCCCATGATTGATCAGAAGATTTAACGGCGTTTCGTAATGACTCATCGTGATCACAGGTTCCATTCCATTGTTGATGATCTCATCGATCAGATCATCGTAGAATTTTAATCCTGCCTCATTTGGTTCTTCATCATCACCGTTTGGAAAAATCCTTCCCCAGGAAATAGATGTTCGGAACGCTTTAAATCCCATCTCCTTCATCAGCTTCAGATCCTCTTTATAGCGGTGATAAAAATCAATCCCGTCATGGCTCAGATAAACCTTGTCCGGATCCAGTTTCATCTGCCATTTGCCTTCGTCTTCATTCCATACAAGACCGGCATCATGTGAATTGATCCCTACCACAATGTCCGAAATATCCGGCAGTTTTCCGTCTTCCAGCCATGCTCCCTCGCACTGGTTTGCGGCAACAGCACCTCCCCATAAGAAATCATCCGGAAATTTTTGCTTCATATTCATCATTTCCTCCATTTGTTTTTC
>CAVIGE010000039.1:0-24260 GCA_963642325.1 Prevotella sp. CAG:279
AGATAAAAACGTGCCGTAAGAAACGGCACGTTCGGATAGACAATATGAGGAGGATACCGAATTTAATCTGCGGTAAAGCTGCCGTAGGTGGAAACTATAATTCGACGCATGACACTAACATTGAAAAAATTGCCAATGGATTAAATACTAATGTTTCAGAACTCTTTGCAAAAGCAGAATCGTACAATTAAGAGGACATATATTATGAATGATTTTATCATGGATATTATTTCGAGCCATTATAATAATGATAAAAAGCAAGCGGCAAGAATATATCAATATGCTTATTTACTTCAGTATCTTGACAAGAAAACTCAATCGGTAGATAAATCTTCAAAAGCAAGGGGATCATTTGCAAATCTATATGCCATTTATGTTCTTGTTGAAGATTACATAAAGAATGGATATATGAGTTCATTAAAAAGATACTGTGAATATACTGGCATGATGTTTACTGACGCACTTGCTCGTACAAGAGAACTTCCATTTGGCGAGAAACTTCAAAATCATGCTCTGAATAGCAGATGTAATGATGAATTCAAAAAATTTTTTGTATCGGAAACTACCGAGATTCCTATTAAACGGAACTTAGATACAGGAAGATATTGGATTAATGAAAGGCTGCTTGAAGTCCAAATATCTCCTACCGATGTAGTAAATATTGCTCCACTGTGTATTGAAATAATTGATAAATATGTTGAATTGAAAATGAAAAGATTCTCAAGTTTCTTTGATGATTTGAATGCTTTGAAAAATACTGTTTTAAGCAATCCTCAGAAATCTGTCAACTTTATCTCGGAAACATTGAAACCGAATTCCGATGCACGTATTTTTGAAATTGTATCCTATGTAATCATAAAGTATCATTTTATCGATCAAACGATAAAATATACACTAGATGGGATAGTCCAAGAAGTACCATTAACAGTGTTCAAAGTTGGAAGGACAAATGCTAACGATGGTGGTATTGATTATATAATGAAACCTTTAGGAAGAATCTTTCAAGTAACAGAAATATTGGATTTCAAGAAGTATTTCTTGGATATAGACAAATTGATTCATTATCCGATTACCTTTGTTGTAAAGCAGGATATCACTCCACAAGAAGCTCTGAGACGGATCAAACAAGAGGCTTCCGATAAGTATTCGGATATCAATGTGTTAAATCAATATATTTCTTGTTTTGAAGAAATCATCACTATTCCTACTCTCAAAGCAATGCTTGAATCAAACATATCTAAAGGGTATCTCCCTGATATGGTAGACGAGTTGATCACACAATGCAAAGTTGAATATAATATTGAATAACAATTAGCCTCGATCCGAGATGAATCGAGGCTAAAACTTTACATATCAAAAAGTGATAATTGAATATTATTTTTAATATGGCTTTTTTTTGAGGTATTGTTTGTCTTTCTGCTTTTATCTTTTTGCAAAATTTCTCCTTTATAAGTTTTTGAAATTCCAGTTCTACGAATACCTATTTTGAAATACTCTTTATTTATATCCATACTGATTGCTCTTCTTCCAAGTTTGACAGCAACACCTGCTGTTGAGAAACTACCGCCAAATGGATCCAATACAATTTCATTAGGATTACTTGAGGCCTTGATTATTCTTTTCAGTAATATTTCTGGCTTTTGAGAAGGATGATTTTCATATTCATCCATCTTAAATCTTACTCTGGGAAATTCCCAAACATTACCTGGAACTTTTTCGGTATTATATGGCTGGGGTGGATTTTTACGATAGTCTATTAACCCTCTCTTGGCACCTGTTTTGGCTTCAACCAAGATATCCTGATAATTAAATGTATACTTAGTTTTATCAGTTTTTGTTGCCATAAGAATAGGTTCATACAAAGATCCATATTTCCTCTTGGATTGAACACCGGAACTGTCATATGTCCATACAATATCATTTACTATATTATAGTGCTCTTGCAAATAGATTGAAATATATGGAATATTTTGAGTTGAATTCATTAGATAGAAAGTTCCAGTGTTCTTTAATACTCTAAAACATTCATCAATCCAAGTATAACACCAGTCCAAGTATTTTCTTCTATCCTTCCAGGAATCACTATCATTGCCAAAATCTTTACCGAGATTGTATGGGGGATCAGCAAAAATCAAATCTATTGAAGATGATTCCATCTTTTTTAAGGATTCAATACAATCATTGTAAATGACCAATGAATTATCTGATTCAAGATATTCAAAATCTACATCATGAAATAATTCAATCATAGCTTCCTCCTCTGATCTATTGTGCCTTTTTCGCTTTTAATCCATTCTTCCTTGAAGATAATAACGCATATGCTCTATGATTTCAATGTGTTTTCACAAGCACGCTTAAAATTCAGAACGGTAAAGTTGCAATATATAAGATTACTTGGACAAAAATGTGGGATGAAGGGAAATAAAACGATTTCACAAAATAACATTGACATTTTACAGGATACTCATTATCATATAAATCATATTTAGTTACTATGAAATAAGGGAATAACCAGCAACAAATTTTTTCCAGGGAGGGAATGGAGCATGTCGATCAAGAAAATAGCAGAAAAAGCAGGGGTTTCGCCGGCTACGGTGTCCAGGGTTTTGAATAATCCCAATTATAAGTGTTCTGTTCCGGGACTTCGGGATAAGATATGGAAAACAGCCATTGAGATGAATTATGTGCCAAACGAGGCCGCCCGGAATCTGAAACGGGGCGTTTCCGCGAAGCAGGAGAAAACCTGGTACATCAATATCCTGATGACAAGAACCGATTCTTCCCAGACCGATCCTTTTTTTGCGGAGCTTCTCCGGGTGATCGAGAGCGAGATCCACGATAAGAACTGTATTTTATCCAAGGTCTGGTATATGTCAGTTTTTTCGGATGACCGGAAGTGCCGCAGGGAGAATCTGGACCGGCTGATCGATGGAATGTACAGCGAGATGGAGGGGAAACGGGATGGACTCATTATTATTGGCAGATGTAATAAAGATGCTTTGAAAAAACTGAACCAGAGATATAAGAGCGTGGTGTCGGTGAACCGGAATTCTACAAACTATGAGGTGGATGAAGTCCTCTGTGACGGAAAAAAGATCGCGTCTGCAGCAGTGGAGTATCTGATTTCCCTGGGACATAAGAACATCGGATATGTCGGCCAGTGTCACAGGGAGGAACGTTACAATGGTTATCTGGAAACTTTAAAGGGGCATGACCTGGATGTGCTGCCGGAGTATGTGATCGAGACGAAACAGACGGAGGCCGAAGGCTATGAGGCCATGGAAAAATTTCTCCAGTCAGATGATATGCCTACGGGAATTTACTGTGCCAACGATATATCGGCCATCGGAATGCTGAAGTGCCTGAATAAATTCCGGAACCGTTATTATATGCCTTCTATTATATCCAGCGATGATATCCAGGAGGCACAGTTTACAAAGCCGATGCTCACAACGGTGAGCCTGCCCAAGGAGGATATGGGAAAATTTGCCCTTTATCTGCTGCTGGACCGACTGAAGGGCGGGCACTGTGGCGTGGTGCGGATGGAGCTGGAGGGCAGGCTGGTGGTCCGAAACAGCTGCAGCAGTGTGGAAGACAGTATGTGGAGTGATTATTGCATCTGAGTATTGCGGATATGAGATGTTTGTGGCTTTTGCAGAATATATGTGTGAAAACGTTTTCAGATATTCCTATTTAAATAATAGGAATAATATGGTTTAATGTATTCAACCCAAAAAGAGAAATTCAGAGAATTTTTTTCAATAAAAAGTGAAAAAAAGGAGTACATAAATCATGAAAAAAAGACGGATCGCAGGAGCCTGTATCGCGCTGGCAGCCGTGATATTTGTTGGTGGCATCGCAGTATCAGGAAACAATACAAAGGACAAAAATCATGTGGAGATCATCAATGTGTCTTATGACCCGACAAGAGAATTTTATGAGGAATATAATAAGATTTTTGCAGATTACTGGAAGGAAAAGACAGGCCAGACGGTGGATGTGATCCAGTCCCATGGCGGCTCCGGCAAGCAGGCTCTGGAGATTGCCAACGGACTTCCGGCAGATGTGGCAACGCTTGCCCTGGAATATGACATTGACGCGATCCAGAATGCAGGCATGATCGATGACGGATGGATCAGTGAATACCCGGATGACAGTGCTCCATATACGTCCACCATTGTATTTCTTGTGCGAAAGGGAAATCCGAAGAACATCCAGGACTGGGATGATCTGACAAAGGATGGTGTGGGAGTGATCACACCAAATCCGAAGACCTCCGGCGGTGCCCGCTGGAATTATATGGCAGCCTGGGCTTACGCGAAGGAGAAATATAATGGAAATGAGACGGAGATGAAGGCTTTTATCAAGAAGCTTTACCAGAATGTCCTGGTTCTGGATTCCGGAGCAAGGGGGGCAACAACCTCTTTCGTGGAGAATGGACAGGGTGATGTGCTGATCGCATGGGAAAACGAAGCCTTTCTTTCTGTGAGGGACAATCCGGATGATTACGAGATCATAACACCGAGTATCAGTATCCTGGCTCAGCCGTCCGTTGCAGTTGTAGATGAAAATGTGAAAAAGCATGGTAATGAAGAAGCGGCGGCAGCCTATCTGAAATATCTGTACTCGGATGAAGCGCAGGAGCTGATCGCTGAGAATTATTACAGGCCGGTAGATCAGACGATTTTGAAAAAACATGCAGATACTTTTAACCTGAATGTGAAGCTGGCGACAATCAAAGATTTCGGAGGCTGGGAAGAAGTGCAGAAGAAGCATTTCGCGGACGGCGGAGTGTTTGATGAGATTTATGAGGAATAAAACTGCGGCTGACGCAGAAACAGAAAAGAGGGGAGACAGAAATGAAGAAACAACAGAGTAAACGGGTGATACCAGGCTTTGGGCTGACAATGGGAGTGACTTTGGCGATGCTGAGTATCGTGGTTCTGATTCCCCTTGCATCTCTGGCTGTGTATTCGGCACGGCTGGGCTTGGGCGAATTTATACGGGTGATCACAAGGCCGAGGGTTTTATCCGGATTTTATGTAAGCTTTATTACTGCATTTGCGGCAACTGTGGTCAATGCCATTATGGGACTGATCCTTGCGTGGGTGCTGGTGAGGTATGAGTTTCCGGGAAAACGGATCATGGACGGAATGATCGAGCTGCCTTTTGCGCTGCCAACGGCAGTTGCCGGTATCTCGCTGACATCGCTGACATCCGACAAAGGACTGGTGGGAAGCTTTTTTGCAAAGTTCGGGATCAAGATCGCGTATACCAGGATCGGCATCACGGTGGCACTGATCTTTGTGGGAATTCCTTTTGTGGTCCGTGCTATTCAGCCGGTGCTGGAAAAGCTGGACGGTTCCTATGAAGAGGCGGCACGTGTCATGGGGGCAAAACCCTTCACGATTTTTTGCAGGGTGATTTTTCCGGAGCTTCTTCCGGCAATGCTTTCCGGGGCGGGACTTGCCTTCGGACGCTGCCTGGGAGAATACGGAAGCGTTGTTTTTATTGCAGGAAACAAGCCTTATTATACAGAGATCACACCGCTTATCATCATGTCAAAGCTTCAGGAGTTTGACTACGAAAGTGCAACATCCATCGCACTGGTTACACTGGCAGTATCGTTTTTGATCCTGTTTGGCGTCAATCTGGTGCAGGCAAGAAATACGAAACGTATCAGAGGGAGGGACGCATAATGGATGAAAAAAAGAAGCAGGCCTGTGGGCCGGTGAAATGGATACTCATCGGGATCTCAGTCATCTTTCTTTTTGTGATGCTGGTACTTCCGCTGGTGGTTGTTGTGACCCAGGCACTGAGTAAGGGCTGGGATTGCTATGTTGAGGCTGTGACGGATGCGTACACATTGAAGGCTCTCTGGCTGACGATTGAGGCGACGGTGGCAGCTGTTGTATGCAATACCATCTTTGGCCTGTGTGCGGCATGGGCAATGACGAGATTTCATTTCCGGGGAAAAAAGCTCCTCACAACCCTGATCGATATTCCGGTTACGGTATCACCGGTTATCGCAGGTCTTATCTATATCCTGGTTTTTGGAAAGCAGAGTCCGCTTTATTCTGTTCTTGAAAAAGCTGGTATTCAGATCGTATTTGCTGTTCCAGGAATTATCCTGGCAACGATTTTTGTTACCTTTCCATTTGTGTCCAGGGAGATCATTCCGGTGCTGGAATCCATAGGCTCTGATGAGGAGGAGGCAGCTGCACTGATGGGGGCGAAGGGCTGGACGATTTTTACAAAGGTGACGTTCCCGCATATTAAATGGGCTTTTCTGTACGGTGTTGTGCTGTGTACAGCGAGGGCCATGGGAGAATTTGGGGCTGTGTCCGTACTGTCCGGACATCTCCGTGGAAAAACAAATACACTTCCGCTTCATGTGGAGATTCTTTATAACGAATTCCAGTATGTTCCGGCTTTTGCAGTTTCCTCGATCCTGGTGATCATGGCGGTGATCCTTCTGATCGCGAGAAATGTTCTGGAGCATAAGGGAAAGGGGGAAAAAGGCGATGTACGTTGAGTTAAAAAATATCAATAAAACATATGGAGATTATAAGGCATCTGACAACGTAAGTTTTGGCATCGAAAAAGGGAAGCTGATCGGTCTTCTGGGTCCGAGTGGAAGTGGAAAGACTACGATCCTCCGTATGATCGCCGGTCTGGAGCAGCCGGACAGCGGGCAGATCATCATTGACGGAAGAGTGGTCAATGATGTTCCTGCCAGTGAGAGGGGAATTGGATTTGTGTTCCAGAATTACGCGCTTTTCCGGTATATGACTGTGTATGATAATATTGCATTTGGGCTGAAGGTGCAGAAGGCGAATAAAAAGTATATCAGGCAGAGGGTTATGGAGCTGGTAGAGCTGATCGGGCTGAAAGGCCTGGAGAAAAGATATCCAAGCCAGCTTTCCGGTGGTCAGAGACAGCGAGTTGCTTTTGCCAGGGCACTGGCCCCGAATCCGCAGCTGCTTCTCCTGGATGAGCCTTTTGCTGCTATTGATGCGAAGATCCGTACCGAGCTTCGAAGCTGGCTGAAGGATATGATCGAAAAACTGGGAATCACCAGTATTTTTGTTACCCATGACCAGGATGAGGCGATTGAGGTAGCGGATGAGATCATCATTACCAACCGGGGACGGATCGAGCAGAAGGGAACACCGCTTGAGGTGTACCAGAATCCGGACACTGCGTTTACGGCTGGATTTTTCGGGCAGACTTCTGTGATTGATGATTACCAGGTATTTAATCATTTCGAGGAGGTTCCGGGTGGTGAGAAGGCTATTGTGCGGCCGGAATTCGTAAAGGTTACGAAGAAGAACGAGGAGCAGAAGTATAAGAGTTCTGCATCCGAGGGCGTGGTGGAACGAGTTGCTTTCCGCGGCAGCAGCCTAGAGCTGAAGGTGCGGGTAGGAGACACCGTACTCAGTGCCAGAAGAAGCCTGGATGAAGAACCTGTACGTGAAGGTGAGGTTGTGGATGTGTTCGTTCAGAGGATTTTTGTGACGAAAGGAAATGAAGCAGTGTTGCTGCATAATACAGCTATGGTCGAGGATTGGCTGGTCATATAAAAAATACCGCGGGAGCGGATTGCGAATATCATCTGATAGAGCTGTGGGTAAAATTTAGGTTGACAAATAGTTCGTGAAAGATAGAATGATAGTAGCTAAGAAATGTGATGAAATTCAAACATTGGCAAAAACGAAAATCCCGGAAGTCTCGTACACTTCCGGGGTTTTCTATTCCGTTATGTAAGGTGGCTTAAGCCTTTCAGGCTTGACATCAGATAAATTTCGCCTTATACTTTACATTGTAAATAACAGGGGAGCTTGTGACGGCAGGCTGAGAGGAAGTCTTCAACTTCGACCCTTATACCTGATTTGGATAATGCCAACGTAGGAACGTATAAGATGAATTTACGGGAGATACTTTGGTGTATCTCCTTTTATTTTTGCTTATGATCAGGATTTACAGGGAAGGGCTTAAGAGCAAACGCTTTTACCTCTGATATCGACAATTGAATACAGGGAAATTTGAGAGTGAACTGAGTTCATGAAGGGGTGCACCACCGCGGGTGTATTTCTTTGTGGACTTTTTTTTTATTCTCAGAAAGGAGCGATTTTATGATTACTGTAAATGGTGAAAACAGAACACTGGAAAATCCGGTGACAGTAGCAGAATATCTGAAAGCATGTAATTATGTTCCTGTGCAGGTCGTAGTAGAACTGAATGAAGAGATCATCAAAAGAGATACTTACGATACGACTATGCTGAAAGATGGTGATGTTGTGGAAATTCTGCAGTTTATGGGCGGCGGAAGCTGCTGAGGTGATCTGAGTTTTGGAGAAAAAAGAAAGGTGGATATAAAAATGACAACAGCAAACACAAACGAAGACAAACTGATCCTGGGAGGCCATGAGTTCACTTCCCGTTTTATCCTTGGTTCCGGAAAATTTTCCCTGGATCTTGTAAAGGCATGCATCGAAAAAGCAGGAACACAGATCGTAACGCTTGCCCTGCGCCGCGCAAATGAGGGCGGGCTTGCCAACATTCTGGACTATGTGCCGAAGGATATCACACTTCTGCCGAATACGTCCGGTGCCAGAAATGCACAGGAGGCAGTCCGGATCGCAAGACTTTCCCGTGAGCTTGGCTGCGGAGATTTTGTAAAGATTGAAGTCATCCATGATTCCAAATATCTTCTTCCGGATAATTACGAAACGATCAAAGCAACCGAGATCCTTGCAAAAGAAGGCTTCGTTGTCATGCCGTACATGTATCCGGATCTGAACGCGGCCAGAGATCTGGTAAACGCAGGAGCTGCATGCGTGATGCCGCTTGGTTCTCCGATCGGTTCCAACAAAGGAATCTGCACAAAAGAATTCATCCAGATCCTCATTGACGAGATTGACCTTCCGATCATCGTAGATGCAGGAATCGGCCGCCCGTCACAGGCATGTGAGGCTATGGAAATGGGCGCAGCGGCAGTTATGGCAAATACAGCCATTGCAACAGCAGGAGATGTCCGCGTTATGGCAGAGGCATTTAAGAAAGCCATTGAAGCAGGAAGAAGCGCGTATCTTTCCGGAATGGGCAGAACCCTGGATAGAGGTGCGAGTGCGTCTTCACCGCTGACCGGATTTCTACATGAATAAAAAAGTTGGAGAGAATGAAAATACGAGAGGAGCGAAAAACAACAATGGCAGAAGCAATACAGGCCAGTCAGCAGGATGGCCATTTTAATGAGAGTATCGTAAACGAAGAAATTCTGGAGGATATGAAAAAGAACCGCATCAACCACATGGAGTACCTTCCGGATATGGAACAGCTGGAAGAATCCGCTGTGATGGAGCAGGTCATTTCTGCGATGCACGCATATGATTATGATAAATATACAGAGGCAGATGTGCGCAGGGCACTGGCTCATGACAACCGTACACCGGAAGATTTTCAGGCACTGCTTTCACCGGCAGCCTTGCCGCTTCTGGAAGAGATCGCGCAGGCCGCACGGATCGAAACAAGGAAACATTTCGGAAACAGTGTCTGTATGTTTACCCCGATCTACATTGCAAACTATTGCGAGAACTACTGTATTTACTGCGGATTTAACTGCCACAACAAAATCCGCCGTGCACAGCTCGATGAGAATGAAATAGAGAAGGAAATGGCAGCCATTGCGAAGACGGGACTGCAGGAGATACTGATCCTCACAGGCGAGAGTAAATCCAAGTCCAATGTAGAATATATCGGAAAAGCCTGTGAGATCGCGCGGAAATATTTCAGGGTAGTCGGCCTTGAGGTATATCCGATGAATTCTGATGAGTACGCGTATCTTCACAAATGCGGCGCAGATTATGTAACTGTTTTTCAGGAAACTTATAATTCCGATAAATACGAAACCCTGCACCTGGCAGGGCACAAGAGGATTTTTCCATACAGACTGAATGCACAGGAGCGCGCACTGAAGGGAGGAATGCGTGGTGTTGGTTTTGCGGCACTTCTGGGACTGGATGACTTCCGCAGGGATGCCTTTGCAACCGGATATCATGCATATCTTTTGCAGCGAAAATATCCACACGCAGAGATTGCTTTTTCCTGCCCGAGACTCCGTCCGATCATCAATAATGACCGGATCAATCCGAAGGATGTCCATGAGCCGCAGCTCCTTCAGGTAGTCTGTGCATACCGCCTGTTCATGCCATTTGCAAGCATTACGGTATCTACCAGAGAATGTGAGCGGGTCCGTGACAACCTGGTAAATATTGCGGCGACAAAGATTTCAGCAGGAGTCAGCACCGGAATCGGAAGCCATGTGGAAGATATTGAGGATAAGGGTGATGACCAGTTTGAGATTTCAGACGGAAGATCCGTGGACGAAGTTTTCAATGCCCTGAAAGACCACGGCCTGCAGCCGGTAATGAACGATTATATTTATCTGTAACAGGGATAACTTCTGTGGAATATGTGGAAAAACACCTGTCTGAAGGCGCGGTTTTGCATTCTTCATGTGGATAACGGTGCTATATTGATACAAAAAACTCCTGGAAGAGCTGAATTCACAAGGCTGATTGCGTTTTCACAAAAGCTTCAGCAGCGATATCCGGAGAGCAAGAGACAGCAGAAAACTGGCATAAAAACCTGTGAAATCCACATAAACAGCCCGGCCTTTGAAAACGGTTTCTAATCTAAGAGTTTTCATATGGACTTACTCGTGTTTATAATAGCCCCAACAACAAAAACAAAAGCAAAAAACAGGAGGTAAGTATTATGAAAAGAAAATGGAAATCAGCAGTAGCAGCTCTTGCGGCAGTGGCAGCAATCGGAAGTCTTACAGGCGTAACCACATACGCGGCAGACAGTGTCAGTATCACCAATGTATCCTATGACCCGACCAGAGAACTTTATGAGCAGTACAATAAGATCTTTAAGGAACACTGGAAGGAAAAAACAGGGCAGGATGCAGACATCACACAGTCCCATGGAGGCTCCGGCAAGCAGGCACTTGAGGTTGCCAACGGACTGGAAGCAGATGTGGTGACACTGGCACTTGAGTATGACGTAGATGCGATCCAGGATGCAGGGCTGATTGATGACGGATGGATCGATGAATTTCCGGAAGACAGTTCCCCGTATACGTCAACCATTGTATTTCTTGTGCGAAAGGGAAATCCGAAGAACATCAAAGACTGGGATGACCTGGTAAAGGAAGACGTGGGCGTGATCACGCCAAACCCGAAAACATCCGGCGGAGCAAGATGGAATTATCTGGCAGCCTGGGCTTATGCAAAAGACAAATATAACGGCGATGAAGACAAGATCAAAGAATTCATTGGAGATCTTTATAAAAATGTACTTGTTCTTGACACCGGTGCCAGAGGTGCAACAACATCCTTCGTGGAAAACGGACAGGGAGATGTACTGATCGCCTGGGAAAATGAAGCTTATCTTTCCGTAAAGGATTACCCGGATGACTATGAGATCGTAACGCCAAGTATCAGCATCCTCGCACAGCCATCCGTAGCAGTTGTTGATAAAGTGGTAGATAAAAAAGGAACCAGAGATGTGGCTGAGGAATATCTGAATTATCTCTATTCCGACGAAGCACAGCGGATCGCAGGGGATAATTATTACCGTCCATCCAACCAGGATATCCTGAAAGAGTACTCTGATGTCTTTGACCTGGACATCAACCTTGTGACCATTGATGATTTCGGTGGCTGGAAAGAAGCACAGGAAACACATTTTTCGGATGGAGGAGTTTTTGATCAGATCTATGAAGGATAAGATCAAAGGAAAAGATCAGGCATGGCTGCCTTCCACCAGGGAGCAGCCATCCATCATCCGGATCCCGTTTACAGTATCCAGATAAGTATCATACATTTCCTTCCAGGCATCAGAAGCATCTTCGGAATACTGGCTGATGGTGGCCAGAAGGTCATATTTTTTGCCATCGGTGGTTTCGATACGGCCCAGATAACTTTGCCATACACTGTCCAGAGGCTGATCTTTGCCATCGTAATATCTGGCTTCAAGGGTCAGGACAGGAACTTTCTCATTATAATAGGTAAGTTTATATCCACCGTTTTCCGTTTCTGTTGTCTCATAATGACAGAGATATTTCCAACGCTGTGGAGTAAGGACCTGGAAATGATCGGTCATGGCCATATCCGTGCGTTCTGCATAAATAAAATCCACAGATCTGATCAATTCTTCTGCTGCTTTTTCGGTAGCTTTATCATAAGCGTCGGATGGAGTCAGGATAAAGAGTCCGAATGTATAATCGTCAGTCTGGCACACAAGCGCATCTACATTTTTTTCTTCCTCATTGACGGAGGTTGCATACTGATATTTTGTGGCCGGGTAAGATTCAAGGGCAAGAGCTTTTTGGGTGGTGATCTCACCCTTCACCGGATAATATTCCGCCAGAAAACCATTGGCCGAGGAATCCTCCAGAGAAGAATTGGCCACTTTTAAAACAGCGGCAGTGCTTTTACCATCGTTTACAGAACGTCGTTCGAAATAATTTTCTTTTTCGGGCATGGATTCTATGACCGTGTCACTGTCATGGAATCCTACCCGCATATGAAGCTCGCCGCGCTTTTCCGATCCGGTGTTATCTTCTGTGTCATCGGAAGAGGAACTGGGATATGAAGAACCGGGAGCCTGCGCAGAGGAGTTTCCACTGTTATCGGAAGATGCTTCAGAGGATGTTTCTGAAGCATCGCCGGAGGAATTGTCTTCGGAATCGGAATATTCCTGAAGATTTCCATAGTCATCAATATAATAATCATCTCTGGAACCAATATAAGTGGTTCCGGTGGCATCTTCCAGCCACACGCTGCCATCCTCATAATAATAATGGGGTTCAAAATAGCCGTCCTGTTCCGTCCAGCCGGCATCGTTGCCTTCCATCAGTTCGCCGGAATCCGGATCCGGGGCGTAATTGCCTTCGCCGATATATTCGTCTTCGGAACCATTGCGGTACCAGTAATCCCCGTTTTCATCCTGCCAGATGTAGTGACCATCATCGGTTGGAGGGTCAGAAGCGAGGGTTGGGATAGCAGTTATGGAAATGGTGAGTGCACCGGTTAAAAGAACTAAGATTTTTTTATACATAGGCACCTCCTGATTATGGATATATGTCGATTTGTTCAGACCGGTCAACTAAAAAGATCTGTCTGTTAATTACATTGTAACAGACAGATCCCGCTATCCGGAAATGTGAAGAAAAAGAGACATTTACCTGCAGGTAAAAAGATACCCCTTCCCATAAACCGAAACAATATCATACTCATCCGTATCCTCCGCACCGATCTTGGCCCGGAGATTAAAAATATGCCGCCGTACCGTACCGGTATCCGTTCCTGCGCAACTTCCCCATACCGCCTCGTAGAGCTCTTTTGCGGAAAAAATCTTCTCCTGGTTTTCGGCAAGGAGACGCAGCAGAGAAAATTCCGTCCGGGTAAGTCCTGCATCTGTGTCATGAAGATAGGCATGGCCGTCTGAAAAATCCAGCCGCAGGCTTCCGACCGTGAGCTGACGGGAGGCCTGAAAATTCTCTTCCAGCCTTTTCTGGCGTTCCAGAAGCATCTGGATCACAGCCAGAAATTCATCAAAATTGTATGGCTTGGTAAGATAATAATCGCCGCCCTGCTGAAGTCCTTCCACTTTATCCCGGATATCGCTTTTTCCGGTGAGAAAAAGAACCGGGCGCATGGTCTTTTCGCGGAAGCGGCGGCAGATATCAATGCCACTTCCATCCGGAAGCATAATGTCCAGGATCAGAAGATCCGGTAAGTATTTATCAATCTGATGGTAAGCTTCGGCAGCTGTCTGTGCGGTGCGGACATCGTAGCCTCTTCGCCGCAGCATCCGGCAGTTTGTGTTAAGAACCTGTTCTTCGTCCTCAACCATAAGGATATGTGCTTTGTTTTCAGTCATTTATGATTCCTCCTCCGGAAGGGAAAAGAACACGCGGGTGCCCTCGCCTTCTTTGCTTTCTATCCATATTTTGCCGCCATGGGCAGTGATGATCTGGTGGCAGACGTAAAGACCTATGCCGTGCCGCCAGTAGTCTTTATCCGCGGAAACATATCCTTTGAGGGCATTTTTTCGCATTTCTTCGGACATGCCGGTTCCGGTATCGGCGATGCAGATCGTCTGCCAGCCAGGTTCGCCGGACAGGGAAATGGTTATGGTTCCGTTACTGGTATGCCGCTCCGCATTGGAGATCAGATTGGTAACAACCTGGATGAGCCGCTCCGGGTCTGCGGAGATTTCCGGGAGGTCGGGCTGTATCTTAAGGATCAGCTGGTTATTTTTGGGACTTGGATGGCTGCTGAAATCTTTTTCCACAGAATGCAAAAGCACCTCCAGATCCGATGGAACGAGGGAAAGGGCAAGCCGTCCCTGCTCGATGGAAACGGTATCCATCAGATCCAGCACGATCCGGTCGATCCGCATTACCGACTGCTCGATGGTGCAGAGATTTTCCTGCATAAGAGAAAAATCCAGAGGTTCTTCCAGGAGCAGCTCGGAAGTATCCCGGGCGTGGAGGGAGATGGAATTCAGAGGATTTTTGATCTCATGGGCAACGGTGGTCAGGAAGGTGGACTTGGCGTTGTCGAGGGAGCGCAGCCGCAGGTTCTGTTCCTTAAGAAGGATCTGCTGTTGATTGTATTCCTTCAGATGAAAATACAGAACAATGCCGCAGACAATACTTACGGAAACAAATGCCAGGAGCACGTCCGCCAGCCGGTCAGCTTCTGTGGCAAAATGAGTGACACTGTCCGGAAAACAGTATGCAAACAGGCAAAGTCCCATATACAGGACAATCTCCAGAAGAGAAACGATCAGAGCACGCCATTTTTCCAGCATCAGAACCGTAAAGATAATGGCAAATACGAAAAATGCCGGCATGCCGCCATAATAGCCGCCACTGGTAAAAAACATCACCGGAAAGACGATCAGAAAGATCACAACAATCGTGATCAGATAACAGCACTGATATTTCCCACTGTAATAGGAATAAAGAAAAAGTCCACAGGATATGATGGCCAGCGCAAAATTGATCAGCACATTTCCCCAGGAGCCGGTTCCAAGGCTGAGAAAAGCCATGATCAGACTGATTACAGTGCCGCCCAGGGCGAGAATGTTAAACAGCCGGACGCGAAAATCCAGGGCAGGGCTAAATAATGAGTGGAAAATATTTCGGAGTTTTGGATGAATAGTAATAAGAATCACCTCCTGTATCTATCCATTGTATCATGCCTGTCCCTTCTTTTGTATCAAAAAAAATGCAATTAATCTATATTTCCTATTGACATACTATGAATAGTAGGTTAATATAAGTGTCAACAAAAGAAAGGGAAGAGGCTATGAACGAATACGGCTTTAATACAGGGCTGCTTCACGGCACCGATGAGAAATATCCACAGGGCGCAACACAGGTTCCGATTTATCAGAGCAGCGCATTCCGGCACGACAGCGCGGAAGACCTGGAGAAAATTTTTGACAATAAAAAAATGGGCTTCTCCTATACAAGGATCAACAATCCTACGGTAGAGTCCTTTGAGAAACGAGTGACTATGCTGGAGGATGGAATCGGCAGTGTGGCATGTGCTTCCGGAATGGCAGCACTGACCAATGCGTTCCTGAATATTCTTAAGGCGGGAGACGAGATCGTGGCAGCCTGCGGACTGTACGGCGGAACGGTGGAACTGTTTGACGATCTGAAGCCTTTCGGAATTTCCATAAAATATGTAAAAGAGAATAAGCCGGAGGCTTTTGAGGCAGAGATCACAGAGAAGACAAGGCTTGTTTTTGCGGAGACCATCGGAAATCCCAAGCTGGATGTTACCGATATCCAGGCGGTTGCAGAAGTGGCACATAAGCATGAGGTACCACTGATCGTGGACAACACGGTGGCAACCCCGTATCTGATCCAGCCACTGAAGCTTGGAGCTGACATCGTGGTTCATTCCTCTTCCAAGTATATCAATGGAAGCAGTGATGCCATCAGCGGCATTCTTGTCTGTGGTAAGGGTCTGAAATGGGACCCTGACCGATATCCGGGACTTGCTCCATACCGGAAATTCGGACCATTTGCATACATCGCCAAGCTTCGAAACGGACTTTTCCGGAACACTGGCGCGTGTCTTGCTCCGCAGAATGCTTTCCTTAACAATCTGGGACTGGAAACCCTGGGACTTCGAATGCAGAGACAGTGTGACAATGCACTGGAGCTTGCGAAGTTTTTACAGAGCCTGGGTGGTGACATTGAAGTAAATTATCCGGGTCTTAAAGAAAGTCCTTATCATGAAATTGCGAAAAAACAGTTTAAGAATGGCTACGGAGCTATCGTAACCGTAAGAACCGGAAGCAAGGAGAAAGCTTTTTCCATTATCAATTCCCTGAAGATTCCGCTGATCATCTCCAACATCGGAGATACGAAGACACTGGTGATCCATCCGGAATCCACCATTGCGGCACACATCTCCGATAAGGAGAAACAGCAGTCCGGAGTATTTGAAGATCTGATCCGCATCAGTATAGGAATTGAAGACATTGAGGATTTAAAAGAAGATTTCAAACAAGCGATAGAGAGTAACAGATAAGCTTAAGAGCTGCACAAGCAGAGAAATGGAGAGTTCGCTATGGCAAAAGTAGATTACGCTACATTAAAAAAAGGTGGTTTCATGAGACAGAAGCAGAAGAATAATTTTTCTCTTCGTCTTGCCTGTGTAGGCGGTACGCTTACAGCAGAAAACCTTAAGAAGATCGCAGAAGTAGCTGAGAAATACGGTGACGGATATGTACATCTCACTTCCAGACAGGGAGTTGAGATCCCGTTCATTAAATTAGATGATATTGATGAGGTAAAGGATGATCTTGCAAAAGGCGGATGCAAACCTGGTGTCTGCGGACCGAGAGTCCGTACAGTCACAGCCTGCCAGGGCAATGCAGTCTGTCCAAGCGGAAACATCAACAGCTATGACATTGCGGTGAAATTAAATGAGAGATATTTCGGAAGAGAGCTTCCGCATAAATTCAAATTCGGTGTTACCGGATGTCAGAACAACTGTCTGAAAGCAGAGGAGAACGATGTAGGGATCAAGGGCGCAGCCGAAGTCAGCTGGAAGGAAGACGCATGTATCCACTGTGGTGTCTGCGAAAAAGCCTGCAGAGAAAACGCCATCTCCTTTAAGGATGACAAGCTGGTGATCGACACAGAGAAATGTAACTACTGCGGCAGATGTGCAAAATCCTGTCCGGTAGATGCATGGGATGTAAACGAGGCATTTATCGTTTCCTTTGGAGGAACGTTTGGAAATCACATCAGCAAGGGACAGGAATTCCTTCCACTGATCACTTCTGAGGAGCAGCTTTTCAGAGTGACCGATGCAGCGATCCAGTTCTTTGATGACTATGCAAATCCGGGAGAGCGTTTTAAATTTACCATCGACCGGGTAGGTGCTGAGAAACTTCAGGAAGTTTTGAAAGGAGCATACAATGGCTGATATTAAGATTGATGATACCGTAGATATTACCGATGTGGTCTGCCCGGTAACCTTTGTAAAAGCAAAAGTAGCACTTGAAGAGCTGGACGACGGACAGATCCTGGCGATCAAAATGAACGATGGCGAGCCGGTACAGAATGTACCGAGAAGCGTAAAAGAAGAAGGACATCAGATCCTGAAGCTTGAAGATAATGAAGACGGAACTTATACACTGATCGTAAGAAAAGTTGAAGAATAGGAGAACAGAGAAATGACAATCACAGTTGCAGGAAATAAAAAAGAATACGAAGACGGACTGAAGCTTACAGAGCTTATTGAGAAAGAGGACATTGAAAGTCCTGAGTATGTAACCGTAACCATCAACGATGAATTCATCAGCAAAGAAGACGTTCCCAGCACAGTGGTAAAAGATGGCGATGTTGTTGAGTTTCTGTACTACATGGGAGGAGGCGCAAGATAATGGCTTTTACAAATGAGCAGCTTGAGCGTTACTCCCGCCACATCATCCTGAAGGAGGTTGGAGTAAAAGGCCAGAAAAAGCTTCTGAATGCAAAGGTTCTCATCATCGGAGCGGGCGGACTTGGAGCACCGGCAGCCCTTTACCTTGCGGCTGCAGGTGTGGGAACCATCGGAATCGTAGATGCAGATGAGGTGGATCTTTCCAATCTCCAGAGACAGGTCATCCACACAACTGCAGATGTTGGCAAACTGAAAGTAGAATCTGCGGCTGAGACTATGAGAGCCATCAACCCGGACGTTACCGTAAATACATATCACACTTTTGTAGATTCCAGCAATATCATGGATCTGATCAAAGATTACGATTTCATTCTGGACGGAACGGATAACTTCCCTGCAAAATTCCTCATCAACGATGCCTGCGTAATGGCTGAGAAACCGTTTTCACATGCAGGAATCATCCGTTTCCAGGGACAGCTTATGACTTATGTTCCGGGACAGGGACCGTGCTACAGATGTGCCTTCCAGAGTCCGCCGCCAAAGGATGCCGTACCGACCTGTAAGCAGGCGGGTGTTATCGGAGCCATGGGTGGAGTCATCGGAAGCCTTCAGGCAATGGAAGCCATCAAGTACATCATCGGACAGGGCGATCTTCTTACAGGAAGACTTCTTACCTACGATGCGCTGAAGATGACATTCCGTACCGTAAAGCTTCCTAAGAACCATCACTGCCCGGTATGCGGCGACAATCCGACGATCACAGAGCTGATCGATTACGAGCAGGCTGTGTGCGAACTGAAACACTAAGAAATCAGAAACCCATTGGAGGCCACGAGATGCTGAAATTAAAAAAAGAAGATTACGAAAAAATATTAGACCACTGCAGAAAGGGACTTCCCAATGAGTCCTGCGGCCTTCTGGGCGGGACCATTGAGGGCGATGTAAAAACCATCGAGAAGGTGTATCTGCTGACAAATATCGATGAAAGCAACGAGCACTTTTCCATGGACCCGAAAGAACAGCTGAGTGCGATCAAGGATATCCGTCAGAACGGATACCAAATGATCGGAAACTTTCATTCTCATCCGGAGTCTCCGTCAAGGCCTTCCGAAGAAGACAAACGTCTTGCATTTGACCCGAACATCGAATATCTGATCCTCTCCCTTATGGATGCAGAAAATCCGGTGCTGAAGGCCTTCGGCGTAGACAAAGAAAAAAATGTAACTGTCCATGAGATCAAGATAACAGAGTGATGAGTATGAAAAACAGATTGAATACAAAAGAAATTACAACGGATGTGCTGATCATAGGCGGAGGTACCGCAGGCTGCTATGCAGCACTGGTCCTTTCAGAAGAAAAGGCCGGAAAGGTGCTGATCGCAGAAAAAGCAAATATCAAACGAAGCGGCTGCCTGGCAGCAGGTGTCAATGCGATCAACGCCTACATTGTAAAAGGCCGCAAGCCCCAGGATTATGTAGACTATGCCACGAAGGATGCCGCCGGGATCGTAAGACAGGATCTTCTTCTCACCGCAGCGGAGAACTTTAACGAAGTTACTGCTAGGATGGAGAAACTTGGCCTTGTGATCCTGAAGGACGAAAATGGCGATTATGTAGCCAGAGGAAACCGCAATATCAAGATCAACGGTGAGAATTTCAAACCACTTCTTGCGGACGCCGTTCATGAAGCAGAGAATGTAGATGTTCTGAATTATGTAAATATTACAGACCTTCTTGTAAAAGACGGACAGGTTTACGGAGCGGTTGGCTTCTCTATTATGGAAGAAACAGCTTATATTATCCGGGCAAAAGCAGTTCTTGTTGCAACCGGAGGTGCGGCCGGCCTTTATAAACCAAACAATCCTGGATTTTCCAGACATAAAATGTGGTATCCGCCATTTAACACAGGTGCCGGATACGCAATGGGAATCCTGGCAGGTGCGGAGATGACTTCCTTTGAGATGCGTTTTATCGCACTTCGCTGTAAGGACACCATCGCTCCGACAGGAACCATCGCACAGGGCGTTGGCGCAAAACAGATCAATGCGGCAGGCGAGATCTATGAGACAAAATATGGTCTGACCACAAGCGAACGTGTTTACGGAACAGTCCGGGAAAACCAGCTTGGCCATGGCCCGTGTTACCTGAAAACTACAGGGATCACGAAGGAGCAGGATGAAGATCTTCTGAAAGCTTATCTCAACATGGCACCGAGCCAGACTCTGAAATGGATCGAAAGTGGGAAGAACCCGAGCGGACAGGATGTGGAGATCCAGGGAACCGAGCCATACATCGTAGGCGGCCATACAGCCAGCGGTTACTGGGTAAACACAGGTCGTGAGACTACGGTGAAAGGCCTTTATGCAGCAGGTGATGTTGCAGGCGGATGTCCGCAGAAATACGTAACAGGAGCTCTTGCAGAAGGAAAACTGGCAGCACTGGATATGGTGAAGCAGTTTGCAGCAGGCTCTCTTAAGGAAGCTGATATCCAGGCAGAAGCAGAGATCAAGGTTCAGGAAGAGAAAATCCTTTCTCAGTACGAAAAGTTCCGTAATGAGGATGCGCCGGCATTTTCCGTTGAGGAGCTTGAGGAAGCCATGCAGAAAGTCATGGATGAGTATGCGGGAGGAATTGCTTCCAATTATCAGTTCAATGAGAAACAGCTTGATCTTGCGGATGAAAAGATCGTCCGTCTTCAGACCCTTGCCGAAAAAACAGCGGCAGCAGATATGCATGAGCTGATGTTTGCATACGAACTTCGTGAACGTCTTATTGTATGCCGTTCACTGATCGCTCATCTGAAAAACCGCAAAGAGACCAGATGGCATTCTTTCAACGAAAATCTGGATCATCCGGAAACCGATGAGAAATTTTATAAATATGTAAATTCGAAACTGGAAAACGGCGAGATTAAGATCATTTTCCGTGACATTGTAAAGGAGGACACATATGAGCATACGAATTGATCAGAAAAAATGTGTTGGCTGCAGAAAGTGCAGTGAAGTATGTCCGGGAACCCTGATCGTCATGGAAGACAAAAAAGCCGTGATGAAATATCCGAAAAACTGCTGGGGCTGCGTTTCCTGTGTAAAGGAGTGCAAAGCCGGTGCCATCGACTTTTTCCTTGGCGCGGATATCGGCGGTAACGGAAGTATTATGAATGTAAAAAGCGAAGGTGATATCCTTCACTGGATCATTACAAAGACAGACGGTTCCACATCCGTGATCGATGTGGATCGACGAAATTCGAATAAATACTAGAAGATGAGTGCTGCCTGTTCTGGCAGCCGGAACAGGAGGATGAGATCAGATATGAGTGGATTATCACATTTGGATGAGCTGGAAGCAGAGGCAATTTACATCATCCGTGAAGTTGCAGCAGAGTGCGAAAAGCCGGTAATGCTTTATTCTATAGGAAAAGACAGTTCTGTAATGCTTCATCTTGCAATGAAAGCTTTTTATCCGGAGAAACCGCCATTCCCGTTTCTTCATGTAAATACAACATGGAAATTTAAAGAGATGATCGAATTCCGTGACAAGACTGCAAAGGATCTCGGAATCGAAATGCTTGAGTACATTAATCAGGACGGTGTGAAACAGGGGATCAATCCTTTTGACAGTGGTTCTGCATATACGGACATCATGAAAACGCAGGCCCTGAAACAGGCACTAAAAAAATACGGTTTTACAGCTGCATTTGGCGGCGGTCGTCGTGATGAGGAGAAAAGCCGTGCAAAAGAGCGTATCTTTTCCTTCCGTAATGCAGAGCAGGCCTGGGACCCGAAGAACCAGCGTCCGGAGATGTGGAAGCTTTACAATACCGAGATCAACAAAGGTGAAAGCATCCGTGTTTTCCCGATTTCCAACTGGACGGAGACAGATATCTGGCAGTACATTAAGAGAGAAAATATCCCGATCGTTCCGCTGTATTTTGCAGAAGAGCGTCCGGTTGTATACAGAGACGGCAACATTATCATGGTGGATGACGACAGAATGCGTCTGAACCCAGGTGAGGAGCCGCAGATGAAAAAGGTTCGTTTCCGTACTCTTGGCTGCTACCCGCTGACCGGTGGTATTGAATCGGATGCGGAGACACTGGACGAGATCATTGACGAGACTTTAAGCTCTGTGGAATCTGAGAGAACCACACGTGTTATCGATTCTGACGGCGGAGCTGCCAGCATGGAAAAAAGAAAGAGAGAGGGGTACTTCTAGGATGAGCGGATTACTGAAATTTATCACTTGCGGAAGTGTAGATGATGGAAAGTCTACACTGATCGGCCATATTCTTTATGATTCCAAGCTTTTATATGCAGACCAGGAAAAAGCCCTTCTTCTGGACAGTAAGGTAGGTTCCAGAGGCGGTGCTATCGATTATTCTCTTCTTCTGGACGGCCTGATGGCAGAGCGCGAGCAGGGAATCACCATTGATGTTGCTTACCGTTATTTTACAACGGATAAGAGAAGTTTTATCGTTGCAGATACTCCAGGTCATGAGGAGTATACAAGAAACATGGCAGTTGGAGCTTCTTTTGCCCAGCTTTCCATTATTCTTGTGGATGCAAAGCAGGGTGTTCTGGTGCAGACAAGACGTCATGCCCGTATCTGTGCCCTGATGGGTATCCATCATTTTGTATTTGCTGTGAATAAAATGGATCTTGTTGATTACAGTGAGAGCCGTTTTAACGAGATTGTGAAGGACATTAATGAGCTTTCTGAGGCTCTGGGACTGCAGGATGTTGTGATCATTCCTGTCAGTGCTACAGAGGGCGATAACGTAACGGAGAAGTCCCCGAATATGCCTTGGTATACGGGCAAAGCTCTTCTGGATCATCTTGAGACTGTAGATGTTTCCGAGGCTGAGAATGTCAGCGAGTTTTATCTGCCGGTTCAGCGTGTTTCCCGTCCAAACCATGAATTCCGTGGTTTCCAGGGCCAGATCGAGAGCGGCCGGGTTCATGTAGGTGATACGATTACTACGCTGCCCAGCAACGAGACAGCGGCTGTTAAAACGATCCTGGTGGGCAGTGACAACCGTGAGGAGGCTGTTGCAGGCCAGGCTGTTACGATCCAGCTGGATAAAGAGGTGGATGTCAGCCGAGGCTGTGTTCTTACCAATAATAATGAGATTCCTGTGGCAAAAGGGTTCGAGGCTACCCTTCTATGGATGGATGATTCCAGGCTTGAAGTGGGCAAGGAGTATCTTGTGAAGCTTGGTACGAAGAAGATCGCGGGTGTGATCAGGAGTATTGAGTTTAAGACGGACGTAAATACGGGAGAGCATCTGCCTGCGGATACGATTGAGAAGAATGAGATTGCTCTGTGCAAAATTGGTCTTTCTGATAAGGTTGTGCTGGATGAGTTTAAGAAGAATAAGACTCTTGGTGAGCTGATCCTGATCGACCGTGTGAGCCATATGACTTCTGCCTGTGGTGTTGTGGAGTCTGTGGATACTGAGGGTGAGAAGCCTTATTTCCAGAAGGATGATGTGAAGGTTGGCGGTTATGTTTTTGAGGAGTTTTATTTTAACCTTGAGAATGCGCTGCTTTCCAAGGCGGATAAAGAGGTTAAGACTTACCATGCAGGGGATGAAGTGCCTGTAGAGGGTGACAGCTTCGAGTATCCGGGTTACTTTGATATTGTGTCTCTGGAGGATAATGCGGCTGTTCTGATCCGTGATAAGAAGGTACTGGATATTATTCCACTGGATAAGTATGCCTTTATGGGACTTCCTGTCGTAGATGAAAGAGGTTTTGCCCTCGAAATCCGCAGCAACGCTGACTACAAGCAGTTTCTGGATGAATTCAAGGCGGCTGATAATAAGTCAGAGTTTCACAATAAGTGGTTTAAATTTGAAACATATAGAAAGATTGTCTGCACGGATAATTTCTGGATGATCTAGTGAAAAATTATATTTGAGAGGCTGCATGGGTGTGCGGCCTCTTTTTTGGGTGGGATTTGGAGGTTGTAGGGCCATCAGCGCTGCGCTGGATGGCTGGAAGTGTGTCTGACGGGAAGGCTGTTGGTGATTGCACGTTTGTGGTGGCTGACGGACGCCGAGGCTCAGGATACTGTCCGGTCTGCGGCTTCGTCGGGGGCTGGCTTCTAAGATGCCGGAAATCTGCTAAAACCGCTGTAAAAAATCCAGAACTCGCTCCTGCGTCGCTCAAACAGCTGGATTTTTTACAGCAACGCAGATTCCCACCATCTAAGAAGCGCACCCCTCCTGCAGAAGCAGAGCCAGCCAGTATCCTGAGCCTCGGCTGTGCAT
>CAVIGE010000040.1:0-23422 GCA_963642325.1 Prevotella sp. CAG:279
GTTCATCAAGACTGATGATCCGTGGTACCTTTTTTCTGTTTCAGGTCAAAAAAGGCTACAAACCTTTGAGTTTACAGCCTTTTCCACTATTTTTCGTTATCCGAAATTAAAACTTGCCAGCGTCAGCAGCTTCCTGTACGGAAACAGCTACAGCAACTGTCATACCAACCATCGGGTTGTTTCCGGCACCGATCAGACCCATCATCTCTACGTGAGCCGGTACAGAAGAGGAACCAGCAAACTGAGCGTCAGAATGCATACGTCCAAGTGTATCTGTCATACCGTAGGAAGCAGGACCTGCTGCCATGTTGTCCGGGTGAAGTGTACGTCCTGTACCACCGCCGGAAGCAACGGAGAAGTATTTTTTGCCTTTCTCGTTGCACTCTTTTTTGTATGTTCCTGCTACCGGATGCTGGAAACGGGTCGGGTTTGTGGAGTTTCCTGTGATGGAAACGTCAACGCCCTCTTTCCACATGATAGCAACACCTTCCGGAACGCTGTTAGCGCCGTAGCAGTTAACTTTTGCACGAAGTCCCTCTGAATAGGATTTACGGAATACTTCTTTAACCTCGTTCTTATATGGATCATACTCTGTCTCTACATATGTAAAGCCGTTGATACGGGAGATGATCTGAGCAGCGTCTTTTCCAAGACCGTTCAGGATAACACGAAGAGGTTTTTTACGAACCTTGTTTGCTTTCTCGGCGATACCGATAGCACCCTCAGCTGCTGCGAAGGACTCATGTCCTGCAAGGAAGCAGAAGCAGTCTGTCTCTTCCTCAAGAAGCATTTTTCCAAGGTTTCCATGTCCAAGACCTACTTTACGTGTGTCTGCAACGGATCCCGGGATACAGAATGCCTGAAGGCCTTCTCCGATAGCTGCTGCTGCGTCAGCGGCTCTTCTGCAGCCTTTTTTGATCGCGATCGCTGCACCTACTGTGTAAGCCCAGCAAGCGTTCTCGAAGCAGATCGGCTGAATGCCTTTGATCTGGTCGTAAACGTTCAGACCTGCGTCTTTAGTGATTTTCTCAGCTTCTTCGATAGAAGCGATTCCATAGCTGTTTAAAACAGAATTGATCTTGTCAATTCGTCTCTCATATGATTCAAATAAAGCCATTTCCTGTAACCTCCTGATATTTTTACCTTACGAAGTGTAATTACTCTTTTCTTGGGTCGATGATCTTAACAGCATCTGCAACACGGCCGTACTGACCTTTTGCTTTCTCCCATGCTGTGTTCGGGTCATCACCCTTCTTGATGAAGTCAGTCATTTTTCCAAGGCTTACGAACTGATATCCGATGATCTCATCATCCTCATCAAGAGCGATACCTGTAACATAACCCTCAGCCATCTCAAGGTAACGAGGTCCTTTTTTCAGAGTTCCATACATTGTACCAACCTGAGAACGAAGTCCTTTTCCAAGATCCTCAAGACCAGCACCTACTGCAAGTCCGTCCTCGGAGAATGCAGACTGGGAACGTCCGTAAACGATCTGAAGGAAAAGCTCTCTCATAGCTGTATTGATTGCATCACATACAAGGTCTGTGTTCAGTGCCTCCATTACAGTAAGTCCTGGAAGGATCTCAGCAGCCATAGCAGCAGAATGAGTCATTCCTGAACATCCGATTGTCTCAACAAGTGCCTCCTGGATGATTCCCTCTTTTACATTAAGGGACAGCTTACAGGCACCCTGCTGCGGAGCACACCAGCCAACACCGTGTGTAAATCCGGAGATATCCTTTACTTCCTTTGCCTGAACCCATTTTGCTTCTTCCGGGATCGGAGCGGCACCATGATGTACGCCCTGTGCCACTGGACACATTTCTTCTACTTCGCGTGAATAAATCATTTTAAAACTCCTTTCAAGTATAGATTGACCGATGTTATTGAGAAAAAAAGTTCGATAACACCCTACGGGTATTTTCTCATAAAACCTTTGTTTCGTCCAGTCATATTTGATAATTTTTTGCCATAAAAAGCAGATTCTTGGAAATCCCCGCTATTTTTTCTTCACAATCTCTTTGGCATTCTTATAGATGGAATCTGCCGGAACACATCCTCTTACCGATGAAAGGGGATAAATATTGGAATTTGGCCCGATCACGGAGCCTGGATTAAGCACGGAGCCGCAGCCGACCTCAACCTGATCTCCCAGCATTGCCCCGAATTTTTTTAGCCCAGTCTCGATCCTTTCCTCCCCGTCCTTTACAACAACAAGCTGCTTATCAGACTTCACATTAGAACAGATCGATCCGGCTCCCATATGGGCTTTGTAGCCAAGTACCGCATCTCCAACATAATTATAATGCGGAACCTGTACCTTATTAAACAGCACTGCATTTTTAAGCTCTGTGGAGTTTCCGACTACGGCACCTTCACCTACGATAGCCTTTCCACGGATAAATGCACAGTGACGCACCTCGGCGCCCTTTCCAATGATCGCCGGTCCTGTAATACTTGCAGTCGGTGCAACGGTGGCCGACTTTGCGATCCAGATATTTTCGCCCTTCTCCTCATATTCAGCAGGATCAAGCGTTTTTCCAAGCTTAATGATAAAATCTCCGATCTCAGGAAGCACCTCCCACGGATAAGTCTTTCCTTCAAAAAGCTCTGCTGCGATCGTCTCTCCCAGATCCAGCATATTACTGATGGTAAAATCTTTCATCATGATTTTTTTCCTCCCTGTCCAAAAGCCTTCTCCGGCTTCCGGTAATTTACAGCGGCCGCGTCAAAAAACTGCCGCAGGTTATACTGATAATTGCTTGCCTGTACCTGCCGGGTACGTATCCGTACAAAATGTTCCAGCTTGTCCATATATTCCTGTTCCGTGATGCTGCCCTCCGCCACATAGGTAAGGCCTTTTTCCCAGCTTGCCGTAAGCTCCGGGTTCAGAAGCTGCCGGATGGAACAATTAACCACATCAAAGATCATTTCCCCTAAAAGTGTTGGCGTGATCACCTGGGTCTTTTTATTCAGTGCCAGGTATTTGATGTTAAAAAGCTTCTTCAATATCTCAGCCCTCGTGGCACTGGTCCCGATCCCGCTGCCCTTGATCTGGGCACGAAGCTCCTCGTCCTCGATCAGCTGTCCCGCATTTTCCATGGCCAGGATCATGGAACCGGAATTGTACCGTTTCGGCGGTGAGGTTTCCCCTTCCTTGATACTTAAACCGTTCACAGGAAGTATGTCACCCTTTTTCAGCTTCTTAAGTGCCTCCAGAAGCACGGTATCGCAGGAAACCTCTTCTTCCTCACCATTACCGCCCTTCCCGTCATCCGAAGCTTTTTTCCGGGCAAAAGAATTCGTGGCGATCTTAAGATACCCTTCTTCCTTCAGAACCTTAAAGGATGAAAAAAACGACTCCCCGCCAAGCTTCGTCACAAGGCTTACTTTCTGATAAACTGCCGGAGGATAAAAAATACACAAAAACCGTCTCACGATCGTCTCATATACCCTCTGGGCAGTAAGTGAAACGCTTCCCAGCGCGTTCAGCCCCTGGCCTGTCGGAATGATCGCATAATGGTCTGTGATCTGCTTATCGTTTACGTATCTGGTCTTTGCGATATTTTTCCAGGATTCCATCCCAAGGACCTCTGCTGCCGCAGCCCCTGCCTGCTGATAATTCCGAAGGCCGGAAATATTCTTGTAGATTTCCCTGGCAACAGCCGTGGAAAGCACCCTGGCATCGGTTCTCGGATAGGTTACCAGCTTCTTCTCATAAAGCTCCTGCACGATCCGGAGTGTCTCATCCGGACTGATCTTAAAGAGCTTGGAACAGACGTTCTGAAGCTCCGCCAGGTTGAAAAGAAGCGGCGGATTCTTGTTTTCCTTTTTCCGTTCAATCTTCTCAACGCTGCACTGTAACGGCTGCTCTGCCATCAACTGACCGATCAGCTCTTTCGCATGTTCCTTCTTCTTGAATCCATTTTCTTTGTAAAGATACGGGGACTGGAAATACCGGCTGCCTTCCACAGCTCTCCACTCTCCCTCAAAGCTTTCCCCTGCAAGGGAAATACTGCCAAGTACCCGGTAAAAGGGTGTCTTTACAAAGACACGGATCTCTCTTTCGCGCCGGACTACCATCCCAAGAACACAGGTCATTACACGGCCCACCGCAATGGCCTGATACCTGGAATGAAGATAATTGGTCACACTGTTTCCGTAGCGCAGGGTCAGCACCCTGGAAAAATTGATTCCCATAAGGTAGTCTTCCTTTGCACGGAGATAGGCCGATGCTGCCAGGTTATCATACTCCGAGATATCCTTCGCCTCCCGGATCCCTCTTAAAATCTCTTCTTCTGTCTGGGAATCGATCCACACACGTTTCTGGACCTTCCCCTTAACTCCTGCCATCTGTGCTACCAGACGGTAGATATATTCTCCCTCACGCCCGGAGTCGGTACACACATAAATGGTTTCCACATCCGGACGGTTCAGCAGTCCTTTTACAATTTCAAACTGCTTCCTGACCCCGGGGATCACCTCATATTTAAATTCACGCGGCAAAAAAGGCAGGGTATCAAAACTCCACCTTTTGTACTTGATATCATATTTTTCGGGATAACTCATGGTGACCAGATGTCCTACACACCAGGTCACCACAGAATCACCGGATTCCAGATATCCGTCTCTTCTCTGTCCGTTAATCTTCAAAGCCTTCGCAAATTCCTGTGCCACGCTGGGCTTCTCTGCTATGTATAAAGCCTTTGCCATATTATTTATCTGCACTCATCTTTCTAAGCGGCCATGCCAGGAGCACGGCTCCGCCAACCATATTTCCCAATGTTACGATCACCATGCTCCTAAGCACAGCTCCGGCAGACACTCCCGGTACCAGACAGCACGCAACTGTAAAGACACCCATATTCGCGATACAGTGCTCAAATCCGCTGATAACAAAGCCCGAAACACAGAGCACGATCATCAGGATCTTCCCTGCTTCACTCCTGAGCTTCATGCCGCAGAGCACGGCAAGGCAGACAAAAAAATTACAAAGTACCGCACGGAAAAACATCTGTCCTGCCGGAATACTGAGCTTTCCGTCTATAAATCCCGCAAAATAATCCGCAGTACCGGACGCTCCGGCACCTATAAAGATCAGGGCCAGGATCAGGCATCCCACAAAATTGCCGATATAGCTGACACCCCAGACCTTCCCTGCATCCTTCCAGGATACGCTCTTATCATACACCCCAAAAGCCATCACCAGATTATTGCCGGTAAACAGCTCTCCTCCTATCATCACGATCAGAAGCACCGCAACGGAGAATACCAGGGCTCCAAGGAATTTCCCCCATTCCGGGAATGTCTTGGAAAATACATTTCCAACAACGTTACTGTAGATCATCGCCACAACAATAAAAAATCCGGCCACGACCGCCCGCATAAAGTATTTTCCGAAATTGCTGTTCAGTAAGCCGATCTTACCCTTCGCAGCAGTTGACAGTTTCTCTACATCATCTCTGTTCATAAACAGCACCTCCACTTTTTTTAGCAAGCGTGGCATCCCGCTGTTGTCTCCTGATCCACAGCCGCCATCCACGATGCACGGAAATATGCTTCCCATATTGTAACACGTTATCTGACAATTCACAACAAACAATATATATTTTATACCAGAACACGGTAAATCCCCGCCCATGCGAGTCCTTTTTCCTGCAAAAAAATCTCCGCCTCTTTCTCAGACTGCCCCTCGCACTTCCATGCCAGCCCACACTCGGCACTGATCTCTGAAGGGATCGGGATCAGCCTTCCCGAAAAACCGGATTCCCTGGCTGTTTTTTCCATCTTCATAGCAGCTGTTGTTGTGGAAAAAGTAACCACTGTTCGAATTTCTTTTTTACGCATTGTTCCACTCCCTGACACACAAAAACAGGACACCGGAAAATTCCGATATCCCGTTTCTTCTGATTCTTTTTATTTCATATAAAGCTTCCTGTGATTATTTCGCCTGGATATATCCCTTGGCCTTCAGAGTCTCTGCGCAGAGAACAGCTCCGCCGGCAGCACCTCTTACTGTATTATGGGAAAGTCCGATAAACTTGTAATCGTAAACCGTATCCTCACGAAGACGTCCTATGGATACTCCCATTCCATTCTCATAGTTTACATCCATCTGTACCTGCGGACGGTTGTCCTCCTCAAGATACTGGATGAACTGCTTCGGAGCACTCGGAAGCTCAAGCTCCTGCGGAAGTCCCTTGAACTCAACCAGCTTCTGGATCAGCTGCTCTTTGGTAGGCTTCTTACGGAATTTAACGAATACAGCTGCTGTATGTCCGTTGAGAACCGGAACACGCACACACTGGCAGGTGATAACCGGTGTGGCAGCCGGTACGATCACGCCATCCTCGATCTTACCCCAGAGTCGTAACGGCTCCTTCTCACTCTTCTCTTCCTCACCGCCGATGTACGGGATGATATTGTGCTCCATCTCCGGCCAGTCCTTAAATGTCTTTCCTGCTCCGGAAATAGCCTGGTATGTAGTGGCAACAACTTCATATGGCTCGAACTCTTTCCACGCGGTAAGTACCGGAGCGTAGCTCTGGATCGAGCAGTTCGGCTTCACAGCTACGAATCCACGTGTTGTTCCAAGACGCTTCTTCTGGAACTCGATCACATCGAAATGCTCCGGGTTGATTTCCGGAACTACCATCGGAACATCCGGTGTCCAGCGGTGTGCGCTGTTGTTGGAAACAACCGGTGTCTCTGTCTTGGCATACTCTTCCTCGATAGCCTTGATCTCTTCTTTTGTCATGTCAACTGCGGAAAATACAAAGTCAACAGTAGATGCAACCTTCTCAACCTCGTGAATATCCATAACCACCAGCTTCTTCACTGCTTCCGGCATCGGAGTATCCATTTTCCATCTGCCGCCTACAGCCTCCTCATAGGTCTTGCCTGCGCTTCTCGGGCTTGCAGCAACAGTAACCACCTCAAACCACGGGTGATTCTCCAGAAGGGAAATGAATCTCTGGCCAACCATTCCAGTTGCACCTAAAATACCGACTTTAAGCTTTTCACTCATAATAAAATTCTCCTCGTCCTGTGTCCCTCTATGGCACACATTTGTCTTTTCTGTAAATACTATACCAATTTTTCCAAAAATGCAAGCATTATCTTAATTTTTTTCAAGATATTCTTTATTCTGGGCGATCACCTGTTCCATCACATCCGGACCCGGTGCCCCTGACGTCACACGCTTCTCCACGCAGGTCTTCATGCTGATCGCCTCATAGATATCCTCTTCAAAAACAGGGCTGATCTCTTTGTACTCGGAAAGCGGAAGCTCATCCAGGGAGATTCCCTTATCCAGACAGAGAAGCACCAGTCTTCCTACGATGCCGTGGGCATCACGGAACGGAACACCATGGTTTACCAGATAGTCCGCTGCGTCTGTGGCATTTGTAAAGCCGCTCTTTGCACTTGCCTCCATATTCGCCTTATTAAACTGCATCGTGGAAACCATGCCTGTAAACAGGGCGATACAGCCCTTTACGGTATCAATGGCATCAAAGGTAAGCTCTTTATCCTCCTGCATGTCCTTGTTGTATGCAAGCGGGATTCCCTTCATGGTTGTAAGAATGGATATCAGCGCACCGTAAACACGGCCTGTTTTTCCACGGACAAGCTCTGCGATATCCGGGTTCTTCTTCTGCGGCATGATACTGCTGCCTGTGCTGTATGCGTCATCGATCTCAACGAAACGGTACTCATTGGAATTCCAAAGGATGATCTCCTCGGAAAAACGGCTCAGATGCATCATGATCGTAGAAAATGCACTTAAAAGCTCGATCACATAATCTCTGTCAGATACAGAGTCCATACTGTTCCTGGTCGGTGCATCGAACCCGAGAAGTGCTGCGGTATAAGCACGGTCCAGAGGATATGTGGTCCCTGCCAGTGCACCGGCTCCCAAGGGACAGGTATTCATTCTCTTACGGATATCAAAGAGTCTTTCCCTGTCTCTCCGGAACATCTCAAAATACGCGCCTACATGATGAGCCAGTGTTACAGGCTGCGCCTTCTGAAGATGGGTAAATCCCGGCATGTAGGTGTGCACGTTCTCTTCCATGATCTTTGAAAGAGCCAGAAGGAGTGCTTTGAGTTCTTTATCTGTCTCATCAATCTCATCACGGACGTAAAGCTTCATATCAAGGGCAACCTGGTCATTACGGCTCCTTCCTGTGTGGAGTTTCTTTCCTGCGTCACCGATGCGCTCGATCAGGTTCGCCTCCACAAAGCTGTGGATATCCTCATACTCGGATGTGATCTCAAGCTTTCCTGCCTCCACATCAGCAAGAATTCCATCCAGCCCTTCTGTGATCTGCATCTTTTCTTCCTCTGTCAGGATTCCCTGCTTCGCAAGCATGGCCACATGTGCCTTGCTTCCACGGATATCCTGTCTGTAAAATTTCTGGTCAAAGGAAATGGATGCGTTAAAATTATAAACCAGCTTATCCGTCTCTTTTGTGAAACGGCCTCCCCATAACTGTGCCATATTATTCTTCCTCACTTTTCTTTTTTCCGTCAGAACGGCCTTTCACGCCTTCTGCATTTTTCTGTGTTAGTGTACCATACTTTTATAAAAATGCAAAGATTTTCATACTTATACATTTCTAATCCGCAGCCTCTGCCTCTCTTTTCGAAAATACGCAGCCGCAGTAATTCTGGCGGTACAGGGCATGCTCGCGGGACAGCTCGATCGAACGCTTATAGCCGTTTTTTTTCTTAAAGTCTGACGGCAGATGCTCTACCTTGTAGATCCCTGCCAGCTCCTCACCGATCCCATTGATCTTCTGCGCGTTTTTCAGGGGACTGATACTTAAGGTCGTTGTGAAATAATCAAATCCGCCTTCCCGTGCCAGCTTCGCCGCTTCCTCCATTCGCAGACGGTAACACTTAAAGCAGCGTTCTCCCCCTTCCGGAACATCCTCCAGCCCTTTTGCCATATCATAAAACTCCTTCGGCTCATAATGTCCTTCCACCAGGGACACCGGATGAACAAATTCCATCTCCCCGATCAGGCGGCGTATCTCATCAACCCGGTGAACATATTCCTCCTTTGGCGAAATATTGGGATTATAAAAAAATACGGTGATCTCAAAATACTGTGACAGATATTCCATCACATAGCTGCTGCAGGGTGCACAGCAGGCGTGGAGAAAAAGCCTTGGCGTTCTGCCTTCCTTCTGGATCATTTCGATCTGTTTATCCAGCTCCTTCTGATAGTTTCTTTTATTCAAAATCGGTTCTCCTTTCCGTAATTTTCCAGAATTCTTCCTATATTATTATCAAACCGCTTCCTGCATTTCGGAACCTTTCCCTATCCGTGCGCCTTCCTGCGGTTCAGACATATGATGATATTATACCATCATATATGAAATGGAGGCAAATATTCATGAAGCCTGTCTTAAAAGTACGGGATGTGTGTCTTTCCTATCACACCTTATCCGGCGAGACACCTGCCCTTTCCCATATAACCTTCGACCTGATGCCCGGTGAATTCCTGTCCATTGTCGGCCCCTCCGGCTGCGGAAAATCCACTCTTCTTGATCTTATTGCCGGGCTTTTTGAACCGGAATATGGTTCCGTCACCTTAGACGGAAAAGCCGTTTCTTCCGGAAGTACCGCTGTGGGCTACATGCTCCAGAAGGACCATCTTCTGGAATGGCGCAGCATCTATAGAAATGTCCTCCTTGGCCTTGAGATCCGCAAAGAACTCACCCCCGACAGGATTGCACATGCAAAGGAGCTTCTTCATACCTACGGCCTTGACCGTTTCCAAAATTCCAGGCCCTCCCAGCTTTCCGGCGGCATGCGCCAGCGCGCGGCACTGATCCGTACCCTTGTCCTGGAACCGGAGCTTTTGCTTCTGGATGAGCCTTTTTCCGCCCTGGATTACCAGACCCGGCTGAACGTCAGTGATGATATCGGAAAAATCCTCAAAGCTTCAGGAAAGCCCGCGATCCTGGTAACTCACGATATCTCCGAAGCCATCAGTATGGCAGACCGGGTACTGGTTCTTTCTCCTCGTCCGGCCACAGTACTAAAGATCGTGGATATCGATCTCCCATTGGAAAACCGCACTCCCCTCGCTTCCCGAAATGCCCCTGGTTTCAAAAAATATTTTAACCTTATATGGAAGGAGCTGAACGAAAATGTCTGAAATTTCAAGTCGGCAGCTGCAGTACCTCTCCCGTAGGAAAAAAGAAAAACGCCTGGTTTTTGCGGCGCGTATCCTTCTTTTCGTCCTGTTTATCGGACTATGGGAAATGTCCGCCACCCACGGATGGATCGATTCCTTTATTTTCAGCTGCCCCTCCCTCATTGCCAGAACATTTCTCACCATGTGCCGGGACCAGTCCCTTTTTTCCCACATAGCAGTCACCCTGGCAGAAACCCTTGTCAGCTTCTTCTTTGTTGTGATCCTGGGTGTGGGGACAGCCGTCCTTCTGTGGTGTTCCCCGAGGACATCCCGGATCCTGGAGCCTTACCTTGTGGTCCTCAACAGCCTCCCGAAATCTGCCCTTGCCCCCCTTCTCATCGTGTGGCTCGGTGCAAACGAGCGTACCATCGTCGTGGCCGGTATGTCCGTCGCCATCTTCGGCTCCATCATCAGCCTGTATTCCGGCTTCTGCCAGGCTGACCCGGATAAGCTGAAGCTGATCGAAACCCTTGGCGGACACAAAAAAGAAAAGCTGACAAAAATCATCCTGCCCTCTTCCGTCCCCCTCATCCTCAGTGTTATGAAGGTGAATATCGGACTTTGCCTGGTTGGTGTCATCATCGGTGAATTTATCGGCGCAAGATCCGGCCTTGGCTATCTTATCATCTACGGCAGCCAGACCTTTAAGCTCACTTGGGTACTGATGTCCATTGTGATCCTGTGCATCATTGCCATGGGCCTGTACGCAATACTGAATCTTGTGGAAAAGCATGTACAGAAAAGGTAGGCCGCTCCTTCACAGCTTTGTTACAGATCACCTGCGGTGATCTGTAACCACTGACTGTTCCTGGATATTTCGTTCTTTTCCGATAAATTCTATCATAAATTTTACTTATCTGCCAAAAAATTTAACATAAAAGCAACGTTTTTTTGCACAAAAAACTGGATTTTCATTTCAAAAAGGTGTATAATATAAACAAAGTTTACTGATTTAATGGTTAAATTTTTCCTGACGGTAAACAAGAAATGAAAGTGAGGATTCGCCATGAAACAAAACAGTATGTTAGCAATGATCCTGGCCGGCGGAAGGGGAAGTCGTCTTCATGAGCTGACTAATAAGGTTGCCAAGCCAGCCGTTGGTTATGGTGGTAAGTATCGCATCGTGGATTTTCCGCTCAGTAACTGTGCCAACAGTGGCATTGATGTGGTAGGTGTGCTGACTCAGTACGAGTCAATTTTACTGAACAGCTATGTGGCAGCCGGTGGCCGCTGGGGTCTCGATGCCAAGAACAGCGGAGTGTATGTGCTTCCGCCACGTGAGAAGGCTGATGCCGGACTTAATGTATACCGTGGAACAGCAGACGCTATTTCTCAGAATATTGATTTTATCGATTCCCAGAATCCGGAATATCTTCTGATCCTTTCCGGCGACCATATTTACAAGATGAATTATGCACAGATGCTTGACTATCACATCCAGCATAAGGCAGATGCAACCATCGCGGTTATCGAGGTTCCGATGGAGGAGGCCAGCCGTTTTGGTATCATGAATACCGGTGAGGAAGACCGTATTGAGGAATTCGTAGAGAAACCGGAGCATCCTAAGAGCAACCTTGCCTCCATGGGTATTTACATATTTAACTGGAAGCTTCTGCGCAAGCTCCTGCTGGCAGATATCAAGAACCCGGATTCCAATCACGACTTCGGTAAGGATATCATCCCAACTCTTCTCGCCCAGGACAAGGCTCTTTATGCTTACCGTTTCAAGGGCTACTGGAAGGATGTCGGAACGATCGATTCTCTCTGGGAGGCCAACATGGATCTTTTAAGCCCGAATAACGAGCTTGACCTGGATGACCCGACCTGGAAGATCTACACAGAGGATACCACCACACTTCCTCAGTACATCAGCGATACTGCCGTGATCAATACTGCATTTATCACGCAGGGCTGTGTGGTAGAAGGTGAAGTTACCAATTCCGTACTTTTCACAGGTGCAAAGGTTGGCCCTGGTGCAAAGGTTATCGACAGTGTTCTTATGCCAGGGGCTGTTGTTGAATCCGGTGCTGTTGTCCGCCGTGCTCTTGTCGCTGACGGAGTTGTCATCGGCGCAAATGCCAAGGTCGGATCAAAAAACAGCGAGCACATCGAGCTTGTGTCAAAACGTGTAAAGGGGGCTGAATAATATGTTTAAAGCATTTGGAATCGTGAATTCCTCAGGAAGAAGTATTCATGTGGAGGGGCTTCAGGACTACCGTGCGATCGGCGCCTTTTCATTTCTCGGAAGATACCGTGTGATCGACTTTCCAATCTCAAACATGACCAACAGCGGTATCGAATATATCCAGGTTTACGTTAAGAACAAACCACGTTCTCTGGTTGAGCACCTTGGAACAGGACGTCACTATAACATCAACTCCAAGAGCGGCAATCTCCAGATCCTTTTCTCCGAGAGCTGCAGCTCAAGTGACATCTACAATACAGATATCGCCAACTACTATGCGAACCTGGAATGCATTGAAGCGATCCATTATCCATATGTGGTTATCGCACCAAACTATATGATCTACACCACCGATTACTCCAAGCTGATCGATGCCCATATCGAATCCGGTGCTGATATCACAATGCTGTATCACTCTGTTGACGATGCCAAGGATAATTATCTTGACTGCCGCGTCCTGAACCTGAACCGCCAGAAGGGTGTCCTCTCACTGGAACGCAATCCGGGCAATGCCAAGAACCGTAACATCTTCATGGATACCTATGTAATGAGCAAGGAGCTGTTCATCAAGCTTATCCACAAGGCTAAAGAGATTTCCTCCCTTTACACCCTTGCAGATGTGATCAATGCAGGATGCGAGTGCGGTGATCTGGATGTCCGTGGCGTATCTCACCGTGGATACTTTGCATCCATTACCGATTTCAAGAGCTACCATGATGCAAACATGGCCCTGATCGACTACAAGGCAGCTACTGAGCTGTTCCATGAGAACTGGCCGATCTATACACGCACCAACAACTCCTGCCCGACACACTATTTCGATACAGCCAGTGTTTCCAACTCCGTTATCTCCAACGGTTCCAAGATCGAAGGAACTGTAGAGAATTCCATTCTCGGACGAGGCTGTACCATCAAGAAGGGTGCCGTTGTCAAAAACTGCGTTATCCTTGCTGACTGTACCATCGGCGCAAATGTTCATATCGAGAACTTTGTTGTCGATAAACATGCGAAGATCACACGTTCCAAGGAACTCATTGCACCGGCCGAGGAGCCTGGTTACATTAAACGTAACGATACACTGTAATACTAAACAACACGGCCGCCGGTTCCAGTTTTTCGAACCGACGGCCGTATTATTTTTGACCCGGACTTACAGAAAGCCCTTTTCAAACACGCTCTAAATCAAAGCACAGACTGAATCCATTTCAGTGCGTTCTCCTTATTCTTCACATTTCCCGGAATACAGATACATACCGGATCATATCCCAGGCCAAATTCCTCTGCTGCCCTGCTATTCTCAAGTTCCAGATGCTGCTCATCTGCAGCCCCCAGGGTTTCATATATCTCATCCCCAAAAAGCTCCCTCAGATTCGCATACATGCCCTTATCCTTCTCTGTTTCATATAATTCCTTCGGCATTACCAGGATATCCACGGTAGCTGCCTGGATCTCTGTCACATAAGCCATTCTTGCATAGTAATCCAGATCTGCACCGGTATCATCGGTTATCAGATTCTGTGCCACACTGACCTGCGCATATTTATTATCCGTACCAAGAAGGTCGAGGATGTTTTTTTCCACTTCATCGGCTGTGAAATCACCGGCATCCACAACCGCAATGGAAAGGACCGTCTCCATCTTCGCATGCTGATAAAGGCTCACTCCCAGGCAGATCGCCCCGATCGCCAATACCACGCAAAGCATATGTATCTTATAATACATCCAGATATACTGCAGTTTCCTGCCGGTTCCCATTCCTTTCAGCTTCTCACGTTCAATCTGACGCTTCTCCTTCTTCGTCAGATCTGTCTCATTCGGCCGCTCCGGATTCAGGACACTCTCGTCATGTCCGTCACCACCGGCCTCTGCCCGGTTTCGTAAATCCATAGTTTCCGCTCCTTTTTGCCTTATGTTCCGACTGCCGGACATCGCTGCCCATGCAGTCATCCCTGCTCATCAACTTACTCATTAACAGAAGCTATTTTAACATATTTTTGTGCAGAATGACAGATTTTAAATATGAAAATAGTATAAAATATATCACTGCTGCCACAGTAACAAGAATACAGACCATAAGCGGCTTCGCCCACAGGTAGAGGACGTTTTTTCCAAGACCTGCTGCATGGAAGGTATCCTTCACGATATCCGAGACGCACAAATGAAAAAGATAGATAAAAAAAGCATACTTCTGTCCTACTACCGCCAGCGTTTCCGGAATCTCTGCCTCCTGCTTCACTACTGCGAAGAGAAAAATCCCCACAGCCATGCACACCGAGCCGATCAGCAGCTCCTGTTTTCCAAGTAACTCATATTCTATCAGGCTGGATGCCGCCCCTGCTGCCACCATTCCGTACAGAAGCAGCTCTCTTCTTCCGGAAAACCAGTCCCGGAGCTGCTGCAGATACTTATGGATCAGATGCCCGGCCATAAAAAACGGAAAACCGGTAAACAGATAATTCCGAAACTGCATCACCCGGAAATGCTCATCCAGGTACGGCGAAAACTCCTCCATTGCAAAATGGATCACAAGGAGCACCGGGATCAGGATATAGGCCAGCCTGTATAACCGAAATCTGGCCGCCACGGCAAACAAAAGATAGCAGTACAGAAGCGCAGGCAAAAACCAGAGATGCCATTTTATCTGTGAACTGTTATTATATAGAAGAAACTGACGGATATTCTCTTCGGAAAACAAAGCTTTCAGCCATTTCCTCTGACTGTCCCCGTCAATGTGATTCTGAAGCAGCTCCCACATTGTACAGACCGGAAAGGCCACCAGGATCAGCATCAGAATATGGCGGATCTTTTTTCCCGTTTTCGCGAACTCTGTCGCATCGCCTCTGTAGCAGAAATATCCGGATACCATAAAAAATACCGGCACTGCAAATCTGGCAAGTGCATTGGCAATGTTTCCGGCTGTTCCGGGAAAATGTATGTGAAGAAGGACTACGGAATAGGCACAGACAGCCTTCACCACGTCCAGGGTACGATTTCTGTTTTTCATAAATGTTCACTCTCCGAGAGATATTCTTTTCGAATTGCTATCGTAGCAAACCAGTGGATTTCTGTCAAGCTTGTTTTTCCCTTGTCGGATACACCTGTCTGGATTATAATTTTAACAAATATCATTCGAAAGGATTTTATTTATGAAAAAAGACGGCTACTACTCTTCCGGCGAATTTGCCCGCATGGCTCATGTAACCCTGCGAACAGTCCGCTATTATGATAAACAGGACATCCTGAAGCCCTCCCTCGTCACGGAATCCGGCGCACGTTTTTATACAGATGAGGATTTTGCGAGGCTTCAGCAGATTTTACTCCTGAAATACCTGGGATTTTCCCTGGATGACATCCGGGAAATGACCATCGGTGATTCTGACTATCATTTCATGCTGAGCTCCCTGAACATCCAGCTCCGTCTCGTGCGCGACCGGATCGAACAGATGCAGCTCGTGGAAAAAGCGATCCAGGACACCGCAGCAGCGATCCAGGAGCAGCATACCATTGACTGGAGCCAGATGCTGAACCTGATCCACCTTACCGGCATGGAAAAAAGCCTCAAAAACCAGTATCAGAATGCCACCAATATTTCCTCCAGGATCAATCTCCACAGCCTTTATTCCCAGAATAAACAGGGATGGTTTCCGTGGATCTTTCAGAAGTGCCGCTTAAAGCCCGGCCTTCGCATTCTTGAAGTCGGCTGCGGTGACGGAACTCTGTGGACCGAAAACCTGGCACAGATCCCGGAAGATATCTCCATTACCCTTTCCGATATTTCAGGCGGTATGCTCCGTGATGCCAGACGCGCCATCGGCTCTTCGGACGCCCGTTTTACATTCCGGGCCTTTGACTGCAAAAAAATCCCTTACAGAGACGAAAGCTTTGATCTGGTGATCGCCAACCATGTACTTTTTTACTGCGATGATATACCGGCTGTGCTGAAAGAGATCCGCCGCGTCCTTTCTCCTGGCGGGCATTTTCTCTGCAGTGCATACGGACATGCCCATATGCAGGAAATCAGCCAGCTTGTAGAGGATTTTGATGAACGCATCGTTCTCTCTGCCGATAAGCTTTACGAACGGTTCGGAAGAGAAAACGGCGGACAGATTCTGAAGCCTTTTTTCCCGGATACAAAATGGCACTCCTACGAGGATTTTCTTCTTGTCCAGGATGTGGAACCGCTGATCTCCTATGTTCTCTCCTGCCATGGAAACCAGAATCAGTACATTCTGGATCGATACAAGGAATTCCGTGCCTTTGCCGCAAAAAAAACCGCCAAAGGCTTCCGTATCACCAAGGATGCCGGTGTATTTCTTTGTGAAAAATAGCCAAAAATAAAAAATATAGAAAAAGTCTCTTGAAAGTAACCTTGCGTCACCTTTTATAATAAGTTTACAACAAACAGGTGCAGGTACGTTTGATACTGCACAGCACAACGCAAAGGAGAAACAATATGAAAGGAATTATTTTAGCCGGCGGCTCCGGAACACGACTTTATCCGCTTACCATGGTGACATCCAAACAGCTCCTGCCGATCTTCGACAAACCAATGATCTACTATCCGATGTCCGTTCTTATGAATGCAGGTATCCGCGATATCCTGATCATTTCCACCCCACAGGATACTCCAAGATTTGAGGAGCTTCTTGGTGACGGCCATCAGTTCGGCGTAAACCTTACCTACGCAGTACAGCCAAGCCCGGATGGACTGGCACAGGCCTTCATCATCGGCGAAAAATTCATCGGTGATGACACGGTATGCATGGTACTTGGCGATAACATTTTTGCGGGACACGGCCTTAAGAAACGTCTCAAGGCTGCGGTTGACAATGCCCGGACCGGCAAGGGTGCCACTGTTTTCGGATACTATGTAGATGATCCGGAGCGTTTCGGAATCGTGGAATTCGACCAGAACGGAAAGGCCATTTCCATTGAGGAGAAGCCTGAGAAGCCGAAGAGCAACTACTGCGTGACCGGTCTTTACTTTTATGACAACAGGGTTGTGGAATATGCAAAAAATCTGAAACCGAGCGCAAGAGGCGAGCTTGAGATCACAGACCTGAACCGTATCTATCTTGAGAAGGGTCAGCTGAATGTCGAGCTTCTTGGCCAGGGCTTCACATGGCTGGATACCGGTACTCACGAGAGCCTTGTCGAGGCAACCAATTTCGTAAAAACCATGGAGCAGCATCAGCACCGCAAGATCGCATGCCTGGAGGAGATCGCATACTTAAACGGCTGGATCTCAAAGGATGATGTTCTCAAAGTTTACGAAGTACTTAAGAAAAATCAGTATGGCCAGTACCTGAAGGATGTTCTGGACGGTAAATATCTGGACGCACTTCACTGATCCATACATGACAATATTTTTTTATAAAGGAGATTTTTTCACATGACAATCATCGTTACCGGCGGTGCCGGATTTATCGGAAGCAACTTTATTTTTCATATGATGGAGGCTCATCCGGACTATCGTATCGTGTGCCTGGACTGCCTGACCTACGCAGGAAATCTTTCCACCCTCGCACCGGTTATGGACAAGCCGAACTTCCGCTTTGTTAAAGAGAGCATCACAGACCGTGAGGCTGTTTACAGACTTTTCGAGGAAGAGCACCCGGACATCGTTGTGAACTTCGCAGCTGAGAGCCACGTAGACCGTTCCATCGAGAACCCGGAAGTATTCCTTGACACAAATATTAAGGGAACTGCTGTTCTTATGGATGCCTGCCGCAAATATGGTATCCAGCGTTATCACCAGGTTTCCACCGATGAGGTTTACGGCGATCTTCCGCTTGACAGACCGGATCTCTTCTTCACAGAGGAAACACCGATCCACACAAGCAGCCCGTACAGCTCCTCAAAAGCCGGTGCCGACCTTCTTGTCCTTGCTTACCACAGAACCTACGGCCTTCCTGTAACCATCAGCCGCTGCTCCAACAACTACGGCCCGTATCACTTCCCGGAAAAGCTGATCCCGCTTATGATCGCCAACGCGCTGAATGACAAACCACTTCCCGTTTACGGAAAAGGTGAAAATGTCCGCGACTGGCTCTATGTTGAGGATCACTGCCGTGCGATCGACCTGATCATCCACAAAGGCCGCGTAGGTGAGGTTTACAACGTAGGCGGACACAACGAGATGAAAAATATCGACATCGTCAAACTAATCTGCAAGGAGCTTGGCAAGCCTGAGAGCCTGATCACACATGTAGCAGACCGTAAGGGCCATGACATGCGTTACGCTATCGACCCGACCAAGATCCACAACGAGCTTGGATGGCTCCCGGAAACCAAATTCGCAGACGGCATCAAAAAGACAATCAAATGGTATCTTGACAACAAGGAATGGTGGGAAACTATCATCTCCGGTGAGTACCAGAATTACTATGAGAAGATGTACGGAAACCGTGAGGAGGTTAAAGCATGAAATTTTTCGTAACAGGCGTTGGCGGCCAGCTGGGCCATGATGTAATGAATGAACTCTCCCTGCGCGGTCACGAAGGCACCGGAAGCGATATTGCGCCTTCCTACAGTGGCATTGCGGACGGCACACCAGTCACTACCATGCCATATGTACAGCTTGATATCACGGATAAGGAGGCTGTCGCAAGGGTGATCCGCAAGGCAAACCCTGATGCGGTTGTACACTGCGCTGCATGGACAGCTGTAGATGCTGCCGAAGATGAGGAAAACCGTGAGAAGGTACGCCTTGTCAATGTTGTCGGAACCCAGAACATCGCAGATATCTGCAAAGAACTCGGTATTAAGATGATGTATATCTCCACCGACTATGTTTTTGACGGCCAGGGAACGACTCCATGGGATCCCGACTGCAAGGATTACGCTCCGCAGAACGTATATGGCCAGACCAAGCTGGACGGCGAACTGGCAGTATCCGGCACTGTGGATAAATTTTTCATCGTGCGTATTGCCTGGGTCTTCGGCAAAAACGGCAAGAACTTTATCCGTACCATGGTAAATCTTGGAAAAACTCATGACAAGCTTACCGTAGTCAGTGACCAGATCGGTACACCAACCTACACCTTCGACCTTGCCCGTCTCCTGGTAGACATGCTGGAGACAGAGAAATACGGCTACTATCACGCAACCAACGAAGGCGGATACATCAGCTGGTATGATTTCACAAAAGAGATCTTCCGCCAGGCCGCTGCCCTTGGCCACAAAGAATACGAAAAGGTAGAGGTTTCCCCTGTCACAACGGCAGAATATGGCGTATCCAAAGCCGTCAGGCCATTTAACAGCCGCCTGGACAAGTCCAAGCTTGTAAACAACGGCTTTCAGCCCCTTCCTACATGGCAGGATGCACTGGAGAGATATTTGAAGGAAATCCTGTAATAATTTTTCATTTTCATAAGCAAAAACAGCCCGGAAGGTTCGCTTCGTCCTCCCCGGGCTGTTTTTGTTATCTCTGTTTACATTTTAATGACCACTTATTACTGCTGTGCTGTTCCATCTGCCTCTTCCTGGGAAACAATCTCACTGTTACGGACCTTTTTCATCATTTCCTTAGCCTTATTAACCGTCGATTCATCCGGAATCATAACATAGGCATTCTGGCTCATGGAATATGGTTTCTGTGTATCACCGGTACCGTCTACGCTGTAGCTTACAACATTCCAGGAACCGCCATTATTCAGCTGCTGCTGAAGCAGTCTCGCGATCTCCTCATAAGAGATATTTGTCTCAAAGCATCCCTGGATGCTGGAAAGAACTGAAGAATAGTTCTTCAGAAGCTCCGGCGAAAGAGCCTTGTTGATAACGCCCTTGATAACCGCCATCTGGTTCTTGCCACGCTGACGGTCTCCCTCTGAAAAGGCATAACGCTCACGGCTGAATACCAGTGCCTGCTCACCGTTTAAGAAATTCTCTCCCTTGTTATAATGATAACCCTTCACATTCTTGGAATCGAATTCATAATCAGAATTAACCGTAATCCCGCCCAAAGCATCGATCAGCTGCTCAAAGCCTGCAAAATTAATCCGGAAATAATAGTTAATATCCTCATCATAAAGCATTCCCAGAGTATCCATACATACATTGATACCATAGATACCGGCATGGGTCAGCTTATCCTTCTGTCCATTGGAAATAGAAAGCGGAACAAAATAATCCCGCGGTGTGGAAACCAGCAGCACCTCTCTTGTGTTCGTATTTATAGTTGCAATGATATTGGAATCACTTCTGCTCTTAGCCACAAGACCGCTTCTGCTGTCAATACCACTGATAAAGATCGTGTAAACAGAACCATCATTTGTATTCTGCGCCGCCGCGCTCTCCGTCTCCTTAGGCTCGATCGTTGTCTCCACTTTCTTCACCGTCAGTTCTTTGATTCTTGAAGAAATATCCGAATATCCATCCATCTCTTCAATAACACCCAGATATGCACTGTTCAGCACGATCGCACCTGTCTGTCCATTAAGAAGCCCATCTACAAGCTCTGTAAGCCCTGCATATTCCTGTACCTGCACACTCTTGCCAGTCTCAGCATCTACTTCCTGGATCGCTTTGTCTGAGTTCTCCCTGTCAAGATCTGTCAGTACGCCATAAACATAATCTGCAGTTGCAGAAATAGAATCCGCCGTATCATCAGCTCTGACATAAATACCAACCTCAGTAATCTCGGTATTCACACCGGAGATATCGGCAAGTGTCGAATGTGTTTTATAAACATATATACTTCCAAGAATAAACACCGCTGCAAAAACTGCCGCCAGAAGTACACCTACCGCAAATCGTACCCTACCATCCGTACTCCACACAAGTGCTCCGACGATCACGATCATGATCAGCATGATCAGAGCGATCCCTGCAAGAAACTTAACCGGAACCATGTTCATATTCATGAGCATTACCGCAAAAACAACCGCGGTGATCAGAACCACCAGGGTCACAATCAGCCCCGGGATATGTTTTCCTATTTTTCTCATATGCATCCTCCATTTTTATCTTTGTTATCTATCCAGCTCCACTATTCCGCCCTTATTCCACGGTAACACTCTTCGCAAGATTTCTCGGTTTATCTACATCAAGTCCTTTATTTACACTTACGTAGTAACCCAGAAGCTGAAGAGGTATTACAGCCAGGGACGTAGCAAAATGCGGATCCGTCTTCGGAATATATACTGTGAAATCTGCTGTATCTTCAATATTATAATTTCCAAAAGTAGTAAGCCCCATCAGATAGGCTCCCCGGCTCTTACACTCTACCATATTGCTTACTGTTTTCTCATAAAGCTTCGGCTGTGTGAGGACACCGATCACAAGAGTCCCGTCCTCGATCAGCGAAATCGTACCATGCTTCAGCTCACCTGCGGCATATGCCTCGGAATGGATATAGCTGATCTCCTTCATCTTCAGGCTGCCCTCAAGACTGATCGCATAGTCAATCCCTCTTCCGATAAAGAAGATATCCTTTGCATTGGCCTGTTTGGAAGCAAACCACTGAATACGCTCCTTATCATCAATGATCCTGCTGATCTTATCCGGTATTGTTTGCAGCTCTTTTACATATTCATCACACTGCTCTTCCGTGATCTCCCCACGGACCTTCGCAAACTGGAGTGCCAGCACATAAGAAGCAATGAGCTGTGTACTGTAAGCCTTCGTGGTCGCAACAGAAATCTCCGGACCTGCCAGTGTGTAGAATACATTATCTGCCTCTCTTGCAATAGAAGAACCGATCACATTTACAATAGCAAGGGTACGGATTCCGTTCGCTTTGCACTCGCGAAGTGCTGCCAAACTGTCCGCCGTCTCTCCTGACTGGCTGATAATAATAGCCAGCCCATCCTTATCAAGGATCGGATTACGATATCGGAATTCCGAAGCAAGCTCTACACGGACCGGAATTCTCGCCAGATCCTCCAGCACATACTGGGCAGCCATGCCAACATGGTATGCAGAACCACAGGCAACAATATAAATCTGACTGATATTCCTGATTGCTTCATCGTCCATTCCCAGTTCTGAGAGGTCGATCTTTCCGTCCTTCACAACAGAATTCAGGGTATCAGAAACTGCCTTCGGCTGCTCATGGATCTCCTTCATCATGAAATGCTCAAAGCCTGCTTTTTCAGCTGCCTCCGCATCCCATTCAACCGTCTTTAACTCCTTCTGGATCTCATCACCATCAAGATTATAAAAAGTAATCTCTCCCATTCTTACACGAGCCATCTCCATATTTCCAATATAATAAACATTTCTCGTGTACTTCAGGATTGCCGGAACATCCGATGCAATATAGGATTCACCATCCTGTACCCCAAGGATCATCGGGCTGTCCTTTCTCGCAACATAAATCTCACCCGGATAATCACGGAACATCATAGCCAGCGCGTAAGATCCCCGGATCCGCACCATAGCATGACCCAATGCCTCGATCGGTGAGCTGCCATATTTCCTGTAATAATAATCAACCAGCTTTACTGCAACCTCTGTATCCGTGGCAGAATAAAAAGAATAGCCTTTACGCAAAAGCTTCTCTTTCAGCTCCTGATAATTCTCAATGATGCCATTATGAACCGCAGCCACATTCCCGTCATCACTGACATGCGGATGTGCATTCGTCTCAGATGGTTCTCCATGCGTTGCCCATCTTGTATGACCAATGCCACAAGTCCCCTGAACAGACTCGCCACTATTGGTCTTCTCCATCAGAACCTTAAGACGGCCCTTCGCCTTGATCACTTCTGTCTCGTTCTCTCCGTTGCGGACTGCAATACCCGCTGAATCATACCCTCGATATTCCAGTTTGGAAAGTCCGTCCAGCAAAATCGGTGCTGCCTGATGTCTCCCTGTAAAACCTACAATTCCACACATAACATACGCTCCTCTAATCAGTCTTTTGTATAAAAAGTAATCTGTAATCTTCCTTATATCATATGTTTACTTTCTCCACTGTGCAAGTATATCACAAATTTATCCTTTTGGCGATAGCTCCGGCAAGGTATATATGTGAACGTACCCCCACTTATAGAAGCGGGAGCTTCCTGATTCTACGAAAACAGCA
>CAVIGE010000041.1:0-23294 GCA_963642325.1 Prevotella sp. CAG:279
CACATCGACGGAGTGGTTTGGCACCTCGATGTCGGCTCATCGCATCCTGGGGCTGTAGTAGGTCCCAAGGGTTGGGCTGTTCGCCCATTAAAGCGGTACGCGAGCTGGGTTCAGAACGTCGTGAGACAGTTCGGTCCCTATCCGGCGTGGGCGTAGGATATCTGAGAGGAGCTGTCCTTAGTACGAGAGGACCGGGATGGACGGGCCGCTGGTGCATCGGTTAGACTGCCAAGTCTACGGCCGAGTAGCCAAGCCCGGAAGGGATAAACGCTGAAGGCATCTAAGCGTGAAGCCCCCCTCAAGATGAGATATCCCATTCTTAGTGAAGTAAACCCCCTTGAAGACGACGAGGTAGATAGGGCAGGGGTGGAAGTGTGGCAACACATGGAGCTGACTGCTACTAATCGGGTGAGGGCTTGACCAAAGCAGGTAAAACTTGATTCAACAAAGATTAACCATCAACAAAAACACATGTATGTAGTTTCCAAGGTACAAGGGAAGAGTAAAACAGGAGAGCGGCCATTTGGTTTGCACTCCTGTTTTTTTACCAATTTTTCTTATTCCCCAATAAACATACATATTTACACCCACCTCCGCATGTGCTACAATAGGTAAGACCAAGGGAGCCCTGACCGGCTGAGAGGAAGCGCAGGCTTCGACCTTTGAACTTGATTTGGGTAATCCCAACGTAAGGAGGAGAGAAAGAGTATGTTTGATTTTCTTGTGACCGCAGAAGGTGGTCTCACAACGGCAGGGTATGCCGTATCTATCGTAACAGTTCTGGTACTTGTAGTTATCGTTGCTGCATTACTTCAGAAGAACACATCCACTGTAACGCTTACCACACAGCAGCTTGTTACCTGTGCAGCGGCACTTGCCCTTGCATATGTAACGTCTTATATTAAGCTGTTCAAATTACCATTTGGCGGCTCTGTAACCTTGTTCAGCATGCTGTTCATTGTTCTGATCGGTTACTGGTACGGTGTTAAGGTAGGAATTCTCACAGGTCTTGTATATGGAATTTTCCAGTTTTTACAGGAGCCATATGTGCTGTCCGCTTTTCAGGTGTGCTGTGATTACATTTTTGCATTCGGAGCAATGGGACTTTCCGGATTATTTACAAAATCCAGGAAATACGGTCTTCTGAAGGCTTATGTTGTTGCAATTCTGGCAAGGGGTGCATTCCATGCACTGGGTGGATATCTCTACTGGATGGATTACATGCCTGATAATTTTCCGAAATCGCTGACTGCACTGTACCCGATCATCTACAATTACAGCTACATTCTTCTGGAAGGCGTATTGACGGTCGTGGTAATTTCCATTCCGGCCGTATCCGGTGCACTTGGAAGAATGCGTGTAATGGCAACCGGCGGGAACCGGCAGCTGGCTGCACAGAAATAAGGCTATAAATAAAGAAGATCGCAGAATCATCCTTACAGGATACATGCCATATCCGAAAAGATGAAGCTGCGATTTTTTAACCGAATCAAGCAAGTCCCCAAAGCACAAAGAATGCTTTTATCTTAAAGTAAGTTGTGCTATGATAAGTCTGGCAGAGATAGTATTTGCTTTTGTGACAGATACAGTTTATCTGACAATATAAAAAACAAAAGAAAAAGCAGGCACAGGACTGCGAAAGGGAGAAAAAAACAGATGGCTAAAAAAATCGAGAGAAATGACCCGTGCTGGTGTGGAAGCGGAAAGAAATATAAGAAGTGCCATGAAGCCTTTGATGAAAAAATGGAGCTTATGAAAAAGAAAGGATATGCAGTTCTTGACCATGACCTGATCAAAACACCGACTCAGATCGAGAAGATTAAGGAGAGCTGTAAAATCAATATTGCAGTTCTGGATTATGTGGCAGAGCACATCGGTCCGGGGGTGACAACACAGCAGATTGATGACTGGGTGCACGAGGAAACCGTGCGCCATGGCGGAATTCCGGCCCCACTTAATTATGAAGGTTTTCCGAAAAGTGTGTGCACCTCTATCAATGAAGTTGTATGCCATGGGATTCCAGATGAAGAGATCGTACTGAAAGAGGGAGACATTGTCAATGTAGATGTTTCTACTATTTATCAGGGATATTTTTCTGATTCCTCCCGGATGTTCTGCATTGGAAAGGTAAGCCCGGAGAAGGAGAAGCTTGTGCGCGTGACAAAGGAATGCGTAGAACTTGGACTTGAGCAGGTAAAACCATGGACACCGATCGGAAATATGGGAAGTGCAGTGCACAGGCATGCGGTCGAGAATGGTTACACAGTAGTACGCGAGATCGGCGGTCATGGAGTAGGTCTTGAATTCCATGAGGATCCTTGGGTAAGCTATACATCGAAGGAAGATACCGGTGTACTTATGGTTCCGGGAATGATCTTTACGATTGAGCCGATGGTGAACATGGGATCGGATGAAATATACACAGATGAGATTGATGACTGGACCGTACGCACAGAAGATGGCCTGCCTTCAGCGCAGTGGGAAATCATGGTGCTTGTCACAGAGACGGGGCATGAGGTACTCTGCTGGTAAGACACCCGAAAATCCAGGAAAAAAGTTCTTGCATTGAGAACTCTTCTAGTGTATAATCTCTTATGTTGTGAAAAAAGATGGTCCTCTGTTACCATATGGGTATTAAGAACATCCAGTATAATTAAGGAGAGAAAGACATGAACGAAATTATTAAGAACATTGAGTCTGCTCAGCTGAAGGCTGAAGTACCGCAGTTCCGTGTAGGAGACACAGTAAGGGTACACGCACTTATCAAAGAGGGAACACGCGAGCGTGTTCAGATCTTCGAGGGTACAGTACTTAAGAGACAGGGCGGAAGCACAAGAGAGACTTTCACAGTAAGAAAGAGCTCCAACGGTGTTGGTGTTGAGAAGACATGGCCGCTTCATTCCCCACACGTAGTTAAAGTTGAGGTTATCCGTCGTGGTAAAGTACGTCGTGCTAAACTGAACTACCTGAGAGACCGTGTAGGTAAAGCTGCTAAGGTTAAAGAGCTTGTAAAATAATTTCATATGTAAAGAGTTGGGGACAATAACATTTGCTATTGTCCCTCTTTTTACATCAGCAGGCATAAAAATAGTTCCTGTTCACTCCGCGCCCGGTAACACGCTTCGTAGGACAGTGGCGTGTGAACAGGAACCAAAAATATCAGATTTTTATTATGCCGCACAGGGGACTGAATATGGGATTAAAAGAAAAGATAAAAATTGACAATCTGAAGGAGAACAGGGCTGTATCAGAGGCGAGAGAGAAGCTTCGTGATGACAGGACAAGAGGAATTGTCAGGTGGATATTTGAGATAGCAGTAACGGTTGTTTTTGCAGTGCTGGTGGCGATTTCCGGTTTTCAGAGTGTGACACTGCAGGAGAGTGCGATGGAACCAACCTATTCTGTGGGGGAGAAATTTTTTGTAAACAGGGCGATTTATAAGGTGAGTTCCCCGAAGCGTGGTGATGTGATCGTGTTTAAGACAAGTGCCAGCGATGATGCGGCTCTCCATATCCGCAGAGTGATCGGGCTTCCGGGAGAGACTGTCCTTATCAAGGACGGACAGGTATACATCAACGGAAAAGTATATGATGAAAATGGAGCATATGCAGACATTACCAATGCAGGACTCGCGGACAGTTCTATCACACTGGAGAGCGGTGAATATTTTGTACTGGGAGATAACCGGAACAACAGCGAAGACAGCCGTTTCAGTGATATTGGCAACATAAACAAGAAATACATTGTGGGAAAACTGTGGTTCGCAGTTTCTCCGAAGAGCAAAATTGGTTTTATAAAATAAACGAGGTGAATTATGAACGTACAGTGGTATCCTGGACATATGACCAAAGCGAAACGCCAGATGCAGGAAGATATCAAGCTGATCGATCTGATCATTGAGCTGGTAGATGCGCGGGTTCCGCTTTCCAGCCGTAATCCGGACATTGATGAGCTTGGAAAAAACAAAGCGAGGATGATCCTTCTCAACAAGGCTGACCTTGCCGATGAGAGACAGAGCCGTGCATGGATGGAATATTTTAAAGAAAAAGGATTTTATGCAGTGAGTATCGATTCCAGGAATAAAGGATCTATGAAGGCAGTTTCTGCTGCGATCACAGAAGCCTGTAAAGAAAAAACAGAGCGCGACAGAAAACGTGGAATCAAAAATCGTCCGGTACGTGCAATGGTAGCAGGAATCCCGAATGTAGGGAAATCTACATTTATAAATACGTTTGCGGGAAAGGCCTGCGCAAAGACCGGGAACAAGCCAGGCGTTACGAAGGGAAAACAGTGGATCCGTCTGAATAAGAGCGTAGAGCTTCTTGATACACCAGGTATCCTGTGGCCGAAATTTGAAGATCAGGAAGTTGGTATGCGTCTTGCATATATCGGTTCCATCAAGGATGATATCCTGAATATCGAGGAACTTGCACTTGGACTGATCGGATATCTTCAGAGCTTTTATCCGTCATCCGTCTCAGAACGATATGGTCTGGAAGGGAATCAGAAGCCATTGGATGTCCTCACAGCGGTAGCGAAAGCAAGAGGCTGTCTTAAGAAGGGCGAAGAGCTTGATTATGAGAAAGCCTCACGCCTTTTACTGGAAGAGTTCCGTTCCGGAAAGCTTGGCAGAGTAACACTGGAATTTCCAGGTAAGCTGGAGGAAGCATAATGGAAACAATGAAAGAAATCAAGGAGCTTTTTGCGTCAGCGAAGGAGGGCGAGTACAACGCCCTTTTTCAGCACTATGAAACAGACGGGAGAAGTGGAGTACAGAATCTGATCCGTCAATACCGCAAGAAGCTTGAGGCTTTGGAGAAAGAACGTGAGCGCACGGAGATCATGAAGGAATATGAACATAAATATGAGCATCTTGGCTATCTCTGCGGTATTGATGAGGTAGGAAGAGGCCCCCTTGCCGGTCCTGTGGTCGCGTGTGCGGTAATTTTGCCGAAGGACTGCGATATTCTGTGGCTGAACGACTCCAAGAAGCTTACAGCGAAAAAGAGAGAAGAGCTTTATGATGTGATCCTTGAGAGGGCGGTTTCTGTCGGGATCGGAATGGCAGGCCCGGAGAGGATCGATGAGATCAATATCCTTCAGGCTACCTATGAGGCTATGCGCCAGGCAGTAAGCAGGCTTTCCGTGCAGCCTCAGCTTCTTCTGAATGATGCAGTTACCATACCAGAAATTACAATTCCCCAGGTTCCCATCATCAAGGGGGATGCCAAAAGTGTATCCATAGCAGCTGCAAGCATTGTAGCAAAAGTGACCAGGGACCGGATGATGGAGGAATATGATAAGGGCCTGCCTGAGTATGGGTTTGCATCCAATAAGGGATATGGCTCGGCTGCACATATCGAAGCACTGAAAAAATACGGCCCGAGTCCGATACACAGAAAAACATTTATTACACATTTTGTTTGAAAATTACAGAAGATACCCACAATAAAAAAAGAAAGGAAGCTTTTTTCTGGAAGGAAATAGAAGAGAGAAGGGCATTTACTATGAGAAAATGGCAGAGGAATTTTTGAGAGGGAAGGGCTTACAGATCCTTGAAAAAAATTTCCGATGCAGAAACGGCGAGATCGATCTCATTGCCCGGGATGGAAGATATCTGGTATTTATCGAGGTAAAGTACAGGAAAAACAGGGGAAGCGGAAGCTCTTTTGCAGCAGTGGGGAAACAGAAACAGCGGACTATCATCAGGGTTGCGCTGTTTTATCTTATCAGGAAAGGATTTCGCGATGATGTTCCCTGCCGCTTTGATGTGGTGGGAATTGACGGTGAGGAAATCCGTTGGATAAAAAATGCGTTTGAATGCATTTTATAAATGAAAGGGTTGGTGGACGGATGGAGATTAAATGGTATAAGAACAGGCAGCTTATGAATGTGAATGAAAAAGCGGGAGTTACCTGGCTTACATATCCGGTTTTTGAATCACTTCCGGGAGTGGTACATGGTTTCAGTACCCGTCTTGGCGGTGTTGGCAGGGGAATTTATGAATCCATGAATTTAAGCTTTACGCGGGGAGATGAGGAGGCTGCTGTCCGGGAAAATTATGCGAGACTGTCCGGTGCGATGGGTTTTTCCATGGAGGATATTGTGACCTCTGATCAGACACATACCACAAATGTACGTGTAGTAACAGAAGAGGACAGAGGGAATGGCATCATAAAACCACGGACATATACGGATGTTGATGGAATGGTCACCAATACACCAGGGCTGGTGCTGGCAACCTTTTATGCAGACTGTGTGCCTCTTTTCTTTGTGGATCCGAAGCATAAGGCAGTCGGACTTTCTCATTCGGGATGGAGAGGAACTGTTGGTAAGATCGGTAAGGTAACTGTGGAAAAAATGGCAGAGGAGTTCGGTTCAGATCCGTCACAGCTTTATACGGCGATCGGTCCGTCTATCTGTCAGGACTGCTATGAAGTCAGTGCGGATGTGATCGGTCAGTTTAAAGAGGCTTTTGAGAAAAAATACTGGGATGCGCTCTTTTATAAGAAGCCGGATGGCAAATACCAGCTCAATCTGTGGGAGGCCAACCGAAGAATTCTTCTGGATGCAGGCATAAAAGAAGAGCGGATATCCATGCCGGGAATCTGTACCTGCTGTAATCCGCTCTTTCTTTACTCGCACAGGGCTTCTCACGGAAAACGTGGAAACCTGGGAGCTTTTATTACTTTTCGTTGACCTTTCTCATGAGTTCCATGATCTTCTCGTTGCTGGAACGAACCTTCTCAACAGATACGTCATGGTTGATGATATCAATGATGCTTGCAAGATATTTACTCATGTTGGCTTCGATATAATATGGACGGTCAAGAAGCTCAGGAATACGATAGTTGAGGTTGGTTGTGATAACTCTGTCAAGCCAGCCTTTTTCGTAGTATTCATCGAATTTGGATACACCGTCTGTGAACAGTCCGTAGGTTGTGCAGACGAAGACACGTCCTGCCTTGCGCTCTTTCAGCTGACGGGCAACATCCAGCATACTCTCTCCGGAGGAGATCATATCATCGATGATGATAACATCCTTGCCTTCTACAGAATCACCAAGGAATTCGTGGGCTACGATCGGGTTCTTTCCATTGACTACTGTGGAGTAATCACGGCGTTTGTAAAACATACCCATATCAACTCCAAGGATGTTGGAGAAATATACAGCACGTGACATTGCGCCTTCATCTGGGCTGATGATCATAAGATGGTCATTGTCAACCTTGAAATCAGGAACATTCTTGACAAGTGCCTTCAGAAACTGATAAGTCGGGAAAAAGTTATCAAAGCCTTTCAGCGGGATGGAGTTCTGCACACGGGGGTCATGGGCATCAAAGGTAATGATGTTGGAAACGCCCATTGCGCTTAATTCACGGAGTGCAAGTGCACAGTCAAGAGATTCCCTCTTGGTACGTCTGTGCTGACGTCCTTCATAAAGGAAGGGCATAATGACATTGATACGGTGTGCCTTACCAGTGGCTGCGGAAATGATTCTCTTCAGATCCTGGTAGTGATCATCCGGGGACATGTGGTTCTCATGGCCGCATACGCTGTAGGTAAGGCTGTAATTGGTTACATCTACCATAATGTAAAGGTCTGTTCCACGGACAGATTCCCTGATGTAACCCTTACCCTCACCGGTTCCGAAGCGGGGGCATTCGCAGTCTACAAGGAAAGATTTCTCTGCATAGCCCTGGGGGATGATGGCGGATTTCTTGGCGGCTACAAGTTCTTTACGGAATTTAACCAGCTTTTTGTCAACCTCCTCGGCCAGTTCGCGGCATCCGGCAAGTGCAGCGATGCGGATCGGGGCAACAGGCATAGACTTCTCCAGTAATTCTATGTTTGGCATAATATTCCTCCTAAGTGTATGTCATAAAAAATTCTCAGTCTATTTATAACATCAGATACACATGTCAGTCAAGGTGTTTTCTCAAAGTGTTGCTTTTTAGAAGCAAAGTTGTTATTATAGTAGATGCTATCCGCAGGTGATATGTCAGTGTTACCGGTCACAGAGTGACCGGATGACATTATATACGGGATAGAAAAGGGAGATAATGATGAAATTAAGAAAGCATATGATTTCCAAGGTGCTGCCCGACAGTATTGCCGAGGAGCTGGGGCTGGAAGCGGGAGACAGACTTGTTTCTGTCAACGGACAGCCTGTGGAGGATGTCTTCGATTACCGGTATCTCATGAATGAAGAGCTGGTTGTGCTTCTGGTGGAGAAGCCTGACGGTGAGGAATGGGAGCTGGAGGTAGAGAAGGAATATGAGGAAGACCTTGGGATAGAATTTGAGAACGGGGGATTGATGGATGATTATCGCTCCTGTTCAAATAAGTGTATGTTCTGTTTTATTGATCAGATGCCGCCCGATATGCGTGAAACACTGTATTTTAAAGATGATGATTCCAGGCTTTCTTTCCTGCAGGGAAATTATGTGACACTTACCAATATGAGTGAGAAGGATATTGACCGTGTGATACGATATCATCTGGAACCGATCAATATTTCATTTCAGACCATGAATCCGGAGCTTCGCTGTAAAATGCTGCACAATCGTTTTGCAGGAAAGGCACTGGAGAAGGTAGATACCCTGTATCATGCAGGAATTACCATGAATGGCCAGATCGTGCTGTGCAAGGGAGTTAATGACGGAGAAGAGCTGGATTACAGTCTTGAGAAGCTTTCTGCTTATGCACCGGTCCTCCAGAGCGTCTCGATCGTGCCGGTAGGACTGACGAAATACAGAAAAGGCCTGTATCCGCTGGAGCCTTTTACAAAAGAAGATGCAAACAGGGTTCTGGACCAGATCGAGCACTGGCAGGACATCCTGATGGAGAAGTATGGGATACACTTTATCCATGCTTCGGATGAATGGTACATCCTGGCGGGGCGGGAGCTTCCCCAGGAGGAAGAATATGACGGATATCTTCAGCTGGAGAATGGCGTGGGGATGCTGAGACTTCTGGAAACGGAAGTGAAGGAAACCCTGGACGGACTGGAAGGTGATGACCGCAGGGTTACAGGAAGAGTTGCTACGGGCAAGCTTGCGGCACCTTTTATCACACGTTATATAGAGGAAATAAAGGAAAAATTTCCCAATATACAGGTTCCGGTAACGACCATTGAGAATCGTTTTTTTGGCGAGAAGATCACGGTGTCCGGTCTGATCACAGGCCAGGATCTGAAAGAACAGCTTACGGGGCTTGACCTTGGGGAAAAGCTTCTGATCCCATGCAGTATGATGAAGGGGGATGAGGAGATTTTCCTGGATGATATGACGCTGGAAGAGCTTTCTGAAGCACTTGGGACAGAAATTGTAATTGTAGATACAGGGGGAAGAGATCTGGTAGAGGCTGTGATCAATCCACCTAAACATAAACCAACAAGAAGGAGACAGATTTATGAGCAAACCAGTAGTAGCGATAGTGGGAAGGCCTAATGTAGGTAAATCCACTTTATTTAACGCTCTGGCAGGTGACAATATTTCCATAGTAAAGGATACACCAGGAGTAACACGTGACAGGATTTACGCGGATGTTACATGGCTTGACCGGACATTTACCCTGATCGACACAGGAGGAATCGAGCCGGACAGCAGCGATATCATCCTTTCCAGGATGAGAGAGCAGGCACAGATCGCCATTGATACAGCGGATGTGATCATTTTTATCACAGATGTACGTCAGGGCCTTGTGGATTCTGATGCCAAGGTAGCAGATATGCTCCGCCGTAGCGGGAAGCCGGTACGCCTTGTAGTCAATAAAGTAGACAGTCATCAGAAATATATGATGGACGTATATGAATTCTATAATCTTGGAATCGGAGAGCCGATCCCGGTTTCCGCAGCAAACAGACAGGGTCTTGGAGATATGCTGGATGAAGTGGTCAGGGAGTTTCCGGATAAGAGCGAAGATGAAGAACAGGATGACATTCCGAAGATCGCCATCGTAGGCAAACCAAACGTAGGCAAATCATCTCTTATTAACAAGCTTCTTGGCGAGGAACGTGTGATCGTATCCAATATTGCGGGAACCACACGTGATGCCATTGATACCAGGGTGACATGGAACCATAAGGATTATATATTTATCGATACGGCAGGACTGCGCCGTAAGGGTAAGGTAAAAGAAGAAATCGAGCGTTACAGTGTGATCCGTACAGTGACAGCTGTGGAGCGGGCAGATATTGTTGTTGTGGTGATCGATGCCTCCGAGGGAGTTACCGAGCAGGATGCCAAGATCGCAGGAATTGCCCACGACAGAGGCAAGGGTATCATTGTAGCGGTAAATAAATGGGACGCCATTGAGAAGAATGACAAGACGATCTACAAGCACACGGAGAAGATACGTCAGATCCTTTCCTTTATGCCATACGCCCAGATCATTTTTATCTCTGCAAAAACAGGACAGAGACTTCCAAAGCTTTTTGAAAATATTGATATGGTCATCGAGAATCAGACGCTCCGTGTTCAGACGGGAGTTCTTAATGAGATCCTCTCCGAGGCCGTAGCACTGCAGCAGCCGCCGTCCGACAGAGGCCGCAGACTGAAGATCTTTTACATGACCCAGGTAGCGGTAAAACCGCCGACATTTGTTATCTTTGTCAATGACAAAGAACTGATGCATTTTTCCTATGTAAGATATCTGGAGAACAAGATCAGGGACGCATTCGGATTCTCCGGGACTTCCCTGAAATTCATCATCCGCGAGCGCGGGGAAAAGGAATAAAATATGGAACGTATTATTTGTCTTGTTATCGGTTATGTATGCGGACTTTTTCAGACAGGCTATATCATAGGAAGGGTTCACAAGACAGATATCAGAGAGCATGGCAGCGGAAATGCGGGAACCACCAATGCCTTCCGCACCTTCGGAAAGAAAGCAGGAGCACTGACACTGCTGGGAGACTGCCTGAAATGCGTGCTGGCAGTTGTGATCGTAAGGATCATTTACGGCAATTCCATGAGCGGAAGCCTTCCGCTTCTGACATTGTATGCAGCTCTGGGCTGTATTCTTGGACATAATTTTCCGATATCCATGGAATTTCGTGGAGGTAAGGGGATCGCGGCTTCTGTTGGTATGATCATTGCCTTTGACTGGCAGATCTTTATTGTGTGTGCAGTTGTCTTTTTTGGCCTGTTTTTTCTGACCCACTATGTATCCCTGTGCTCGCTCAGCGCATATGCGGTGGCTTTTATCCTGGTTCTTGTTTTTGGACAGATGGGAAAATATGGGATGGATCAGCCTCATATGCTTGAACTGTATGCTGTAATGGCACTTCTCACAGGGATGGCCTTTTACAGGCATAGGGCAAATATTGGAAGACTCATTCACGGAACCGAGAGCAAGGTGTTCCTGAATAGCAAGAATAAAAAATAAGAGGTAAGATTTATGGCAAAAATCAGCGTACTTGGTTCTGGAAGCTGGGGAATGGCCCTGGCTCTCCTTTTGCATAATAACGGCCATGAAGTACTTCTCTGGTCAGCGAGGCCGGAAACTGCCCTGAAGCTCCGGGAAAAAAGAGAAAATCCTGACAGACTTCCTGGTGTGGTGCTTCCTGATAAGATCGAGATCCTGACGGATCTGGAACGTGCCCTGCGGGATGTGGATGTAACAGTGCTGGCTGTAGCTTCCCCGTATATCCGAAGTACAGCACACAAAATGTCAGCTTTTGTCCGTGAAGGACAGAAAATTGTCAATGTGGCAAAGGGTATTGAAGAAAAAACTCTGAAAACACTCAGCGAAGTGATCCAGGAAGAAATTCCCCAGGGAGACGCAGCTGTTCTTTCAGGACCAAGCCATGCAGAGGAGGTAGGACGGGGGATTCCTACAACCTGTGTGGTAAGTGCACATACAAAGGAAACGGCGGATTATCTTCAGAGTGTTTTTATGAGTCCCGTATTCCGCGTGTATACAACACCGGATATCCTGGGAGTTGAGCTTGGCGGAGCACTGAAAAATGTGATCGCGCTGGCAGCGGGGACAGCGGACGGTCTTGGATATGGAGATAATACCAAGGCTGCGCTGATCACCCGGGGGATCACGGAGATCGCAAGGCTTGGAAGGAAGATGGGAGCGCAGATGGAAACCTTCTATGGACTTTCCGGGATCGGAGATCTGATCGTTACCTGCGCGAGCGTGCACAGCCGCAACCGAAGAGCCGGATATCTCATTGGCCAGGGCCGCACGATGGAGCAGGCCATGGATGAGGTTCAGATGGTTGTGGAGGGCGTTTACTCTGCAAGAGCTGCGCGGGAGCTTGCAGAAAAATATGAAGTGGAAATGCCGATCATTACAGAAGTAAATAAGGTGCTTTTTGAGGAAAAACCGGCAGCAGAGGCAGTTATGGATCTTATGCTGCGGGATAAAAAGGTTGAAACTCCCATGCTTCCGTGGGAATAAATATTTGCAGGCCCCCTGCCCCATTGCTTTTTTTGCAATAGGAGCAGGAGGCCTGTTTTTTTAAAACTGAATGTCCCGGAGATCTTCCGGAACATGAGAGGTATGCAGATCTTCGTTCAATGTATCGATGATCGCCATATCCTCATCTTCGATATTAAAGTCAAAGATATCTCCGTTGCTTCGGATACGCTCAGGGTTGATGGATTTCGGGATTACGGAGATGCCCTTCTGGATTGCCCAGCGCAGACCGATCTGTGCAGGGGTTCTCGCATATTTCGTGCCAAGGACGCACATTACGTCGTTATCCAGATAAGCACCTCGTGCCAGAGGAGCATACGCCTGTACCTGAATGCCAAAAGCCTTACAGTATTCGATCAGCATGGACGGGTAGCATAACGGATGGCATTCGATCTGATTTACAGCAGGAATGATACCGGAAATTTTCCGAAGCTCTTCCAGGTGATGGATGTCAAAATTGCTGACACCGATATTCAGAGCGCGTCCGGATTCCAGAATTGTCTCTAATTCCTTCCAGGTGCTCAGATAGCATCCGGGAACCGGCCAGTGGATCAGATAGAGATCCACATAGCTGAGCTTCAGACGGTCAAGGCTGCGGGAAAAGGCTCCCTGTACATCACCCAGACGCTGGGCTGTATTCCAGATCTTGCTTGTGATAAAAAGATCCTTGCGGGGAACACCGCATTTGGCAATGGCACGTCCCACACTTTCTTCGTTCTTATATACAGAGGCCGTGTCGATCATGCGGTATCCGGCAGAGATTGCAGAAGTAACTGCGGCTTCAGCCTGTACGTCATTGGGCAACTTATATACGCCAAGCCCCAGAAGAGGCATTTCTCTGTCGGTATTCAGAAAAACAGTTTCTCTCAAAATAATTCCTCCTTGTCTGCTCTGTTTCTCATGGTTTGGCTATTATAGCATAAAAATATGAAAGAATCACATCAAATATATTACAAAAGTGATAAAGCTTAAGCACCGTATTGACGCGGCAGTGAGTTATAATGCGCGGTTTGAAAAAACTAACTTCGTTAAAATAGAGACAATCGGGTTAATTAACTGTCAAAGATTTGAAAAAAATAAGCAAACAGGGCCTGAAATTTGGCTATTTTTTATAATAAATTCCTTGATAATGAGAAGGAAAAGATGTATAATGAGCTTAATTGATAAATTCTTGTCATGAACGTGTCCGCCATGCGGATACAGGAAAGGGGTATTTATGCATTTAATCAAAGATGAGAATGGCAATCTTGTTCAGCACGGTCATGCTGACAGCCACGAACATACACATGAGCATACTCATGAGGATGGAATCACGCACAGTCATGCGCACAGCCATGATAAGGGAGATGGGCACTGCCACACACACGGAGAAGGACATTGCGGGTCCTGCGGATCCGGTGACTGCAAGAATGAAACAGTAGCACTCCTTACTTATATGCTGCAGCATAATGAACATCATGCAGCGGAACTTGACCAGATGGCTGCCAATCTCAGGAAACTGAATATGGATGCGGCTGCCAGGACGATAGGGGAAGCGGTATCTGATTTCCAGAAGGGAAACATGAGGCTTGGGCTTGCTCTTACACTTGTTAAAGAAGAACTTACGAAATAGGCATGGCGGACAGCGAATCCGCCGTTTGGAGGGACTGATTATGTGTCTTGCAACAGTATATAAAGAGGAAGATGATTCTGTACTCTTTAAGAATGTGAGCCGGATCGATGTGGATGGAAACAAACTGATCCTTCGGGATATCATGGGAGATGAACGTGTGGTAGAAGGCAGCATTCTCATGGTTGACCTGGCGAACAGCATCGTGAAGCTTCAGTGTGACTGATGCTCACACCGGCTGACTGAAATGTAAATTGCAGGAATGATAAAATTCATTCCTATAACATAAGCAATATTAAGACGTGGAGGGACGATTATGAAATTATCAGAAGCAATGAGAGAAAAAATGCTGCTTTCCTTTGAACTTTTTCCGCCAAAAACAGAAAAAGGCATGGCGAATCTGCCGGGGACCATTGAACATCTCATGAAGTACAAACCGGAGTATATTTCCTGTACATATGGTGCCGGCGGCGGCAATGTAGGTGCCAACAGAGAAGTGTGCCAGATGATCAAGAATGCAGGAACAACACCTGTAACACACTTCACAGTGATCAGGAATACAAAGGAAGGGATCAAAGAACAGCTTCAGCAGTATCTGGCTGATGGTGTTGATCATATGCTTGCACTTCGCGGAGACATTCCACTTGGAGAGACAACTACCTGTGGCGATTTCAATTACGCAACAGACCTTGTTAAATTTGTCCGTGATGAGTTTGGGGATAAATTTGAGATTGCTGTAGCCGGTTCACCAGAAGGGCATATCGCATGCAGAAGCCTTGATGCAGACATTGCTGTTTTAAGACAGAAACAGGACAATGGTGCTGATTATATCATGACTCAGCTCTGCTGGGATATGGAGCAGTTCAAATACTGGCTGGATGCTATCCGCGAGGCTGGCGTTACCATGCCGGTAGATGTTGGGGTTATGCCGATCCTGGATCAGGCAGCTACCATCAACATGGCTCTTTCACGCAATGGCTGTGTAATGGACAGCGAGCTTTGCAGGCTGATCTCCAGAAACTGGCTGTTCCCGAATCCGTTCAACGCGAAAGATGCGGAAGGCAAACCGCTTGACATGTTCTATGAGGACAAGATCAAACGCTTTAAAGAAGAGGGAATCGAATATACGATCAGACAGATCGATGAGTATCGTGCACTTGGTGTTGACGGAATCCATCTTTACGCGCTGAACAAGTGGAAGGATGTATCGGAGATCATTGACAGATCCGGACTTCGTACACTTGTATAATTAAATTAATGATGAACTGAATATGAATTCCGGCACAGTGCGGAGGTGCCGGTGGATAATGGTATAAATATTTTATTTTACTTTACGGGCACCTCCTTTATACGCCGGGCGTATCAGATTTTACTTATAAAATCAGGAGGTGCCCGTTTTATGGCACATGTAATTGCAGTCGCAGGAAAAGGCGGCGTTGGAAAAACTACATTATGCGGAATGCTGATCCAGTATCTCTGCGAAAAGAAAAAAGGACCTGTACTGGCTGTAGATGCAGATGCCAATTCGAATCTGAATGAGGTTCTTGGTGTGGAGGTAGACACTACTCTTGGGGATGTCCGTGAAGAGATCGCTCATGCGGAGATGGCTGCGAAGAGTCCGATCCCGGCAGGTATGTCCAAAGTGGATTATGCAGAGGTACGTTTCGAGGATGCCCTCATAGAGGAAGACGATTATGACCTTCTGGTGATGGGCAGAACCCAGGGAAAAGGCTGCTACTGTTTTGTAAACGGTCTGCTCCAGGCGCAGCTTGCCAAATATCAGAAGAATTATCCCTACTTTGTCGTGGATAATGAAGCCGGTATGGAGCATATCAGCAGAGGAATCCTTCCGAGTATGGAAACAGCGATTCTTGTGAGTGACTGCTCCAGAAGAGGAGTACAGGCAGTAGGCAGGATCGCAGAGCTTATTAAGGAATGCGGGATGAAGCCCTCGAGAGTAGGGCTTATCATCAACCGGGCACCGAAAGGGGAGCTGAATCCGGGAATTCTTGAGGAGATTCAGAAGCAGGGGCTTGACCTGATCGGTGTAGTACCGCAGGATGAAGCGGTTTATGAGTATGACTGTGATGGTAAACCGACCGTCACACTTCCGGAGGATAATCCGATGAGAAAGGCAGCTTTTGAAATTTTTGATAAATTCGGTTTGTGATATAAGGAGGCTTTTTTAATGTAAATAACCCATGGGTGGGGATGGGTTCCCACCCCGGGCTTATTATAAAAGAAAAATAAAAAATAGATGTGCTATCAAAGGAGGTCTATAATGAGTGAATTCAAATTAACTACAGTGGAGGAATTTGAAGCCGCTACCAACCGTCTTCTTGAGACAGGGGCGAAAGTAGGAGCAGATGCATGGCAGATCCGTGTAAAGAATCAGACACCTCACTGTAAATTCGGCGAGCAGGGCGTATGCTGCCGTATCTGTTCAATGGGTCCATGCCGTATTACACCGAAGGCTCCGAGAGGAATCTGCGGGTGTGATGCCCATGGTATCGTAGGAAGAAACTTTCTTCGTTTCACAGCTGGCGGAGCTGCTACCCATTCGGATCATGGCCGCGAGATCTGTATCACACTTGGACATGCGAAAGAGGGCGGTGATTATCAGGTGAAGGATCCTGAGAAGCTGATCCGTATCGCAAAAGAGTGGGGAGTTGAGACAGAAGGCCGGGACATTTATGATCTGGCCCATGAGATGTCAGATCTGGCGCAGGAGGAATATGGAAAGATCAGAGGTTTTTCCAGATGGCTTAAGAGAGCCCCGCAGCATACACAGGATCTGTGGCATGCAGCTGAGATCGAGCCAAGAGCAATCGACCGTGAGGTTTCCTGTGCATTACATATGACCCATATGGGAAATACAAGTAAACCGGAGGCACTTGTCCGTCAGGCACTTCGTAACGGACTTTCCGATGGATGGGGCGGTTCCATGTGCGGAACTGAGTTTTCGGATGTACTCTTCGGAACTCCGAAGCCACTTGAGACAGAAGCAAATCTTGGCGTTATGAACGCTGAGAACGTAAACATTGTTGTCCATGGACATGATCCGAGTCTTTCTGAGATGATCTGTGAATATGCAGACAGCAAGGAAATGATCGACTATGCAAAATCCATGGGAGCCAAGGGAATCACAGTTTCCGGTGTATGCTGTACGTCCAACGAGGTTGCGATGCGCCGTGGTATTCCGATGGCCGGTAACTTCCTGCAGCAGGAGAACGTAGTCCTTACAGGAGCCTGTGAGGCGATCGTAGTTGATGTTCAGTGTATCTTCCCGGCACTGGGACCACTTTCCAAGTGCTTCCACACCAAATTCATCACAACTTCTCCGATCTGCCAGATGCCGGATTCTGATTTTATCAGATTTGATGCTGAGACAGCAGGTGAGAATGCGAAACAGATCGTAAAGCTTGCATGTGAGAACTTCAAGAACAGAAAACCTGAGCTTGTTCATATCCCTGATATGAAACAGAAAGCAACAGTCGGATATTCAGTTGAGGCGATCGTTAAAACTCTTGACGGTGTGACAAACTCCCAGGTAGATGAGACAGGAACAACCAAACCGCTTCTTGAGTGCATTACGTCCGGTGTTATCCGTGGTGCAGTTGCCATGGTTGGATGTAACAATCCGAAGATCAGACCTGACTATGCCCATGTTGAACTGATGAAGAAGCTCATTGCAAATGATATCGTTATCATCGCTTCCGGATGTTCCGCACAGGCAGCAGCCCGTGCCGGACTTATGGACAAGGCGGCCAAGGATCTCTGCGGTGCCGGTCTGAAGCGTGTCTGTGAGCTTGCGGACATCCCGCCGGTATTACACATGGGTTCCTGCGTTGATATCAGCCGAATGCTGATCCTTGCATCTGAGCTTGCCAAGGATTCCGGACTTAACATTTCCCAGCTTCCGGTTGTTGGATGTGCTCCTGAGTGGATGTCTGAGAAGGCAGTTTCCATTGGAAACTATGTAGTGGCTACCGGCATCGATACTTTCCTTGGTGTAGATCCATATGTATCCGGATCTGACCAGGTGGCAGGACTTCTGACAGAGGGTGTACGCGACTGGGTAGAGGCAGCCTACACCGTAGAAAAAGATATTGACAAATTATGCGATCTGATGATCGAGAGAATCGAAGAGAAGCGGGCGGCTCTCGGCATCTGATAAAAGGAAAGGCGCGAATAACTTATGAAGATAGCAGTAACCGGTAAAGGCGGAGTAGGAAAGACAACTTTTGCGGCAACACTTGCCAGACTGTATGCAGACGAAGGAAAAAAAGTTCTCGCGGCTGACGTAGATCCGGATGCAAACCTGGGTCTTGCCCTTGGATTTGATGAGGAGACACTGGATTCTATTGTTCCGATCTCCAGAATGCGTAAGCTGGTGGAGGAGCGTACCGGGGCCAACAGTCAGAATCAGTTTTATCAGCTGAACCCGAAGGTAGACGATATCCCGGATACCTACGGAAAGACCTGCAATGGCGTGAAGCTGCTTGTCCTTGGAACCGTGGAAACAGGTGGGGGCGGATGTGTCTGTCCTGAACATGTAATGCTGAAGCGTATCATCAACAACCTTGTGATTCACCGGGATGACATTGTGGTTCTTGATATGGAAGCCGGCCTGGAGCATCTGGGCCGGGGCACCACGGAAAGCATGGATGAATTTATTGTAGTGATCGAACCAGGGGCAAGAAGCGTTCAGACCTATAAAAATGTCAAACGTCTTGCGAAGGATCTGGGAGTTTCTCAGGTTAAGGTCGTAGCCAACAAGGTGCGGAACCCGGAGGATGAGGAATTTATCCGAAGCAGGATCCCGGCGGAGGATCTGCTTGGAATGATCCACTACAATACAGAAGTTATGGACGCTGATCGTCAGGGAAAATCTCCCTATGATTTCAGTGAAACAGTAACCGGTGAGATCAGAAAGATCAAAGAAAAAATTGATCAGGATTCAATTTTGTAAAAATTAGGAGGTATTACAGTGACTTTATTTGACAGAGTATTCAGTGGAAACGATGCTGTATATGGTTTAACAGAGGGGGCTATTGACGGCGCGATTGCCCAGTATGGCGAAGACAAAGCTGTCAGCTTCCCGAATACCGCTTACAGCCTTCCTTGCTACTATGCGGTAACAGGAACAAAGGTTACAACATTAAGGGAATTAAAAGAGGCTCTTGGCGTTGTGAAGACACTTATGACAAGAGAGCAGAAACTGAACGATGCATTTATGTCCGGTGTTGCTACAGCACTTTGCGCAGAGTTCATCGAAGTCCTGAAATATATTGACGGGGCAGCTCCTTATGAAGAACCATGCTATGGACATCTTGGCGATGCAGTGATCCGTGAACTTGGTGTACCGCTTGTTACAGGAGACATTCCAGGTGTTGCAGTTATCCTTGGTTCTGCTCCTACAGTAGAGGAAGGTGTTGCACTTGTAAAGAGCTATCAGGCACAGGGTATCCTGGTGACGCTGGTTGGCGGAATCATTGATCAGGTTGCGGAAGCAGGAATGAAGACAGGTGCGAATCTTCGTGTTATCCCGCTTGGAAAAGATGTCACATCCGTTGTCCATGTAGTTTCCGTTGCGATCCGTGCAGCTCTGATCTTCGGTAACGTAACACCTGGGGATGCGGAAACACTTATGAAATATACAATGGAGCGTGTACTGGCATTTGTAAACGCATTCAAACCTCTGGATGATGTGATCGTAGCCTGCGGAGCCGGTGCGATCGCCCTTGGTTTCCCGGTTATCACAAACGAGACAGAGAATATCTTCCGCGTACCGAAGAGTCTTATCGTTCAGGAAGATGTCAGCAAGTTCAACGCTACCTCCCTTGAGGCACGTGACATTAAGATCAAGATCACAAATATCGATATCCCGGTTGCTTTTGCATCTGCATTTGAGGGCGAGATCATCCGCCGTAAGGACATGCAGGTTGAATTCGATGGTTCCCGTGTGGACTGTGCAGAGCTTGTACAGACCTGTGATGCCGCTGAGATCGAGGACCACAGGATCACAGTAGTCGGACCGGAAGTAGACGAGATGGAATTTGGCAGCAAGAACAGCATTGCATATGTTGTTAAGGTTGCAGGCAAGAATATGCAGTCTGACTTTGAACCTGTTATCGAGCGTAAATTCCATAACTACATCAACTGTATTGAGGGTGTATATCACACAGGTCAGCGTGATATGCAGCGTATCCGTATCAGCATTGATGCATTTAATGCAGGCTTCAGGATTAAGCACATCGGCGAAGTTCTTTACGCATCGGTCAAGAACGAATTCGATGCAGTTGTTGACAAATGCGAGGTTGTTATTTATACAGATCCTGCTGAGTGTACAAGAATCCGCCATGAGGTTGCAATCCCGATCTTTGATAAACGAGATGAGCGTCTTGATACACTTACCGATGAGTCTGTTGACGTATATTACAGCTGTATCCTCTGCCAGGCATTCGCTCCGAGCCACGTATGTGTGGTAACACCGGAAAGACTTGGCCTGTGCGGTGCAGTTTCATGGCTGGATGCAAAGGCTACACATCAGCTTGATCCGGCAGGACCTTGCCAGGTGATTACAAAGGAGCGTCCGATCGATGAGAACCTGGGAGCTTATGAGGATGTCGATGAGGCGGTTCAGAAATTTTCACAGGGTGCCCTGGAGCACGTTACACTGTATTCCATCATGCAGGATCCGATGACCTCCTGCGGATGCTTCGAGTGCATCTGTGGTATTGAGCCATTCTCCAACGGTGTTGTTATTGCCAACCGTGAGTACGCAGGTATGACACCACTTGGAATGACATTCCCTGAGATGGCATCCATGACAGGCGGCGGTGTTCAGACACCTGGATTCATGGGACATGGCAAACATTTCATTTCCTCCAAGAAGTTCATGAAGGCTGAGGGTGGTATTGAGCGTATCGTATGGATGCCGAAGGAGCTGAAGGAGTTCGTAGCTGACAGACTTAACAAGACTGCCAAGGAGCTTTACGGAATTGACAACTTTACAGATATGATCGGTGATGAGACGGTTGCGGAAGATCCGGAAACACTGGTGGCATTCCTCACTGAGAAGGGACATCCGGCACTGGGACTGGATCCGATGATGTAATTTCGGAGGATATTGGGTTAAATAAGGAGGAAGGGGGCGAAAGCACCTTTTCTCCTGAAAGATGTCAGAGAGTTTGTTGATTTTTTAACGAAAATATGCGGCTGCACCTTGCCAATAACTGGTACCGTGTAGTATAATGTAGGTAGCTCTGTAGTTTTAATTATTATTTTTAAGGAGGCTAACAAAAAATGCCGTTTAATCAGAAACCACAAAAATTTAATGCAAAGATTAATGCTGTCACAATCGGAAGCGGAGATAAGACTGTGACAATTGGCGGGGATTGCACATATCCATTTTATTCATTTGATGCGGAGTCAGAGAACTGCCCGAAGATCGGTGTAGAAATTTCTGATATGGGTCTTGAGGGCGTATCTGATGGTATCAAAGCTTATTATGAAGGTGCCACTACAATGGCTGACATCGCTAAGAAGGCTGCTGCTATGGAAGGTGCTGATTTTGTTGCACTGATCCTTGAGGGCGGCGATCCGAACGGTGTGAACAAATCTATTGATGAGCTGGTCGAGGTTGTGAAAGAGGTTGCAGATGCAGTTGACTGTCCACTGGTTGTGGAGGGCTGCAAGAACGTCGAGAAGGATGCGGAGCTTCTTCCGAAGGTTGCAGAGGCTCTTCAGGGCAGAAATGCACTGATCCTTTCTGAGAAAGAGGAGAACTATAAAGCAATCGGTGCAGCAGCAGGCCTTGCTTACAATCAGATCGTGGGCGCAGAGTCTGCCGTTGATATCAACCTTGCCAAGCAGCTTAATGTTGTTACTACACAGCTTGGTGTAGATGCAAAGAAGATTGTTATGAATATCGGAAGTGCAGCAGTTGGTTACGGATATGAGTACGTAGTATCCACTATGGATCGTATCAAGGGTGCCGCTTTGGGACAGGCAGATAACATGCTGCAGATGCCTATTATTACACCTGTATCCGCTGAGACATGGAGCGTTAAGGAGGCTATGGCTTCTGAAGCGGACATGCCGGCATGGGGACCACAGGACGAGCGTGGAATCGACATGGAAGTTGAGACAGCAGCTGCTGACCTTGCAGCTGGTTCTGATGCAGTTATTTTAAGACATCCGGAATCTGTTAAGACAATTTCCAAGCTGATCAAAGCACTTGCGTAATAAATAGGAGGATAAAGAGCTATGGCACTGAATGGTATTCAGATCTTTAAATTAACACCAAAGAAAAACTGTAAGGAATGTGGATGCCCTACATGTATGGCTTTCTCTATGAAAGTTGCACAGGGCGCTATGAAGATTGAGCAGTGTCCTCATATGTCTGAGGATGCGATCGCATCTCTTTCCGAGGCAACTGCACCGCCAATGAAAACGATCAAGGTCGGAACAGGTGACGGAGAGTTCACGCTTGGCGGAGAGACTGTTCTTTTCAGACATGAGAAGACATTTGTAAGCAAAACAAGATATGCCGTATCACTTTGCACATGCATGGGTGATGAGGAGGTTGAGGCGAAGCTTGCAGAGATCCCGCATGTTGATTATGACCGTATCGGCGAGAGAATGCACGTGGAGCTTGTATATGTAAACTGCGATGAAAGTGCAGATGCTGCTAAATTTACAGCACTTGTAGAGAAGGCCAAAGGCCTAGGAAGAACCATGATCCTTGGCTGTACAGACCCTGAAATCGCAAAAGCTGCCCTTGAAGTATGTAAGGACGGCAAACCGGTCCTGAACGGAGCGAACGCTTCCAACTATGAGGCAATGAACAAGGTTGCCACAGACGCGGGAGTAGTTCTTGGTGTATCCGGTAAGGATCTTAACGAATTATATGATACTACAGCAGCAATTGAGAAGCTTGGAAACAAGAATCTTGTACTTGACACAACAGGAGCTGATATTAAAGAGACCTTTGCTAATACTGTGCAGGTTCGTCGCGCAGCTCTTAAGAATCAGGACAGAACCTTTGGTTATCCTTCCATCGTTAACCTTGTTAAGCTTGCGAAGGGTGACAAACACTTACAGGCAGCACTTGCTTCCCTGTTCACCATGAAATATGGTTCCATCATCGTTATGGAGCAGATGACATATGCAGAGGCACTTCCGCTGTTCGGCCTTCGTCAGAACGTATTTACAGACCCGCAGAAGCCAATGAAGGTAGAGCCGGGTA
>CAVIGE010000042.1:0-22809 GCA_963642325.1 Prevotella sp. CAG:279
TGGCGATCTCCAGTGTCAGCTTCTGGTCATCCGGAAGAACATCGCTTCCGATCAGCTTAACGATTTCCATAAGAGAGCTTTCCTGGTTAAGGATAGCCATGAGCTGGTTTCTGTCGTATACGAATTTAGGGGAAACGTGCTCTCTGTACCAGGGAGTCAGATCCTCCAGATATTCGCTGTAGCTGGTGAGCCACTGGATCGCAGGAAAATGGCGGGCATAGGCAAGAGCCTTGTCAAGTCCCCAGAAGCAGCGGACAAAACGTTTCGTATTCTGTGTAACAGGCTCGGAGAAGTCACCGCCCTGAGGGGAAACCGCACCGATAATAGATACAGAACCTTCTGTTCCGTTTAAGTTCTGCATCATTCCCGCACGTTCATAGAATGCAGAAAGCTTGGATGCAAGGTAAGCGGGGAAACCTTCCTCCGCAGGCATCTCCTCCAGTCGTCCGGAAAGCTCACGGAGAGCCTCGGCCCACCGTGAAGTGGAGTCTGCCATGATCGCTACATCATAGCCCATATCGCGGTAATATTCTGCAAGCGTGACACCTGTATAAATAGAAGCTTCACGGGCTGCAACCGGCATATTGGAGGTATTGGCGATCAGAGTGGTACGGTCCATCATCAGGTTTCCGGATTTCGGGTCGATCAGCTTACTGAAGTCCTCAAGAACCTGTGTCATCTCGTTTCCACGTTCGCCACAGCCAATATAAATGATGATATCTGCGTCAGACCACTTGGCGATCTGGTGCTGTGTCATGGTTTTTCCGGTTCCGAATCCGCCCGGAACGGCAGCAGTGCCGCCCTTTGCGATGGGGAAAAGCGTATCCAGGATACGCTGGCCGGTAAGAAGTGGAACGCTTGCCGGGAAACGTCTGTGGGTTGGTCTTGGAACGCGGATCGGCCATTTCTGCGCAAGTGCAAGTTCTTTTTCGGTTCCGTCATCAAGACGGATGGTAACGATTGGCTCCAGAACAGTGTAAGCACCGTCCAAAACTGCGTGGATAACGGTTCCGTGAGTGATGTCCGGCGGAACCATGGATTTATGAAGGATAGAAGCGGTTTCCTGTGTCTCGGCAATAATAGTACCTGCACCGATGACATCGCCTTCTTTTACGGTAATGTGGGTTTCCCATTTCTTCTCTGTGTCAAGCGAGTCAACACTGACACCGCGGGAAATATATTTGCCGGAGGCCTGGGCAATTTCTGCAAGAGGTCTCTGGATACCGTCAAAAATATTGTGGATGATTCCCGGACCAAGGAGCACGGAAATGGCATCTCCGGTTCCGATAACGGTTTCTCCGGGCTTCAGGCCGGTGGTTTCCTCAAAAACCTGTATGGTCGTCATATGCTTCTTCAGTCCGATGACCTCTCCTACAAGCTTTTCAGGGCCTACATAGACCATCTCGGAGATCTTGAAGCCGGTGTCCCCCTTTAGGTAGATAACAGGGCCGTTGACACCGTATATAATACCTGTTTTACTCATGTGCTGGACCTCCGTTGAATTTGAAATCTCTGTATGCTGCATTGTAGCCTTCCTCAAAGGAATTGTCGATAAGGATGTTCTTCTCCGGGATCACAGCTTTGATTCCGCCGATAAAAGAATCCCCGGAAAGCTTCAGCGGAAAACCTGTCTTAACTGTGAGGGATTTCAGCCGGGGTTCATCCTCCCTGGAAAGATAAATCTGGATCTCGTCGTGCTCCGCAAAGCATACAGCTTCTTCGATCCTGCCGCAAAGATATTCCTCGTAAGCGGAGGATTCCATGAATTTCCGGATCTGTTCTCTGACCTCTGAAAAAAGTTTCTCTTTCAGGCGGCTCTGTCTGGCAGTCCAGTCGCGGCGGATGTTCAGCTGTTCGGCTGAGAGTGCTTTGTTGATCTCGCGCCGTGCATTGGCGATCTCAGCCTTTCGGGAGCTGGCAGCATTTTCCAGAGCCATTTTTTTATGCTCCTCCATGGCGGCATCCAGTGATCTCTTGTGCTCCTGGATCTCTTTTTCCGCCTGACGGCGGGCTTCCTCCACAGAGGTATCATAGAAGTGGGTGAGCTTTTCTTCGATTGTCATAATATCACCTGCCTATAATTTTAATCCGATGGCCTCATTCACGTATGAAGTGATGAAATCAGGCCTGCGGCCGGTACCGTGTCTGTCAGGAATTTCTATGATGAGAGGTGTCTTGTGATGGAGCTTTACATCATCGATGATCTCGGGAAACTCCCGGCCGAATTTCTCGGTCAGGAGGATGATCCCGATCTCTTTATCAGCGATCGTACGCTCCAGGGCATCTTTGAGCTCATCGTGCTCGTGAACAACTACACCTTCTACACCGGCCAGTCTCATTCCTGTCAGAGTATCAATATTGTCGCTGATCAGGTACATCTTCATATCAGAGTTTACCCAGGATCATGAAGGAGATGATCAGTCCATAAAGAGCAACACCTTCGGCAAGACCTACGAAGATAAGGGATTTACCAAGGATGCTCTGATCCTCGCTGATCGCTCCGAGTGCTGCGCTTGCCGCACTGGCAACGGCAATACCACCACCGATACAGGAAAGTCCGGTAACAAGTGCTGCTGCGATGTAGCCCATGCCTGTTGCAAGGCCTGCATCAGTACTGGTAGCAGCCTGTACAGAAGCTCCGCCTGCGAAGGTTACGGCGATGGCGATGAGCATGATCCCGAAGAAGAAAAATGCGTTTACACCAAGGGCTGTTTTGTAGCGGCCACGGCTTTTTTCACCGAGGAGATAATATCCAAATGGAAGAATGATGCTGAGTACAAGTGCAACTGCGATTGTGATCTGTGTAATGACTGTCATGATGATGACCTCCTTAATATTCGTTTATTGATTCTTGGAGCAGAACGGTTCGAATTTACGACCGCTGCCTTTGTAAAAACGGCTGAACATTTCGTAATATTCCAGACGGAGTACCTGGATACCTACGATCAGGCCCTCCATAGCGCATACGAAAAGGTTTCCGAGGATAATGACGATCCAGTTCGGACTTCCGTTCTCTGCGCCTGCAAGCATAAGCACAACCTCCATCATGGCTGCATGGCTGACTGCGAAGGCACCGATACGCACGAAAGAGAGAGTATTGGAAAAGTAGCTCAGGATAACTTCGAAGAGTTCAAAGACACCCTGTACAATAAACATCCCTTTTTCCTTTGGCATGACTTCGGCTTTTTTCTCAACCAGGTTGGTAAGCGGCTCCTTGAAAAAGATCAGAAGCAGCGGCAAACCAAACATGATGGCAAGGACCGCGCCGCCCGGGACTGCATGTCCGGATACAAAAAGTCCGATGCAGAGAACAGCGGAGCCATAAAATACAAGTCCTGCCACGGCATTGGTATCAAACCAGGTTTTTTCAACATCATGCATCCGGAAGGAATTGATGATATTGAAAACCATACACAGGAGGATGATCCCCATGCCGAAGCCGATGGCAACGATAAATACGGTATTCAGTTTTCCGATAAAAGGTATGGTCGTCATACTGTTCACGGGTCTTAACCACAGAGCAGGTATGACATCTTCAAATCCGAAGATACTGCCGAACATCAGGCCGAAAAATGTTGAAAAAACACCGGCACAGCTGATGATCCCGGCAAGATCGATATGCTTCCGTTTATACAGAAGGAAGCCTCCGATAAACAGCAGAAGTCCCTGTCCTGCGTCACCGAACATGGCTCCGAAGATAAAGGAGTAGGTGATGGCAACGAACCAGGTCGGGTCCATCTCCCCGTAAGCCGGAAGACCATACATCTTTACGTACATTTCAAATGGCTTGAAAAGCTTCGGGTTTTTCAGCTTGGTTGGTGGCTGGTGGCTTGGATCGTGCTCCGGTGTAGAGGTGTCTTCCCCGTCTACCAGACAGAAGATCCTCTCATCTGATGCGATATCAGCCTGAAAAGCTCTCGTGTCAGCCTCTGTCATCCATCCGCAGAGAATATAGAAATTCTCATGCTTTCCGGTGCAGGCCGCAGCCTTTCGTACATCGAAGTTTCTGGAAAACTGCCGGAGTGTATCCCGGGCGGAAACAATGTCTTCACTCCTGTCGGAAAGGAAACGCTGACGTTTCTGCTTCTGGGCTTCCAGATGCTTCATGGCATCCTCATACTGTCTGCTTACACTGGAAAAAGCCTGCTGTGCTGTTCCGGCGTAATGATCCGGCACGAAAATTTTTTCAAAGTGCATGGAAGAGTAGGCGGCATCAATCTTGTGGGCCTCATGCTTCGGTACAAAATAGACTCCCCAGACATACTGCTCATCCTCATCGCATTTCAGGAAGATGGTGTTCAGGTTGTCGTAAATGTATTTCTTGAACTTCTCATAATACTGTTTTTCGATACGTCCGAAATGAAAATGAATATATTTCAGGTGCAGAATAGAGGAAATATTGTAGTCAATATTCCGGAACGGACGTATGATCCGCAGGGATTCTTCCAGGGAGGAACATTTCTCTTCCAATTCGGTCTGTTCCTGCTGGAGCTTGTCCGACTGTTCGCGGATCTCCTTCACTGTGGAAAGTGCTTTTTCAATACCGGGGCTTCGGTTGGAAGCAGCAGGAGGACTTTTCAGCTCCTCATAGATGGTATTGATGGAATTCAGGGCCTCTCTGTATGGGTTGACCTCAAGGAAAGGTGTCAGGCTTTCCACTGTGGTCAGCTCAGAGAGCGCGTTTTCCAGATGGATCTCGTACTTGCACAGGTAGGTGTTTACAACCCGGTCGATATCTGCTTTCGGACCGGTGATGCTCAGAAAATTCATTTTTTCAATCACGTTGCTACCTCCTGGTTATTAACCGTTGCGTATATAACGCAGGGATTGTTCTGGATCCACGCCATAGCGCACGCACTCAAGGGCAATGGTCAGACGGTTGACTTCATGTTCTTTGTGATATAAATAGGAATAAATAACTGCTACGGAATAGGGATCCTTGCGTGCTTCCCGTTCCAGCACACTCCGGAGGATATAGTTATAAAATTCTTCCAGATTGGCAGCAGTCAGCTGTTCATATTTCTTACCATAGTAGGTTCCGGCAAAAATACGCCGGGTTTCTTCATATGTAGGGGCTTCCACAAGTGCGGTGATCTCTTCTTTGCGGAGCTTGTAGTTCATGGGGATCAGCAGTGCGTAGACAGCGGCCGGTTCCATGTGGAAACAGCGCTTGGATCTCTGGATGAACTGCAGGTTCAGCATATCGAATTTTTCACCGTAGGCTTTGGTGATCTGAGCCAGATCATTGCCCTTAAAAAGCTTCTTCCGCACATTCCAGATCTGTGAAAAATACGAAAGGTCAAGTGCCATGCCGAAGTCAAAAAGCGTGGCGTTTCCCTGTTCGCTGACCTGGGACAGCGGGATGAAAAAATCATTTCCCTTCAGTGCCGCGATGAATTCATCCATATTGGTGCAGGCTGCAAGCCTGTCAATATCCAGCCGGGAATGCTGTCTGAAAAAATCGCGGTAAGGGGAAATGTCTACGGGATCGGTATCCCTGTGGTCAAAGAGATTTGTCATAATCTCCTTCAGGACACGGATCTCATAGCGTTTTGAGTAAAGTGTCAGGAACGTCCGCTGTTCCTGGTTGGCAAAATGGTAAAGCCTTGAAAAATTCCGGAAGATGGATTTCTTCAGAAGCTTCTCTACCTGTCCCCGGTGCAGATCATTCTCATCGAGACCAGACCAGATGCTCTGGTATTCCGGTGTTCGTTTCAGGTAGGCTGTTACCTGCGGGACATTGGGAAGCTGAACGATCTCTTCCAGCTGCTCATCTGTCACAAGTCTGCTCTGCATGGCGCGGATCTTGGTAGAGAGTCCGCTGTATGAGAGGACAGTGCCCATTGAATCACTTCCTTTCCCTTCAGGTTTCGGTAATTCCTGTTATTTTCTGAAACAGCTCACTGCAAAGAGTCCTGTGGTTGGCTTCGTAGTAGGCATCCAGCCTGGATAGCTGGTCTTCTGTCTCTGTGCGAAGCTGAACGATCCGGGCATCTTTTTCGCGGGCCAGATCTTCACGGATCTTCTGGATCTCGGTACCGGTTTCTGTTTCCAGGGAGGCATCGAAATCTCTGGTCTGTTTTTCGGCTTCTTCTGAGAGAGCTTGTTTCTGTCTGGCAGCGTCCTGCATGATGGCATTGGCTGTAGCTTCGATTTCCGAAAGCTTGTTTAAAATCTGTTCCATTGCGCCCTCCTTGTTGATCTTGGATATTAGCTATAGTTTATAATTGATTTTTATATGATACACCCTTTTTCTGGTAAAAACAACTAAAAAATTGTTAAATTTTTTGCAATTATTGAATAAATATGTTCAAAAACAGACGAAAAAAGGTGACTTTGTTTATTATGCGATAGAGCCTTTTTGGAGAGTCTGTGGTCTGGGGCACTGTTGGATGAATTTTTGAAAAAATATATTTTTTTGTTGCGATAAAAGCTAAATTGCATGTATAGTGAAATATCGGAGAGTTTAACCGAATGCGGATTGTGAATATCCGCTTTAATTCGTGCAAATGGCGCAGAGCCACAAAAAATCTGGAGGTTAGTTTATGAGATTACGTAATATTCCTGGTGCTAAGGATGCTATTTTGGAGTGTGACTGGGTGATTGATGAGCCGGAGAGCTTTAAGGGAAGGTGGGAGAGTGTCTTCGGGGAAAAAAGGCCGCTTTTTCTTGAGGTTGGTATGGGGAAAGGGCGTTTTTTGATGGATATGGCGCGTCTGCATCCGGATCGGAATTTTATTGGGATCGAGATGTACGACAGCGTGCTGCTTCGTGCCCTGCAAAAAAGGGAGGAGCTGGAGGAAGCTGGTGAGAAGTTTTCCAATCTTGTATTTATCCGTGTGGATGCAAGGCTTTTACCGGAGATTTTTGAAAAGGATGAGGTTGACGGGATCTATCTGAACTTTTCTGACCCGTGGCCAAAGGCAAGACATGCCAAGAGGAGACTTACATCCAGAGAATTTCTCAGCCGGTATGAGCAGGTTTTAAAAAAAGATGGTGCAGTTGAGTTTAAGACAGATAACCGTGGACTGTTTGAGTTTTCCCTGGAAGAGGTGAAAGAGGCAGGCTGGAATCTGGAGGCTTGTACCTTTGATCTTCACCATGATGAGGAGCTGGTGAGGGGAAATGTGATGACAGAGTATGAGGAGAAGTTTTCTTCTATGGGTAATCCAATCTGTAAGATGGTAATTAAGCAGAAGTAGAGGAAATAAGATGCAGGAAGAGATTTTTGAGAAGTATCCGATACCTAAGGCATATTTTAAGCTGGCACTTCCTGTTGTGTTCAGCATGGTAGTTTCGCTGGTCTATAATATGGTAGATACTTATTTTATTGCGGGAACCGGGAACACGGATCTGGTGGCGGGTGTTGCACTGGGAACTCCGGTCTTTACACTGTTGATCGCTTTTGGCGATATTTTTGGCCTTGGCGGAAGCTCTTTTATTTCCAGGCTTTTCGGGGAAAAAAGGTTTGCGGATGCGAAGAGGATCAGTGTGTTCTGCTTTTACGGGGCAATTATCTGTGGCATTGTGACTGCGGCTGTGCTGATGATTTTTCGCAGTCAGATTCTTGGGCTTCTGGGTGCGAGTGAGGCAACCTAGGAGTATGCGTCCCAGTATTATACCTGTATTGCGCTGGGTGCTCCTTTTATAATAGTAGCGATGACTCCGTCCAATCAGCTGCGTACGGAGGGTTTTGCGACGGCATCTATGGCCGGGTCTGTGCTTGGGGCGGTTTTTACAATCGGAATTCCGGCTTCCATTACCAATATCATGCAGAGCATCGGAATTACCCTGACGAATCGTGCATTGCTGGGCTTTGGCGATGATAAGGTTGCTGCCATGGGGATTGTTATGAAGATCAACATGATCGCGGCTCTGATACTGGTAGGCTTTGCCTTTGGCGGACAGCCGCTGATCGGGTATAATTATGGCGCGAAAAAGCGGGAGAGGCTGAAGGAAACACTGAAATTTGCTTATCTGTTTGAGGGTGGTCTTGCCCTTTGCCTGATGATCGTGCTGGGATTTTTTGCCCCGCAGATGGTGCGGATCTTTATGAAAAATCCATCCGTTGCAGAGAATGGTGCTCTGATGCTTCGTCTGCAGCTGGCCGGAATGGTGTTTATGGGGATCGTTCTGATCAGCACCTGCCTGTTCCAGTCGGCAGGACAGGCTGTCGGGGCGTTCCTTCTGTCAGTCAGCAGACAGGGAGTGATCTTCGGTATTGTTTTGAATATAGCACTTCGCGTTGCAGGATATCAGGGTGTGCTGGCAGCTCAGGCGGTTTCAGATTTTTTTACAGCTGTGCTGGCCATTATGCTTGTACAGCAGTGGTGGAAAAAAGTGGATTTTTAACCGAATGCGGATTGCGGATATCCGCCTGACCAGGCGTTCAGGCTGTGTTTTGCTGCTGTCCGTCTGCGGATACAGGCAGGCCGGAATAATGGTCTGCCTGTTTGCATAGGATGCTGTAGGATGTGTTTATACACATTCACAAAAATATCCAGGAGATTTCATGCTATGAAAAAAAGAAAATCCAGCTCCCTGTGCCGAAACATCAAAACCGTAAACCGCAGCATCACTGCCCAGGCCGCCCACATCCGCAGCTCGCTGTCGGAAATGAAAAAAACGTTAGATAAAATTGCATCAAATGAAGATACAAAAAATAAAAAAGAAAAAAATAAAAAAAATTAAAAAAAGGTGTTGACTTTCACGGAATCATAACGTATAATACAACATGTCTTGAGGGAACAAAAGACAAAAACAAATAAATAAGCGTCTTTAGCTCAGTTGGTAGAGCACCTGACTCTTAATCAGGGTGTCCAGGGTTCGAACCCCTGAAGACGCATTAAAGACACTGTTTTTGCAGACATGCGAGCTGCGGGGACGGTGTTTTTTTCTTTGTGTAAATATAAAGATTGACATAAGTCTTGAATTGTTATATTATAATGGTAACCAAGAAAGAGATAATTCAAGTTAATGCAATGAAGCCCCATGGAGTACCAGTCCATGGGGTTTCGTTTTGGGCTTAGCTGTCTTCATGGTTTCGATCTAACCACTTGCATATGTAGTAACCAACTACACTTGCCATAACCGAAACTAAAAAAGAGATAATTATATTCAAGTTAATGCACCTCCTTCCTGCTGGAAAGAGTCGACAGCACAGCTATTATATCTCTATTATCATCAAAAGTCTAGAACAATATGGCTTCCTCTTAATCAGGGTGTCCAGGGTTCGAACCCCTGAAGACGCATTAAAAACACTGTTTTTTCAGACGTGCGAGCTGCGGGGACGGTGTTTTTTTCTTTGTGTAAAGATAAAAGTATTCGGAACAAGTCCGGTATACGTCATACAGTCGGCAGGCTTTCCTGGAAATTTTATCAGAAATAAAAACAGAGGAATTACTGGACGGAAGAGTATATATTGGCTATAATGGTAAGGCTAGTATGTACTCCTAAGGAAGGGAGAGAAATCCGTGAACAGAAGTAAAAGAGAAGATTATAAAAGATTTATAGTATTTTGCCTGGCAAGTCTGATCGTGATCGCCCAGGCGGCGATTTTTGCCTATGTATGGTATGATTTTTACAGAGGATTGATCGATCAGCCTTTCTGGCGAAAGGGTAACTGGGTGCTGATCCTGATCTATGCGCTGATCTATCTGCTGTTTGCCAAGCTGTATGGTGGACTGAAGGTGGGATATCTGAAGCGGATCGATGTATTTTATTCGCTGACTCTGGCACTTATCTGTGCCAATGTTGTAACCTATTTCCAGATCACCCTGATCAACCGCTGGTTTCTCCCGGCGAAGCCTCTTTTTGAGATGACTCTGGTGCAGATCGCAGTGACGATATTGTGGATCTGGGGCTCCAGATACATTTATTCGAAGCTTTACGGAGCCAGAAGGCTTCTGGTGATCTACGGGGATCGTGATCCGGGAGATGTGATCCATAAGATGAATACCCGAAGGGATAAATATGATATCAGCGGCAAGGTCCATATCCGCGAGGGCGAGGAGAAGATCCATGCTATGATGGAGGATTATGAAGGTGTGATCATCTGGGATCTTCCGTCCCAGATCCGAAATAAATATGTAAAATACTGTTTTTCGCATTCGATCCGCTGTTATCTGAGCCCTAAGATTTCGGATATTATTTTACTGGGAACAGACAGGATACATCTGTTTGATACACCGCTTCTGATGTGCAGAAACCAGGGATTTTCCATGGAACAGAGAGCTGCCAAAAGAGTTCTGGATATCATTGTTTCCGGCCTTGGGATCATCGTATCCTCCCCGGTCATGCTGATCATTGCCATTGCAGTGAAGGCTTATGACGGCGGACCGGTATTTTATCTCCAGGATCGTCTCACTTACAGGGGAAAAGAGTTCCGTATCCGGAAGTTCCGCAGTATGTGTGTGGATTCCGAGAAGAACGGAGCGCGTCTTGCTTCGAAGAATGATTCCCGTATCACACCGGTAGGACATGTCCTGCGTAATCTGCATCTGGACGAGCTGCCGCAGCTTTTTAATGTATTTATGGGAGATATGTCATTGGTAGGACCCCGTCCTGAGCGTGATGTGATCATGCAGGAATACGAGAAGGAGATCCCGGAATTTCATTACAGACTCAAGGTAAAAGCCGGGCTCACCGGTTATGCGCAGGTGTATGGCAAGTACAATACAACGCCGTATGACAAGCTGAAGCTTGACCTGTTTTATATTGAGAATTATTCATTTCTTCTGGATATCAAGCTGTTATTTATGACTGTGAAGATCTTTTTCCAGAAGGAGGTATCCGAAGGTGTGGATGACGATCAGAAGAATGCACTGAAGGATTCACAGGATAAACAATAAGATTTGATAAGTGCGTGTCAGGCTGTTCCTGATGCGCACTTTGCGAATGCGGGAAAAAGGAGGCATTATTTATGGAAAAACCACTGGTTTCGGTGATCATGCCTGTTTATAATGGCGGGAAATATATAGGAAAAGCTATCGAATCCGTCCTGGCACAGAACGTTCCGACGGAGCTTCTGGTGATCGATGACGGCTCCACGGATGGAACAGAGCTTGCAGTGATGAAATATATGGAAAGCGGAAACATCCGTTACATCCGAAATAAGAAGAATATGGGAGCGGCCTGCTCCAGGAACCGGGGCGTGCAGGAGGCCAGGGGAAAATATGTGGCATTTCTGGATGCGGATGACTGGTGGGCCGAAGGCAAGCTGGCAGAACAGGTCGAGGTGATGGAACTTACCGGCTGCGTGATCTGCTCCACAGGAAGAGAGCTGATGCAGCCGGACGGCCATACAACCGGAAAATACATCCCGGTTAACGGGCGTATTACTTACCGAGACCTCCTTGGGCATAACAGTATCAACTGCTCCTCTGTCCTTCTCAGAAGAGAAGATGCCCTTGCCTTTCCCATGGAGCATGATGACAGCCATGAGGACTATCTGACCTGGCTGAAGCTCCTTCGAAAAGGCGGCTTTGCAGCAGGGATCAATAAGCCATATCTCAAGTGCAGACTCAGCGAAGGCGGTAAATCCCGCAATAAACTGAAGTCGGCAGCCATGACCTATCAGGTATACAAATATATGGGCTATGGAAAACTGAGAAGCCTGGTGTTCTTTGTATCCTACGCATTTCACGGACTCTGGAAGTACCGTTGAAAAAAATGGAAAAAGATAATAATTCTGGCAAATGTTAATTTTCTATTTCCAACTTCGTAAATATATGTTATTATTTATTCATAATTTGGCAAAAACAAACTGCTAGGCAGTTTGTTTTTGCCATGAGCAAGAAGCGAAGCGGATTGCGAATGTATTTGCCATGAGCAAGAAGCAAAGCGGACCTCGAATGTATTTGCCATGAGCAAGAAGCGAAGCGGACCTCGAATATCCGTATAAACAAGGTGAGAGAATAGATGAGACAGAAAACAGATAGCCAGGGGATTCCATATTCCTACCTGGTTGACAATATTAAGGTATTACTGATTTTCCTGGTTGTATTTAATCATATTATTGCATTTCAGCTGGTTAAGGCTGATGTGGTCGTACGCTATGTGTGGTATGCGATCACGATCTTCCATATGCCTGCTTTTGTTTTTATGTCCGGATATCTGTCCAAGAAGCCACAGGATGTGCTGAAGAATGTGAAGAATCTGCTGATCCCTTACATTCTTGGATACAGCCTTACATGGTATGCTTATATATGGACCGGCAGAAGCCTGGATTATGAGCTTCTCCGCCCATCCGGAACGGTTATGTGGTATGTACTTGCACTTTTTGTCTACAGACTGACGATCGAGGCACTTGGCAAGGTGCGTTTTATTGTGCCGTTAAGCATTGTTTTTGCCTTATGGGCAGGAACAAGACCGGAATTTACAACTTATCTTTCCAGCTCCAGGATTGTTGTATTTTTTCCGTTTTTTGTGGCAGGCTATCTGTGGAAGAGTGATTATACGAAGATTGTACGTAAATTTAAGGGGAAATGGGTTCTTGTTCCGATTTCAGGACTGCTTCTTTATGCAATCCCGAATTTTATGATCGAAAATGAGATCCCGATCGATATTTTCAGGGGAAATCACACATACCAGTTATCTGGAATGGATGATATTACGGGAATGCTGATCCGGCTTCTGATGTATCTGGTGTCTTTTGTGCTGGTGCTTACATTCCTTGCACTGATACCAGATGTGAAGCTTCCGGTCACTTTTATTGGAAGGAATACTATGGGGATTTATTTCTTCCATTATCCGGTTATGATCGTGCTGAACGGACTGCTTCTCTTAAGCATTCCGCAGATGATGAATGTATGGGCACTGTTTGGGGTATCCTGGATTTTTGTACTGATCCTGGGGAGCAAACCCGTATCCTTTATCTATAATGGAATACTGAATCTGATTACCTTTATTTTCTTCAGGAGAGAGAAACAGGTTCAGGATGAAGGACTGGAAGATGAGTATGATGAGGACGAACATTATGAAATCATACTCAAAAGAAAAAAAGCGATTGATGAACTGGCGGCGACTCTGGAAGATGAGGAGAAGCGCAAAGTGAAGGACGATGTGGCAGTCGAGGATGACAGGGAGCCTCATATAGAGGCAGACACAGAAGGATTTTATGTAGATGAGGACTTTGATATGGCGGCAGAGGATGCGGATGCCGGGGCACCGCAGGATTTTGAGGATCTGCAGGAACTTTTTGATATTATAGAGCCACAGAAGGAAGAGGAAACGCTGACAAAAAAGGAAGAAAAGAAAGAGCAGGATAAATAATGAAAAAAGTCATTACTTATGGCACTTTCGATTTGTTTCATCAGGGGCATTATAATATCCTGAAAAGAGCAAGGGAGCTGGGGGATTATCTGATCGTAGGAGTTACCAGCGAAAGTTATGACATTGAGAGAGGGAAGCTGAATGTTAAGGACAGTCTGCTGAAACGGATTGAGAATGTGCGGAAAACAGGTTTTGCGGATGAGATCATCATAGAGGAATACCAGGGGCAGAAGATCAGCGACATCATTAAATACAATATTGATCTTCTGGTTCTGGGATCCGACTGGAAGGGTAAATTCGACTATCTCAAAAATTACTGTGAGGTTAAATATCTGGAGCGTACCAAGAATATTTCCAGCACAAAGCTGAGAAGTGAGGGAACGATCTACAGCATCGGAGTCGTGACCGATGATACAGGAGACAATGAGATGGTCCAGGAATCGAAATTCGTGAGCGGACTTCATGTAGAAAGTGTATATTCTGAGGATATTTTTGTGGCGAGGGAATTCTGTGACAGATATGAACTGGATTCCTATGGCACAGATTATGGGCAGTTTCTGAACGGCCTGGATGTTGTTTATATTAAGTCCGGGGTGAAGAACAGAGCGGACTATATAAAGCGGGCACTGCAGCAGGGAAAGCATGTGATCAGTGATACGCCGATGACGCTGGATACTGGGGAGCAGAAGGCGTTGTTTGCACTTGCCAGAGAACAAAAGGTAGTTCTCGTTGAGAGACTGACGCTTGTTTATCTGCGTGCGTTTGTGCAGCTTGTATGGCTGACGCATGGTGCCCTGGTCGGAGAGGTAGTAGCTGTAAAGTGTGCGATCTCCCAGGATGATTTCGAGGGAGGGAAATCCTTCAACGAAACAGTGAGCCAGGCTCTCTGTGCGTGTATCAAACTGCTGGGAAAAGATTATCTGGATGTGAATACCAATGCTGTAAGGGGCAGTGATGGAGATTTCGTCTATGATATGATCACAGTGAAATATCCGAAGGCACTGGCTACAATAGAGATCGGAACAACTGTGGATGTGGAGAATGAACTGGTGATCATTGGAAGTAAGGGGAGGATCACCGTTCCAAATGACTGGTGGAATACAGGATATTTTGAAGCGAAGATAGAGGGACAGGAATTTCTGAAGCGTTACAGCTTCAATTTTGAGGGAAATGGCCTGCGATATCTTCTTCAGGAGCTGACCATTATGATCCGTGACAGACGGACAGAATGTACGAGACTTTTTTATCAGGAGTCGGAGACACTGGCAGGACTTTTGAAAATTATTGATCAAAGAGGTTAATAACAGATGACAGAAAAACAGGAGCTTCTTTTGCAGCTCTTCCGGGAGATTGATGAAATCTGCAAAAAGCATAATCTTAGATATGTGATGGCAGGGGGAACCCTGATCGGTGTTCTTCGAAATGAGGGCTTTATCCCGTGGGATGATGATGTGGATATTTATATGCCAAAAAGTGACTGGGATAAATTCGTAGAGATCTGTAAGACAGAGATGCCGCCGAACAGGGCGATCCACTGCTCTGACGTGGACAGGACATATACGAACGGATTTCCGCGCTATGCCAGCACAGACAGCTGTTCCATCCATAAGCACCAGATCATAGGGGATGACAAGGCCGGAGAGATCATTGATGTCCTGACACTGGATCCGATTCCTGATGATGACCGTGAATATGAGAAATACCGGACACACATGATGATCTACACAGATCTTCTTAACATCAGCATGGTGGTGGGGGCGAGATGGGAAATTTCGGCTTTCCGGTATCTGTACTGGTTATTGCGATATAAGATTTTTGGAAAAGACAGAACCCTGAAGAAGCTGGAGAAGATCATGTTCTCCTATAAGGAAGAAGAATGCAGCCGTTATGCAATGCGCTGGGGAGGCTGCCCGTTTCTTTTTGACAAGGATATGATGTTCCCTGTGAAATATATGGATTTTGAGGGGATCAGGGTCATGGTTCCCAACAGAACCAGCGATTATCTGATCTGGCATTACGGAGATGAATGGTCTTATATACCGCCTCATGGGGAGAGGGAGTCCCATGAGTCCATTTATGTACCAGGAGCTACGTATCAGGAGATCCGTGACGAATATCTGCCAAGGATCGATAAGGGCCGGATACGCAGACAGATGACATTCCGTAAATTCTACTGCCTTATCCGGATAAGGAAGGATCATAAGCTGGATGCACGGAGAAATAAGATCAGGGCTACGGTAACCGCCAGGGATCTGGAAGCAAGGCTGATGAGATCAGAGAAAACAGCGGAGACTCTCTTTGCAGAGGGACGATATGATCTTTTAAATGAGCTTTTTGAGGATTATTACAAGGTACAGCTCAGTGTGGAATTTATCGGGCGCGAGGATTATAAGGGGATACGTCCGTTTTATCATCCTACACTGGTACCGGTGGAGGATTCTGTTTTTCAGACCGCCATGCTGACACTGATCTATACAGAGCGGGTTGCCAAAGCATACCGGCTGTATGAGGTGAGAAAAAAACTGGATCATCTCACCCCGGAAATGGAGCAGACAGTGGAAGATATCCGAAGCTTCCGTAAGGCGGCCTGCCATTACGAATTCCATGAGATGGAAGAAGCAGAGAAGCTTGTAGACGGGCTTCTTCGGAAGTATCCGGATGCGCCGGGCTTTCTGAAGTTCAAGTGCAGGTTCGTGATGGCACGCGTGCAGGACGGCGGGAAGGTTTCCGAAGCAGAAGAGTTCTTTGCACATGCGCAGAAGATTTTTCCGGAGGATGGATATTTTATCAAGTATAAGGGAGATCTTCTCTGGAAAAAGGGATTTCGGAACGAGGCACTGGAACATTTTGCCCAGGCGCGGGAGAAGACAAATAACGGAATCGTACAGCTTGAGCTTGATAAATTCCTGAAGGATAAGAAGAGCCAGGCTGTGGAGGAATGCCGGAAGCTTCTTGAGAACCGAAGGAATGCCGAGGCTTTTTCCCTGATGGAGCAGTGGAGAAGGCTGATGCCGGAGGACTCAGAGACAGATGGGGCTTTTTATCTGGCGAAGGTTGCTTATGTGCGTACGAAAGCAGAGCTTGAGGAAGTGGTACAGGAGCTTTACTCTAAGATCGGGATATCGGATAAAATAGAAAAGCCGGAGTTCTCGAAGGAGATGCTGTACCGGGAAGCACTTACCTGCGCATGGCAGAGGTTCGGCTATTGTAAAGCCGTGGCACAGTGCCGTACCAGACTGCTGTGTACGGAGGAAGAGAGTGAGCTGGAATATCTGGCCGAGGAGCTTCGCAGCTTTCAGATCCATAAACAGCATCTTGGTGAGACGTACAAGCTGCTTGGAGATGTCCGCAGAAAACAGGGACAGACGCGAAGCGCGTTTGAGAATTATTTCAGGGCACTGGAATGCAAAATTCCTTCCTATATAAAGACAGAGCTTTCCAGGATCATCCTTGAAGATCTGTATAAGGGAAGCAGGAGAACGGCATTTTTTGCAAAAAAAACAGATGCAGCAGAGTTTTTGGATGCCTGGCTGGATAAGTATAAGAGCCAGGAAAACATCCGGGCGATCCTGGATAAGATTATGTAAACCTATGACGGTTCGGGGAATGATCCATCAAAGGGAATGCTATGAAATATAAACAGAAACGGGGCAGGGTATGTTGACCAGAGAACAGCAGAAAATACTGGAGCTTCTTAAAGAAATCGATGTTATTTGCAGAAAAAACAAGATCACATATTTCCTTTCGCCATATTTTACCCTCTGCGCGGTAACAGGAAGACCATTTCCGATGAATCCTGCAACGGGTGCCATTTATATGAAAACCGGCGATATGGAACGGTTTAAGAATGCGTTTGAGGAGGAGCCGGAGCCTCGAAGAGCGCTGGAATCCATGGATAATAATAAGCGTTTTCCGGGTTTTCATCTCAGATATATTAATAAGGACACATTTTTGTATAAGCTGGATGATTATGGAAAGTATCAGTATCCGGGAATTGCAGTAAATATCATGCCGCTGCAATGTGAATACGGGCCTAAGAGAAAGTATCTCTGGAATCGTATGCTGGAGGACGGATGGAAAAAGATATGTGCCAAAAATGGAAGATGGAATACAAAGAGGGATTTTGTATGCATCTGTATGGTGCGGTTTCTGTCCTTATGCGGAAGAGAATGGCTTGGGAAACGGATATTCAAAGATCTTATCCACCAGCCGCAGGAAGCTGTAAGGACTTATGTAGTGCGCTTTTTGAACAGGAATGTTTATTATCCGGCATATATTTTTGAAGCTTCCAGAGAAGTGGAGCTGGAGGGCGAGAGATTTTTTGTTCCGGAAGATACAGATAAATATCTGGAAATAGCCTACGGAAAAAAATACAGGGACAAAGCACCGGAAAATTATCGTCAGCCACCGTTTACGATGTGCAGTGCATTGATTCCGTGTGAGGAATTTATGAAGCACTCCGGAGAACTGAAGAGTCTTGCTTCCAGCAGGAAGAAACGTGCAAAATACAAAAGGCTTGAAGCAAGCTACCGGGAATATTTCGACCAGTGCTGGGATTATGCGAAATTCTGCGGAAAGAAATATACCTGTGCAGGTGCATACAGGCAGAAGCTGGATTATATCCGCAATCTGTTTAAAAATGCGGATTATGTTCAGCTGGAGGCGGTATTCTCCGAGTATACAAATATGATGAACAAATGCCTGAAATATGGCGAAATATTTGAAGCAGATCCGGAGATACTGGAAATATATGTGCAGTATCTCGAAAAAACAGGGCGTAAGCCACTTTTGGAAAAGGTAAAAAAATATGTCTGATAAAATGAAGCTTACAGATTATGTGACAGAATTCCTCCGGAAAAAAGGAATTCATGATTTTTTTGGATACCAGGGAACGATGATCGCTCATCTGGTGGATTCCATTGAGCACAATCCAAATACTAGGAGCCATTCCAGCTATAATGAACAGGGAGCGGCTTTTGCAGCCTGCGGTTATGCACAGGCGAAGGATTCCTGTGCGTGTGCATATGCGACCAGCGGCCCGGGAGCCGTGAATTTGCTTTCCGGTGTGGCGGATGCCTATTTTGATTCGCTGCCTGTGATCTTTATCACGGGACAGCTCAATACCTATGAATATTCCGGGATCGATGGTCTTCGCCAGCAGGGTTTCCAGGAGATCGATATTGTTTCCATGGCGAGACCCGTGACCAAATACGCAGTGCAGATCCGGGAAGCGCAGGACATTGTAAGAGAGCTGAACCTTGCATGGCAGATCGCCAATACAGGACGAAAAGGGCCGGTTCTCATTGACCTTCCAATGAATATCCAGAGAGGAGAGGTCAGTGCTCCGGTTTATGATATGAAATTTTCGGATGAAGAGACAGAGGCAGCTGTATATGGTCATAGGGACGGCGGAAATGGAGCTGCTTTTTACAGGGAGGCTGTGGCTAAAGCCGATTCTTCGGATGCCGATGCTGCTGCAGAAGATATTTTATGTAAACTTAAAGAGGCGAAGAGACCGGTCTTTATGATCGGTCATGGAGCAGCCGGCCCCGGGGAAAAAATCCTCATTGCTCTTGCCAGAAAGCATCAGATTCCGGTGGTTACAAGTGTTCTGGCCAGGTCTTTCCTTGCCTGGGACGATCCTCTGAACTGCGGGTGCATTGGCGGCGCGTATGGACATCGTTATGCCAATATGATCGCGAATGCCAAGAGTGATCTTCTTGTGTGCTTTGGGATTTCTCTTTGTACACGTCAGATCGGAACAAAGGTTCATGAGTTTGCCAGGGATGCACAGATCGTGAGAGTGGATATTGATCCTTATAACCTTCAGAGACAGATCCATGAAGGCGGAGAAGGGGAGAGCTGTTTTTGCGTAAGCGCAGAGGCTGTGGCAGAGAGACTGGCCGCTGTCGGAGATCAGATCGGTTCCTGCGGGGACTGGCTTGGTGTGTGCCAGAAGATACGGAGAGAGCTTACGAAGGTGGATGATGAGACTCCGGAGAGGTATCCGAACCGTATGATCGCATATTTGAGTGACCGGCTTTCGGATACCGGTGCTGTGGCTGTTGATGTGGGACAGCATATGGTATGGAGCTATCAGTCCTTTCACAATAAACAGGATCAGAAGCTTCTTTTTTCCGGCGGGCATGGTGCCATGGGGTATGCACTTCCGGCGGCGATCGGAGCGCATTATGCCACTGGAAAGCCGGTAGCCTGTATCTGTGGTGACGGCGCGTTCCAGATGAATATCCAGGAGCTTGAATGGGTGAAACGCGAGGATATTCCGGTAAAAATGATCGTAATGAATAACGAGGCTCTGGGTATGATCCGTCATCTTCAGAGAGATTATTTTGACTGTGTATATGCGGATACTTCGGATGGCAGCGGATTTGCGTCCTGCGATTTTGCGGATGTGGCGAAGGCTTACGGGATTTCGTCAAAGAGGATACAGGGCGAAGCTGTAGAAAAAATTTCCGGGGAATTTCTGGAGCAGAATGGGCCGAAGCTTCTGGAGATCATGCTGGAGAATGGAACGTATGCATATCCGAAGACCTGCCTTGGTGAGCCGATCCACAATCAGCAGCCTTATATACCGAGAAAGATTTTTGATGAACTGATGGAGATATAATATGGGAAAAGTAACTGTGATCACAGGTGGTACCTCCGGCATCGGAAGAGGGATTGCCGGGAAGATCCTGGCTGAATCAGCTGCTGAGGATAAAATCTACGTAACCTATGGACATAATGAGGAGAAGGCCAGGGAATTTCTTGAGAGCCTTCCACGGGAAAAAAGTGCCCAGGTGAGCCTGATGAAGGCAGATATGTCTTCTTATGAGGAGATGATGGCTTTTGTGGCGGAGCTGAAGAGCCGGACGGATCATGTTGACTGGCTGGTGAGCAATGCCGGGGTGAGTACGTATGCGAAGTATGAGGATTACACGTTCGAGGAATGGACAAGGATCGTGAATACTAATCTTTCCGTGCCGGTGTTTATGGTTAAGGAGCTGCGGCCGCTGCTGAGTGAGGGCGGAAGCGTTTTATTTACCGGGTCATATGCAGGGCAGCAGGCCTATTCTTCTTCCCTTGTGTATGGAGTCACAAAGGCAGCGATCCATTTTCTGACCAAATCTCTTGTGAAGGAGTTTGAGCCGAAGGGCATTACGGTCAATGCCATTGCCCCGGGATTTATCGAAACGCCATGGCACAGTGCCCGCACCCAGGAGAGCTACGGCCGCATCAACAAAAAAATCGCCCTTCACCGCTTCGGGACAGTGGAAGAAGTAGCAGATATGGCGTTTGCGGTGCTGTCTAACGGATATATGAACGGCAGTATCGTAGATATCCATGGAGGATATGACTTCTTTTAACACAGGGATGATTATATTTCTTTATATTTAAGCGAAAAAGGCTTGACTTGAACCTGTGCTCTGTGATAGAATTGACGAGCGACATGGAAGTTAGGTCTTTTTTTTATGCCCGAAAATGACGATGGATGAACGTTCCGGGCAGAAGATAAGACCATGCAAATGAAAACACTGGAGGTGGAAGTTGTGCGCGTTAAGATTACATTAGCATGCACCGAGTGCAAGCAGCGTAACTACAATATGACGAAGGAGAAAAAGAACCATCCTGAGAGAATGGAGACCAAGAAATATTGTAAGTTCTGTCATACACACACTCTGCACAAGGAAACAAAGTAATCACAGAGATTTGTGAGGTTATGCTATGGAAAAACAGAAATCTGCGGATAAGACGCAGAAAAAGAGTTGGTTTCAGGGACTTCAGTCAGAATTTGAGAAGATTGTCTGGACAGACCGTCCCACACTGGCAAAGCAGACTGTTGTGGTCGTAGTTGTTACGATCATCATGGCAGTGGTTATCAGTGTAATGGATTCCGGAATCCTGGAATGCATTAATCTCTTAATTAAGTAAGGGCAAAGGTGATTGTATGTCAGAAGCAGCAAAATGGTACGTTGTCCATACCTATTCAGGGTATGAGAACAAGGTAAAAGCCAACATTGAAAAGACGATCGAGAACAGACACCTGGAAGACCAGATCCTGGAGGTCCGTGTTCCGCTGCAGGATGTAGTGGAGATGAAGAACGGAACCTCAAGACAGGTTCAGAAGAAGATGTTTCCAGGCTATGTGCTTCTCAATATGGTGATGAATGACGATACCTGGTATGTAGTCCGTAATACCAGAGGTGTTACCGGATTCGTAGGACCGGGATCGAAGCCTGTGCCTCTTACAGAAGAGGAAATGCTGCCGCTTGGTATCCAGGAACCGGATATCGAGGTGGATTTCGCAGAGGGCGACATGGTAGTCGTTACCGGTGGTGCATGGAAGGATACCGCAGGTGTGATCACAGGTATCAACATGCAGAAGCAGACCGTAACGATCAATGTTGAGCTTTTCGGTCGTGAAACACCGGTAGAGATAAGTTTCACAGAAATCAAAAAAGCTGAATAATTAAAAAACAAGGTAACAGCAAGTGGGAGGGACACACCCCCGCCAATACCACATAGGAGGTGCCGAAAATGGCAAAGAAAGTAACAGGATATATCAAATTACAGATTCCGGCTGGTAAAGCAACTCCAGCACCACCTGTAGGTCCGGCTCTCGGACAGCACGGTGTAAACATCGTACAGTTTACCAAGGAGTTCAACGCAAGAACAGCTGATCAGGGAGACCTTATCATCCCGGTTGTAATCACTGTTTACGCTGACAGAAGTTTCAGCTTCATAACCAAGACTCCGCCGGCTGCAGTTCTTCTTAAGAAAGCTGCAAACATCAAATCTGGTTCCGGTACACCGAACAAGGTCAAAGTAGCTAAGGTTACTAAGGCACAGGTTCAGGAGATCGCTGAGCTGAAGATGAAAGACCTCAATGCAGCATCCATCGAGGCTGCTATGAGCATGATCGCCGGTACAGCAAGAAGTATGGGAATCGAAGTCGTAGACTGATAAATACCGAAGCATAAGTTCGGGGTTCCCGTAGAAAAAGTGAAATTTTCAAGTGGGAGGGCTTTTCCCCGCAAATACCACAGGAGGTTATAGAAATGAAACGAGGAAAGAAATATGTGGAAGCTGCGAAAGCAGTAGACCGCGCAACATTATATGATGCACCAGAGGCTATCAGCCTTGTTAAAAAAACAGCTGTAGCTAAGTTCGACGAGACCATCGAAGTTCACATCCGTACAGGCTGCGATGGACGTCATGCAGATCAGCAGATCCGTGGAGCAGTTGTTCTGCCACACGGAACAGGTAAAAAGGTTCGTGTACTTGTATTTGCCAAAGATGCCAAGGCAGAAGAGGCAAAGGCAGCAGGAGCAGACTTCGTAGGAGCTGAGGACCTCATTCCGAAGATCCAGAACGAGGGATGGCTTGACTTTGACGTTGTAGTTGCAACACCTGACATGATGGGCGTTGTAGGACGTCTTGGCCGTGTACTTGGACCGAAAGGTTTAATGCCAAACCCGAAGGCTGGTACTGTAACAATGGACGTAACAAAAGCTGTTAACGACATTAAAGCAGGTA
>CAVIGE010000043.1:0-22131 GCA_963642325.1 Prevotella sp. CAG:279
CGTTGAAGCAGTAACTATAAATCGTGAGATTATAGCGAATCATCTAGCATATACACATTTGTATATGTTTTTAGTAGCAGGAAAACAGAATGATTTATAAGACAAAGGGTGTCTGTGCTCAGGGAATTGAGTTTGAGATTGATGATAATAAGAAGGTTCACAACATAAAATTCACAGGTGGCTGCTCCGGAAATACACAGGGTGTAGCTCAGCTTGCAGAAGGTATGGATGCAGATGAAGTTATCAGCCGTCTGGAAGGTATCCGCTGCGGTTTCAAACCAACCTCATGTCCGGACCAGCTTGCCAAGGCTATCCGTGAGGCGATTGAAAAAAATTAATATAATATTTCAGGCACACTGTCAGAAAATCCTCCTGGCAGTGTGCTTTTTTATTATGTCGGGCTGTGAACTTTGTTCACAAAAATCTCCTTACGGAACATTGCCTGCGAACAGTAACGTTAAACATCATCTCTGTCCCATTTATCACACAATGACTGGATATCTCTTGCAAAGCGATCCAGATCCTTGTTCGGACAGCCTTCATTTTTACGAATCACAGTCATCAGTCGGCGTCCCATTGCAAGAAGCTTCTCGTATGCACGGGCAGCACGGCTCGCCTTCGGAGATGCAGCTGCCCTGACAATACGGATCCCGGGTGCTTCACGGATACATTTATTCTCAAGAAGATCATATTCCGTTCCACTGAACGGTGCTGTAGCCGCATATCCCAGATCTTCCTTCAATCTCTGGGCAAAAACTTCTGTCACTGTATCATCACCATGCGTAACAAACACATGCTTCGGCTTCTCTTTAAATGCCCTGGCCCATTCCAGCAGTCCGTTCACGTCTGCATGACCACTGATTCCCGGCATTCTGCAGATTTCAGCGGCTACCTGAACGTTCTCACCAAACAACTTCATTTCCGTTGCGCCTTCCAGGAGAGCACGGCCAGGCGTTCCGATTGCCTGATATCCAACAAAAAGTACCGTATTTCTGGGATTCCACAAGTTATGCTTCAAATGATGTTTAATACGTCCTGCATCACACATACCGCTGGCAGAAATAATAACCTTGCAGTCTGTATCAAAATTGATAGCTCTGGAATCATCCGTTGTAACGGATGTCTTCAAGCCCGGGAAAGACAGAGGATTGATTCCCTTACTCAGAAGCTCCATCGCTTCCTCATCATAACAGGTATACGCATTCTCGCTGAAAATCGTAGTGGCCTCATTGGCCAATGGGCTATCCACATAAACAGTGAAGCCATCATGACCGTGAACAAGTCCCTGTTCCTTGATCTGCCGGATAAAATAAAGCATTTCCTGTGTTCTTCCAACTGCAAAGGAAGGAATCACCAGGCTTCCGCCTCTGTCGAAGGTTCTCTGTATGATCTCAGCAAGCATTACCGGATAATCCGGACGTTCTCCGTGGCTTCTGTCTCCATAGGTAGATTCCATAACGACATAATCAGCTTCTTTAATATAAGTGGGATCCTTGATCAACGGCTGGTCTAAATTTCCAATATCTCCGGAAAATACGATCTTCTCCGTTTTATCATCCTCTGTCATCCATACTTCAATGCTGCTGGAACCAAGGAGATGTCCGGCATCTACGAAACGTACTTCAATCCCTTCGGCTGGTCTTATAATCTTATCATAAGGGCATCTGACAAAGTTACGCAGGACACCCATGGCATCTTCCATCGTGTACGCAGGAACGAATTCCGGTTTACCTTCTCTTCGTCCCTTACGATTTCTCCATTCTGCCTCAAACATCTGAATATGCGCACTGTCACGAAGCATAATATCGCAAAGATTACAGGTCGCTTCTGTTGCATAGATTGGTCCCTGATATCCCTTAGCATACAATGCCGGAAGATTCCCGGAATGATCCATATGCGCATGTGTCAGAAGTACAAAATCAAGATCGCCCGGAGCTACAGGCAACTCCTTGTTCTCATAATAATCCGGTCCCTGCTCCATACCATAATCCACCAGGAATTTCCGCCCTGCTGCTTCCAGATAATAACAGCTTCCGGTCACTTCATGCGTTGCACCGATAAATGTTATCTTCATGCACAAGCCCCCTTTTATCTGTCCATCTTCATCTATGAATAAAAATGCCAGACGTTTTGTTTATCAACAGTTATTTTATTGTATTTATTATACATGGATTTTGTGATTTTTAACAGTCTTTTTGTGAAATATATATGATTTTTTATTGATCCACTTTAGAATTAACAGAGATAGTAAAATCTGTTCAGAATTGTTGTATTTTTTCAGTTTTTTTCGAAATCCCACCAGCGATGGTAATGTAAGTTTACTGGATTTTTTTATTGGGGGTTTGGGGCATCGCTGGGGGGAATGGTGATGAGCTTTATTTGACTAAGATGCCGCTTGTCAAAGTTGTTACAGATTCCTTGCTTCCATCTTTCGCTGCGTGGTAGCCACGCACACGATAGTAGTAACCGCTTGGAACAATTACTGTGATATCTTTAACAAGTTTAGTTGCATTATTTGTTGTAAAACTCCAACTTTTATACGTTGAATATGAGCCATTAACTTTACGTTCTAAATATACTTCAAGATATACTTTATCACAGGTATGATGGCACTGTGTTATACCATAAATACCAACTTTATTACTTGCTAACTTTTGTATAGATGTTGTTCCAAAATTCAAATTATTCCCACGTAATACACTATAAGACGTATCCTCTGCATAATCTGAATCTGTCTCTATTTCTTCCTCTAAATCCATTGCTACGGCTGGAATCACATTTGAAATTCCCAAAATAACCGTCAACAATAATATTCCTAATATCTGAGAGAATTTTCTTTTCACACTATTTCTCCTTCATCAGCAAGCCTCACATTACATTTATAATACGAAATAGTTGTTTTTACTTCTCTCTAAAATCGCATATTTTCTATAACTTTGATAAATTCTTTTTTCTCCATTCTCCCACTAATTTGATACATGCTTGTTTCATCTTTCCAAATAGCAGCATAACTAGGAATTTTATCTGTTTTTCCTTGGATTTGTCTTATTTCTATGATTATTTTATCATCATTCAATTCTATTGTTTTTATCGTTTTTCCCTCTAACTTTGCATCGCTACTTTTATTATTTTCATCATATTCGCTCACATACACTGATAAAATATTTCCTTGATGCTCATATTCTACCAAAGCATATCCCAGTTGGATATTTACAGTATAATCTACAAACTTTAAGCCATCTGGTCTATACATAAATCTAGGAATATTTATATTTAATTGTTGTTCTATATCTGAAATCGCTTCTGCCTCATCTATATTAGCTTTCTCATTATTTTTATCATTATCTATAACTATTTTTGTATCATTCCCCGTCCAAAGTTTCACCGAATCAATAAAATAACTCCTGTTAGCCTGACTTGTCATACTCGCCGCAAACACACCTGCTGTACATACAATAACTGCCGCTGCCACACGTGAGATCCGATTCCTTTTTTTGGGTTTTGCAGGCAGATAAACAATTTTTACTTTCTCTGCCTCTTCTGTCTTTTCATTGATTTCTTTATGATCATCAGTATTCCCGCTGTCATTTTCTTCTTCATAGATGCCATCTGCCTTCAGTCGCTCTACAAGTCTTGCATATGCAGCTCTGGCCTCTTCTTCGGTTTCGCCATCATCAGGAATATTGCCATCCGGAAACATAATTTTTTCCATTTCATCAATTTCCTTGTTATATTCCTCAGCCAACCAATTTTCCAGTTCTTCATCGCTGAAATTTCCCATTAATTTTTTCACCTGTAAACCTATCTTTCCTTGACAATTTCTCCGTTAGAGTTCATATTTAATAATAGTATATGACTATTCGGGAGGAATCCAAATGAAACACATTGTACTTACCGGCGGTGGTACTGCCGGCCATGTAACCCCTAATATTGCTTTGATTCCAAGACTCCAGGAGCTTGGTTATAAAATTTCCTATATCGGTTCCTACGAGGGAATTGAAAAAAAGCTGATCGAAGAGCTTGGTATCCCCTACTATGGAATTTCATCAGGAAAGCTGAGACGCTACTTTGATCTCAAAAACTTTTCCGATCCATTCCGTGTACTGAAAGGCTTCAGCCAGGCCAGAAAAATCCTGAAGCAGCTGAAACCGGATGTTGTTTTTTCAAAGGGTGGCTTCGTTACCGTTCCTGTGGTGATCGCAGCCAGCCGTCTGAAAATTCCAGCACTTATTCATGAGTCTGACATGACTCCCGGCCTTGCCAATAAGCTCTGTCTTTCTTCCGCAACAAAAATCTGCTGTAATTTCCCGGAGACAGTAGCCAACCTTCCAGAAAACAAAGCCGTTCTTACCGGAACTCCGATCCGCCAGGAGCTTCTGTCCGGAAATGCAGAAGCCGGACGTAAATTCTGCGGATTTAATGCAGACAAGCCTGTCCTTATGGTTATCGGCGGCAGTCTCGGTGCAGCCTCGGTTAATGATAATGTCCGTAAGATCCTTCCGGAACTCCTGAAAGAATTTCAGGTTGTGCACCTCTGCGGAAAGGGAAAGACGGATGAGAGCCTAAACGGAACTGCCGGATACGTTCAATATGAGTATATTAAAGATGAACTTCCGGATCTGTTTGCCCTTGCCGACATCGTAATTTCCCGCGCAGGAGCTAATGCAATCTGCGAGATCAACGAACTCCATAAACCCAACCTTCTGATTCCTCTCTCAGCTAAAGCCAGCCGTGGTGATCAGATCCTCAACGCACGTTCCTTTGAACGCCAGGGATTCAGTATGGTTCTCGAGGAAGAAGAAATCACAGAAGCGAAACTTCTGGATACTATCCGCCAGCTTTATACAGACCGCCAGAAATATATTGACGCAATGGCCGGAAATGGCCATGTAGATTCCATCCGTAAGATCACAGATCTTATCGAAGAATGTACCCGCTCCTGACAACGATATTCATGAAAGACTCTGCCCCTCCCTTTACGGAAACTGGCAGGGTTTTCTTTCATTTATAGGCTTTTCCATACTCTTCTTTTAACCAGCGTTTCGCTTTGTAAATTCTGTTATTCACACCACTCTTCGTCAGTCCGAACTCCTCTGCTACAGTTTCGACAGGAATACCCATGAACTTTACCTGGATCAGGATTTCATAATTCACTGGCTGTTCTGCACGAAATCTTTCCAGTACCATATGCATAAATTTATTTTCTTCCTGCCGTAATATCTCATCTTCTGCATTCACATGGAGTCTCCGGTCCAGAACCGATGCAATTTCATCGTGACAGGAAAATTCATGTTTTGTGCTGGCCTTCTTTTTATAATCCATTGCCTTGTTCACGGCAGATCTACGTATCAACGCATACAGCATCTTTTCATTTTCGAAATTCAGCTCATATCTCATGGTATACATTTTGTAAAGCACTTCCTGACTGATATCATCTGCGATGTACCAGTCATTCAAGATGCCATATGCATATGATTTTGCTACTTTACGATATTTCAGATAAAAACTTTCATAATCAATTTTATTCATTTTTTCTCTTTAGTAAATCAACAGTTACTCTTTTACTTTATGCAGAATTTCTTCCTTATCCTCATCACTGAGCTGTCCTGGTGTCCAGTTTAATCCTACACCATCTCCCGCATACCTTGGAATCAGATGCATGTGAAAATGAAATACTGTCTGTCCCGCAATTTCTCCGTTGTTCTGAACGATATTGAACCCATCACACCCCAACGCATCTGTCAGCTTTCCTGCCATTTTTTTTGCAAGGATCATGGCTTTTCCTGCAGTTTCATCTGGAAGTTCATAAATATTTGCTGCATGCTTCTTCGGCAGGATCAATGAATGTCCTTTACTTGCAGGTCCCAGATCCAGGATCACACGAAATTCCTCATCCTCATACAGGGTTGCTGACGGAATTTCTCCATTCGCTATCTTACAAAATATACAATCTCCCATTTTTATATCCTCCTCTTATGAAAACAGATTTATATTTCTTTTATTTTCTCGTATTTTCTCGATTTTTTCAATACTGTTCTTGTTGATATTTAAAATTTCTGATGTTAATATCTTTCCGAGGTGATAATATGCACAACGACAATACAGTTGACAAATTGAAAGAGGAATTCCATTACACTCTTTCGAAATTCTCTCATGAGATCCGAAATCCCATAACACTTATCAACAGCGGCCTTCAGATGATCGCATCCTCCCATCCCGAGGTTCAGGAATATAAGCAGTGGGAGGATGTCATGGACAATCTTATTTACGTCAGGGAACTTCTTGACGAACTATCTGCTTTCAATAATGCAGCCCGTATCACACCCAAAAGTACTGATACCTGTGCTTATCTGAAAACGATCCTTTCCTCTGTCAGGCCTACTCTCGAGTATCTTGAAATCACACTGGAATCAGACATCCCGGATTCTCTTCCTGTCATGATGCTGGATCAGATCAAAATCCGTCAGATGCTTCTTAATCTTCTGAAAAATGCCTGGGAAGCCGTTCCTGTTCCCGGCGGAAAAATAACCGTATCCGCATATCCGTCTAATTCCGGTATTGCTATTGATATTCAGGATAATGGATGTGGAATCTCCCCTGAACAGCAGGCAGGTATTTTCCAGCCGTTCTTTACAACAAAGGAATCCGGAACCGGACTTGGGCTTCCTGTTGTAAAACAGATCGTGGAAGCACACAACGGTTCTATCTCCTTAGAAAGCAGCCCCGATCACGGAACCATTTTCCACGTTTTTCTGGGATGATAAAAAATCATCGCCACCAGAAAGCCACATAGCAAACCGCCTGCATGGGCTGCGTTATCCACGCCTTCACTCGCAAATCCAAAATAGAGAGAAAATGCAGCCATGATAAGCATCTGTTTCATGGTAAGATCTGCCATTCTTCCTCTGTGCCGGATAATTACATAGATCATACCTCCCATAACTGCAAAAACAGCTCCCGAGGCTCCTGCCGATATCGCATAATCTCCTGTATGCATATCCCAGAACAGAGAGATAAGATTACCGCCCAGGCCACCTGTAATATAGATCAGCAGAAATCGCAATCTGCCTGTGGATGGTTCCAGCCGCTGTCCGAGCACAAACAGCACCAACATATTGTCAATAAGATGTGGTGCACCAAAATGCAGAAACATGCTTGAAAAAACACGATACCATTCTCCCTGTTCCAGAATCAGCGGTGCATAGGCAGCCCCACATTCCAGCATATGCTGTCCGTTCTCTGAGCCACCGGTAAATTCCACTGCCAGAAAGATCAGTGTATTTATCAGGATCAGTAATGCAGTTACAGGTTCTTTTTTTATTTCTTCCACTTGAAACCTCTTTTCCAGCTCTGCCAATTATAGCATTTCCATGAATTACTCCAGCAGCTTCCTTCGGATGTATTAATTATCGGAACTGCTATAATAGTTTTTTGGATATTTTAACAGATTTCAGATATCTGTACAACCTGCACCCCATCATATAATACGACAAAAAACCGCAGTTTTCTCTCTGCTATTTCAAAAAAATATAGCGAGCCTGTGCAAAATCCACTTCATCTTCGTCTTTTAACATATAGTCCTCTCCTGTTTTCAACATCTGTCCATTTACAGATGTTCCATTTCTAGAATTCAGATCTGTCAGGTAATATTCTCCATCCTTTTTCCGTATTTTTGCATGGATCCGGCTCACTGTAGGAATACTGATAACCACATCTGCTGCTGTCTCCAGTTTTCCGATCACAACAATATCCTGCTCCAGATAGACGGTTGCCAATTCTCCCGGTTCTCTGCTTACCAGTGTAGCCGGCCCTTTCACAGCTCCGGAGGAAAGAACCACGGTCTCGCCAAAACCTTCTGAAACTTCTTCTGTTTTCCTTCTGCGATCCACAGTCTCAAGCAGTTTTTCACTTATCATACTGCCCTGCTTTCTGTTTTCCGTGATATTTTCTCTTCCGTCACCAGCTCCCTCTTTCCTGGTTTTCATTCCATCCACTTCCGGATTCTGCCACATAGCTTCATTCTGTCCGGTATATCGGACATCTGTATTTCCGCGGTTTCCTTTCACATTAATTTTCTCCTGTTTTTTTTCCGGAATTTTTTTCAATAAAATATATCCCAGCATTCCAATTGCCATCATCAGCAAAACCACACCAAGAAGAACCTCCGTACCTATTCGCGGAAGATATCCGCCTGCCATCCCTATGGTAATACCAAGCAAAATCAGAAGTGCTCCTGCAAATCCGGCCACAGGTTTCCATATTTTATCTGTTTTCCTGTTTTCCTCTTTCCTTCTTCTTTTTCCCGTTTTCTTTTCTGCACTTTCGTTATTTTCCCTTTCCCAACTGCCGCCTTCCCATAATTCCTTCTGTTGATCTTCTTTTATTGGATCGATCTTCTCCGGCTGCTTCATTGGCTTCTTTTCATAATCCAGAAAATCAGACTCTTTGCCCTCCCGCACTTTATACAGCTCTTCTTTGATATGTTCCAGATGAAAGCTGTCTTCCAGTGCCCGACGATATACACCATATCCCAGCATAACTGCCTTTCCGTCCTCATGGTCCAGCTTTGGCAGAAAATACTCTGCAAGATTCTGAAACTGCTTCTGTATCTCTCCGTGAAACCCCGGAAGATAGCAGAAACGAACATTCTTTTTTTCCGCATCCATATAAACATACTCTGGTTCCAAAATCAGCTGGCAGGGATTCAAAAGATACTCCGACATTTCTTCCATCACCTGTATAAATCCTCCGAGAATCACCTGAAGCTCCTCTATCCCCAGTTTTTTATCTTCAAAAAGTGCACTAAGTGAATGTCTGGATGTCACATCATAATAGACCATAAATTTTCCGTCCATCCCCTGTATCCTGCATTGAAGAAGATCCGGAACTACATTCGCTACGATCATTCTCACCTGATAGGAATCTGTATCGATCACATCTTCTCCTGTCAGGATCAGATAATTATGGTTCATGTCTCTTTTATATTCTGATTTCATTTTACTGTTTCGCCCCTTCCACCACATCTCTGGCACTTTTTACTTTTCGTATCCAGCCAACCGGGCGTAGAGGCACTGCTTTTCCCGTTGCCTTTACCTCCCATTTCAGTCCCAGAAAGCCGGCCGGAACCTCCATTCGGTATGTCACCTGCACAGTTTTCCCTACACTTGTCTGCATACTGAGATTTTCGCCGCCTGGCAGTCCTGTGCTTCCCAGCATCCTTCCCTGAAGATCCGCTTTTTCATAGATTTTTCCATTTTTACTGTATCCCTCCATGCTTCCGCTGACTGCCGCTTCACAGGCAGCTGCGGTCAGCCATGCCCTGTTATGTACAAAAAAATTCAGATACAGAACTCCCATCAGTACCAGCAAGATTACAGGCATCAGAAGTGCTGCTTCTATTGTAAAGCTTCCTCTTTTTATTTTCCTCACAGTAATATCCCTCCCAGATATCCCAGCATCAAAAACGGTGCAAAAGGTATTTCCGTATCACGTTTCTTTTTAAACATACATAACTGAAATCCTGCATAAATCCCACATAAAAGAAGTGCCAGACAAAGCATTTCCAATAATTCTCCCACATCCAGCACAGAACCCATGGCAAGGATCAGCAATCCGTCTCCTATCCCCACTTTCCCCCTGCTCAACGCAGATATCATCGCTGCCAGACTGCCGATTCCCATAGAAGCCAGTCCCTCCGGATATACAGTTCCACCCTTTATCCTCCACAAAATCCCACCTGTCAGAAAAAGACATAGCACCGGAAGACAAATCTCCCTTTTCCGGATATCTGTCCATGTATTGATTCCCAAAAATACTGCCATACATATTCCATCGATGCTCATATTCCCCACATCCTCTCTCAGCCACATCTTCCACAGGCGTTCATTTCGCCGGAAATCTCTGATTCTTTTACCATGCGCACAGATCTTTTCAATCCACTGCAGCTTTCCCGATTATGAAACCGGTTACTTTTTTTCGTTATATATACCACCCCTGCCGGTTCCTGCCCACGGCTGCACAGCTCACAGGCCTGATATTTTTCGCCATATGTGTTTTTCATCGTTTTTACAGATGTACCCGATGCCTGCTGCACAGAAGGATTCAGATAACTGCAGCCAAGTTTTCTGTGATAAACAGTCCCTGATTCCGTCACATATACCATAGGCTGGTTTTCTGTTCCATTATTGCCATCTTCATACCAGGTTCCTGTCCACGCATGAACCTTTACTGTATTGTGAAACCAGATCTTCGGCAGCGGAATCAAGCCTCCTACAGGCTGATAACCATATACATCCGGCAAAACAATATTTTCTGTTGTCGATTCTCCTGTCCCATATGCGTACATTCCGGCTTCCCTGGCATTCTGGCAAAGCTTTGTCAGATGTTCCGTCTGGATCTTATAAATATCCATAAAGGACAGCATGGTGATCACCCCGAAAAAGAATACCGGCAGTGCCAGTGCCGTCTCCACAGTGAGGCTTGCCCTTCCAAGCTTTTTTCGAAAGATGCCAAGGGATACTTTTTCAGAAAATAAATTCCTGAATATCGGGGAAAACAGGAAATATCTTCTTCGTGGAGAGCGCCTTTCTCTTTTTTTATCCAGTCTGTCTATTTGCATATTACCCTTCTTTTTTTTCTGAAAAAGCATCCCTTAGCACCTCTCTTCTACTCATAGGCATATTGCCTTGTAACTGTAAATGTTTTCTTTTTATTCGCCCTTACATCCGCTGAAGCTTCAATCGCAACGATACAGTGATCCATGCAAAACTGCGGTCTGTTTCCTTTGTCCCGGATCGCGCATTCGATCATATCCATTCCTCTCGTAACCTTCTGCTGTTTTCCTTTTGCCATAAGCATTACCTGAAGATAATCTTCATAGGACATCCCGTCCCCTGAATCTTTCCTTTCAGAATCCAGATTCTTCAAAATATCTGAAAGATTGTTCAAGGAGAGCTGCCAGTCCGCTGCCGTCTTTACCAGTGGCACATGTCCTCCTGCAAAAAGCTCCCTCACATCCAGAATGCTTTCCGCAAATGCCCAGCAGAACATCAATGCTCCCTCGATCACAGCTGCCGCCGGTGGAATCAAAAAGCCTGATGCAATAGCCAGGGAAAGTGCTTCTATCTGAATGCGTTTTCCACCATCAGAAATAAGATAGGCCATATTAACACCCTGCCTGATCAGAAGAAGCTTCGTTGCTACAGATTTCAGGTTTTCTCTGTCACTGTTCTTTCCGCCAAGGATATACTCCACCTGGTATTTCAGCCCTGACGAGGCTGGCTGCGTATAATTTCCCAGCTTATTCAGAAGATACTGGCCAAAAATTATTCCGGAAGTGTACGAGCCATCGGACTGTATATTGGTATTCATTTCCAGTCCGCTCTGGAGTTTTCTTTCTGATGCCAGCATTTTTTTATTGACAGAAGCATCGGAGATTCCCTTTTCTGCCGGAACCACAAGATCCAGAAGTCCCATTTTTCGTACTTTGCGAATAACGGGAATCGGATTTTCCACCTCTGTATTTACACCCCCGGTAAAATCCTCTGCACTCCCGCCATCTCCAAATTCTCCCGAAGACGACTGATTCTGCTGCTCTCTTTCTGCTTCCTCGCTCTTTTTCGCAGCATCAGAAATTTCAGAATCATAGGATTTTAATGTATCTCCGTTCTCTGCCTGTTCTCCCTTCTTCTCTGCTTCGTCTGTCTTTTTCTGCCGCTGCTTCAATTTGTCAAGAAGGATCTGTACCCCCTGGCTTCCCAGAGTTTCTTTCATATTTTTTACTGCCTGCTGATAAAAAACTTCCCCATTTCCATCCGTCAGCAGCTGATATCCATTGAATCCTCCCTGAAGAAGCGTAAGCTTCTGACTGTTCTGTTTTAATACAGGTTTCATATAGGACTGAAAATTGTCATACACAGATGCCATATCCAGTTCCTCCTTTCCGCCTGCATACAGCGCAAACAGATCATAATCTTCCAGAAGATTTCTGTCATACTGCCCGAACAGGGAATAAAGTCCAATATCCATACTGTTCAGTATCTGGGTCCTGGCAGCTGCCATCCGCACAGATTCAATACTGGCACATACAAGAGAAAGTATGAGGCTCAAGATCAGAGCCAGAAAAATGGTAATGCTGCCTTTTTTGAGTGTTTTCACCAAAGGGTACTTCTCCTTTCCAAAACGGCAGATCAGAACTCACCGTTTCCTAGTCTTGTCAGATCGCGTTGCTCTGTTTTGTGATTTTTGCGAGAATCTTTTTTACAAGGGATGTGAGCTGTTCCTTAAAGATGACGACCAGACTGATCAGAACCACCAGAATCAGGATAATCTCCACAACTCCCACTGCATCCTCTTCCGCTGCAAATTCTCTCATATATTTCCATAAATTTTTCATTTGTCACCTCTCATTTCCATTCTTTTTAACAGTTATGTTCCACTGTAAAAGGAAAGACCGGCCGGAAGCATGATCACAGCCATTACCACAAGAAGCATCAGGATCATCGGCAGAAGCAGTTTTGTGGCTGCTGCCTCTCCCAGTACTCTTGCCTTTCTTTTTCTTTCCTCCCAGGCTTCTACAGCCTCCTTTTCCAGCAGGTCAGACAGATACCGGCTTCCTTTCTGCAGATTTTGGATCAGAAGCGTAGACAGGGTTTTATATTTTACCTGTCCGCACCGTTCTCCAAATCTCCGGTAAGCCTCCGCCTCGGAAATCCCACTGTCCATTTCATAACACGCTGTCCTGATTTCTTCGTAAGCTGCCCGTTTATTTCCATCTTCTCTCTTTCCATAATCTAAGGCAATTTTCTGAAACGCCTTTCTCGCAGTTAAGCCTGCCTGCACCAGAAGAGTAAATTTCATGATCAGCCCCGGATAATCCATCAGCATCTGTTCTCTTCGTTTCATCTGAACAGTTTGTTCTTCCCGTTTTTTCGCGATCACCAGTGCTGCCGCCGCGATTAGTCCAAGCCCGGAGATCAGACTTCCCGTAGTATCCCCTGGCTGCTGCCATTCCAGATGTTTGCCATTCCACTCATCCGGAAGATAATAATACCTGGGGTCATCCTTTTTCTGGTTGTACTGTACGATCATATCCTGCAGTTCTTTCTCGCGCTGCTGCTCCTCACTCAGTTCTTTTTCTGTTTCCGGCTCTTCGCCCGACTCTTCCGTCTCTTTTTCCGGTATCTGCACATACAGGGAACCGGCCTCTTTTCCGTCTACAGATACCATGAATTTCTCTTCATAAGCACCTGTCTCCTCTTTTTCCATACGGTATCCGGATGAATACACCGTACCACCACCGCTCTGAAGTGTCAGAAGCATTCCTATGATATTTCCGGCAAGTGCCACCAGTATAAAAAGCTTCTGTCCCTCTGCATTGCCCGCCCACGGAGGCAGCCGCCCCAGCTTTCCGGCAAGAAAAGCTCCGAGGATGACCATAAATATCACAATATGTACCCACATTATCAACACCTACACTTCTATATCTACAATTTTTACGCCAAGCCAGTAGGAAAATCCATAGATCACCATACAAGCTGTCATGGCACAGATTCCAAAAATATTTCCATATAATACATCCATAAATCCCGGAGAAGTCAGCTTCAGATAACAGATGATGCCAGCCGGCATAAGACTCATAATCATCTGCTCTGATTTTTTCGCAGCCAGCGTTGCCTCGATCTCTTTTTTCACTTCTATTTTGTCACCCAGCATCCTGGCCACCTTCTGAATTACCTTCGTCATATCTCCGCCAGTCCGTTTCGCAGCATAGAATACTGCTGCAAAGTTCTCAATATCCTCTACACCACTTCGTTTACCAAAATCTATAAACAGCTCTTCTACCGGAACGCTTAAACGGATCTGGCTCTCAATATACCGGAACTCATCCAGGATATCGCTTCCATTTTCATAAAGTCTTCCCAGATCCTTTACGCTGGCCCGCACTGCATTCTCGGCCGAGTACCCCGCCTGAACCGCTACGTTCATGGAAGTCAGCGCATCCCTGAACTGGTAGTTCAACTCCCGCTTCTGCCTTACAATACATTTTTTCTTCTGCATTTTCAGATACAAAACCGGTACCGGAAGCATAAACAGAAGTGCCAGAATATTCTGATAAAACAGATAATCGGCTGCTGCGCATACGGCAGCTCCCTCCAGAAGATATCTTCCAATTTCCTTCGCCGTAAAATGATATGTCCTGTAATCCTTCCTTGTAATTTCCCATTTCTGTTTCTTTCCTTTCCGCTCTTTCATAACTTAATTCCCGCCCGTTCTAATTTTTCACAATGTAAAAGCTCTCCGACCTTCACAAGCCCTTTTTCTTCCTCCCATCGATACAGGGGATTTGTCTGGATTTCTCCGCCTTCAAACCCGCATACCTCCGTGATCTCCAATAGTTTCCTGCTTTTGTCACGCATCCTTCCAAGATGTACCAAAATGTCCACACCTGACGCGATCTGTCTTCGTATTGCTTCCAGGGGAAGGTCAATTCCCATCAATGTCATGGTCTCAATTCTGGAAAGCATATCACGGCTGCTGTTGGCATGAAGCGTGGAGAGGCTGCCATCATGACCCGTATTTAAGCTCTGCAGCATATCTACCGCTTCTCCACCACGAACCTCTCCAACGATTATCCGGTCCGGTCGCATTCTCAAAGCCGATCGGATCAGATCACGGATCGTCACAGAAGCCGCTCCTGCCATATTCGCCATCTTCGCTTCCAGGCATACCAGATTTTCAATTCCCCTGATTTTCAGTTCCGCATTATCCTCGATCGTTATCAGCCGTTCATCTTTCGGAATATATTCTGCAACAGCTCCGAGAAAAGTGGTTTTTCCGCTTCCTGTGCCTCCTCCGATCACCATGGAATATCTGGCCTGTACCAGTTTTTTCAGAAACTCCGCACATTCCTGACTGATACTTCCCAGAGAAATCAGTTTCTCCATCGTGATCGGGTCATCCGGAAAACGCCGGATCGTGAGGATTGGCCCATTCAAAGCCACCGGATAGACAACTGCATTGACACGTGCCCCGTTTTCCAGTCTTGCATCAACGATCGGTGATGATTCATTTACAACACGGTTGCATCGTCCTACAATCTGCTGTATCACATCCTCCAGCTTTTCCCTGGATGTAAAAACCTTATTCCATCTGGTCAGCTTTCCGGCCCGTTCCACAAAAATAGCATCCGGCCCGTTGACCATGATTTCTGTTACGCTTTCATCCTCAATAAGTTCCTGCAATACATCCAGCTTTCGTACAGAGCAGAATAATTCCTGCCGGAGGTTCACCTTTTCTTTCAGCGAAAAACCCTCTCCTCTTACCTGATTCAGTATCAGATCATCGATCACCTCCAGGATTTCCCTGTCAGACAGTTCTCTGGATACATCCAGCTGTTCCATAAGCAGATCATGGATCTCCCTGAATTTTTCTCTCTTCATGAGCACCTCTTTCTCAGAAGCTTCCTTATGTAATCACCAAGCTCACTCCACACCAGCTGTTCCACATAAGATTCCGAGGATATACTGTCCATGTGAAAAGGAAGATGTATTTTTTCGGTTTTTTCCAGAATCTTATCCTTATTCCAGATACGCAGAAGATTTTCGAACTGTGTTATTTTACATACCGATACAGAATCCTTCAGAACTGGCATATAAATTTTTGCACACAGATCCAGCAGCTGAAAATTCTCATCCACACCGCTTCCCATATCCAGGATCAGAACCTCATAGGAACTGTGCAGGGTAATCTCCTGCAAAAGCCGTTCCCAGTCTTCCCAGCATACCGTCCGAATATCCGACGGAGTCCTTACCGGAGGCACAAAATCCAGATTATTCACAGTCTGGATCATCCCGTTCATACGATGGATCAGATTCTCATTCCCCTGCCTGACATAATAAAAAAGATCACTGAGATTCGCAGGGAATTTTTTACCAAGCAGCTCCTCAAAGCCTGAATATTCCTCAAGATTCAGATAAAGAACCGCCTTATCTTTGGCCAGTATCTGTCCAAGCGCAAGCGCAAAAGAGGTTTTCAGGCATCGGCCAAGTGGCGAATACACCCCAATAACCTCCATGGTCTTTTTCATTGCCGGAAAAACCACCGGATTTAATGCCTTCTCTTCTCCATAGCAGGCCATTACTTCTCTTATCACATCAGAAGATGACTGATATTTATACACACTTGAATACTGATCCAGTTCCGGCGGATGAACGCCTTCCGAAAGAATAATGATCTTTCCAATTCCAAGCTCACGGATTTCCTTTTGCATGGCCTTGTCGGAAATCAGCAGCAACTCAATATGATTTTCTTTTCCATAAGCGAGCAGACTCTCCGCTGTAGTAAATGCCTGGATTTCAAAAGGAAGATTCTTTTTCTGGTTCAGATAATCCATAAAATTGAAGGCATAATCCACTTCCAGATCACAGACTGCAAATATGTTTTTCCTCAATACACACCTCCTGCATAAAGTATTGCACTTAAAAATATCGGTACTGTGAAATGAAAATTCTCCGGAAATCCCGTTCCTTTTCTATAATAAGGACGGATTTCACCTGTACAGTAAAATTCATTCATATACTGATATAAATATAGGAATCGCCGGCGGATACCGCCTGTTGAAATAAGAATTGCCAGAGAAATGCCTGCTCCTGCAAGCAAAGAATAAAAGATACATTCCGTAACCGCCCGTGGTCCCATAATCCCACCCAGAGCGCATAAAAGCTTGATGTCACCTGCCCCGAGCATCCGAAAAACAAATAAAATCCCCAGAAGAATAACCGGAACCGCTACTCCAGCCAGAAATATAACCCCGCCCTTCACACCTCTCTCTGTGGTCTGGATCAGAAACCCTGTCACAAAAGAAAAAAGAATCCAGCCATTATCCACAGATTCATCTCTAAGATCCATCCAGACAGCCATTGCGGAGATAACCACAGGTAAAACCGTATAAAAAGACATACGCGCCCCCTTCCCATAAAACTGTACCTTCATTATAATAAGATAATTAATAGTGGAAACTCCCGCCTGACCTGACGGTGATCGATACCAGAAGATCTCTGGTGAGCTTTATTATAGAGCCATCGATATGCTTTGTCCAGCATTTTCGTTCGACAAATTCCGACTGTCAAAAACTTTTGCATAAAAGAAAGACACCTTCTTTCGTATATTTTGTCGGTAACATAATTATACATGAAAAGGTGTCCTTTTTGATTCTTTATACATAAAAAAACTCTAACTTTTTATCCCGTATGGGTCTTTCCTGTTTCTCCTCATAAACGGTAGGTAAAACGGGAAACTTTCTTCCTTAAAAGCGAAATCTCTGAATAAAAATTAAACTATTATTTCTCATCCCACTCCACCTCCACTCTCCCGTTATCATACACATATATCCCCTGCACATATTTTTCCAGCATCTCTCGTGTCAGCTTTTCATAGCCTAAATACTTCAACATCTGCTCCACTGGAACATTCTTTTTCATCATGATTTCTTTCTCACCATTTATCAGTTCTCCCAGTTCCTGTACACGTTTCTGCAGCCGTTCTCTTTCTTCTTCCAACTGCATCCTGGCTTCCATGAACTGTTTCTGATTCATCTGTCCCTCGTGATATTTCTCATAATTCTGGCGGTTCTGAATTTTTATCTGCTCCTGACGCTTTTCACAGTCTGCTCTTTCCGTCTTATAAGCTTCTATGCTGTCCTTATGCTGTTTTCTCATGGATTGCTGCATCTGTTCCTGGCTGATATTCTGACGTAAGTAAGCCTTTATTTCTGCCAGCACGATATGCTCCAGCATTTTGTTATCCGCTTTCCCGGCAAAGCATCCTGTATCTTCTTTTCCTTTACTGTAAGCACAGCTATAAAGGATATGACCATGAACCGGGCTGCTTGAAGTCAGGCTTCTGCGACAATTTCCACACTTCACATAGTCACCTAACAGTGTTGTTTCCCTGTCGAATTTGCTTTTCCTGGTGTATCTGATCTGCAGGGACTGTACTTTTTCAAAAACTTCTTTTGATACGATCGGCTCATGGTGATTTTCCATCACTTTCCACTGACTTCTCGGAACTGGTACTTCTTTCCCAGTTCCGGGATCTGGAATTTTTGTCTTTCCATAAACCATACAACCTATATAAGTCTTATCATCCACAATCTTCCGTATCATATCACTCGTCCACCGCATTCCTCTTGAGGCAGCTTTCTTGCTGTCTGATTTCTGTCGTCTGCTCATGGACTGCAAGGGAGTCAATACACCCTCTTCATTGAACAGCCTACAAATCTCCATCTTGGAATACCTCTGATTGGTCAGTTCAAATACTCTGCGGATCACTTCCGCTTCGTCCTCTACAATCACCAGTTCTTTCTTATTTTCAGGATTGATTTGATACCCGTAAGGTGCAGAACCACAGCAGTACTCCCCATTTCCTCGTCTGGTGCTGACTGCCGCTTTTACATTTACGGACTGGTCTTTCACATAAAAGTCTGCGATCAGTCCTTTAAACTGTACTTCGATATCCGAACTCTTCCCTTTATAATCCTTAGAATCATATCGGTCTGAAATAGAAATGAAGCGTACTCCAAGAAATGGAAAAATCTGTTCCAGATAAGTTCCCATCTCAATATAGTTTCTGGCAAAACGTGAAAAATCTTTTACCACAATGCACTGTACTTTGTTCTCCCTGGCAAGTTCCAAAACCTGCTTAATTGCCGGACGCTCCATACTGGAACCAGAATATCCATCGTCATAAAACTCCTGAAATGGCATAGAAGCCAGTTCCGGAATATTGGAAATGTAATCTTTTACCAGTTTTCTCTGATTGATAATACTGTTACTTTCTCCCTCGGAGTCATCTTCCATGGAAAGTCGGTAATAGCCAATAATCAATTTCTGATCACTCATATTCTACCGCCCCCTTAAACCCGAAGTTGATTTCCAGTCTGCCATCACCATATAGATACATACTTTCAATCAAGCCCTCAGCAAGTTCCGCATTGATTCTGGTTGTCCCATCCAGTTCCAACAGACTTCGTAAAAATCTGGCTTCTTCTTTCTGCTGTTTTTCCAGCTTTCGTATGGTCTGCTCCAGAGACTTCTTTCTCTCTTCACAAAACTCTTTCCAGTTATTACAGTCATCTTTCATTTCTATATAGGCTTCTTTGGAAAGTTCACCCTCTTTATATTTCATAAATGCCTGTGCCAGTTTTTCTGAACGTCTTTCCATATCTATATCCAGTTTTCTGATCTCTGTTTGAATCTCATTGATTTTGGAAAGAAATACCGCACTGCTTATAGCAGATATATCCTTTTTCCGTAAGCCAGATAGCTGAAACCGTCTGGTCAGTTCCGAACGGACAATTTTCTGCAGCTCTTCTTCGGAAATAGATTTATGACTGCATTTTCTTTCGTCCCGATACTGAGCAGCGTTGCAAAAGTAATACACATTGCCGCTGCATCTGCGTGTATACATTTTCCGTTTGCAGTCTCCACAATAGAATACATTGTAAAATGCTCTTTCATCCTCTTCCCATCCTACTGTAGTTTTTGTTGCTTTCTGTTGTGCTGCTTTTAACCTGACCTGTGCTTTGTCAAACCGTTCTCGACTGATAATCGGTTCATGGGCATTTGGCGTAATAATCCACTGACTCTCGTCCAGTATGTCACACCATTTTTCCCCTCTTTGAAATCTGGATTCGTATTTTCTCTGAACCAGATCACCATAATAATTATTTCGGTTCAACACCGCACGTATCGAAGAATTCCCCCACTGATGAAGATTTTCTCCATCCTGACAGTACACATGATGATATTGGTTATAGTCTGAAATCCGATGTACCCCATCCTCAAACAGCCTGTCAATAATGCTCTGTATGCCATCTCCTGAAGCATATTCTTCAAAAATCCTGCGGACAATCTTTGCAGCTTCCGGTTCCACGATCAGCTTATAAATTCCATTTACCTTTTCCACACGATATCCGTATGGAGCCGTAGATCCCACATACTCACCATTTTTCTGTGCAATACGTTTCGCTGCCCGTTCCTTTGCGGAAATGTCTTTCGCATATACATCATTCACCAGATTCTTGATATTCATGGATAATTCCTGATTCTTAGCACCCGGTGCAAAGGAATCATAGTTGTCGCATACAGAAATAAACTGCACTTTCATAAAAGGAAGAATCTTTTCCAGATAGTTTCCCGTTTCGATATAATTTCTTCCAAATCGTGAGAAATCCTTTACCAGAATACAGTTTATTTTACCTGCCCTGACATCATTCATCATCCGTTCAAATCCCGGTCTGTCAAAATTTGTTCCGGTTCTTCCCAGATCAGAATAAATATCATATATAACAATCTCATATTCCCTGTCTGGATTTTCATTGTTCTTCTGAATAAATTCTTTTATCAACGTAACCTGCGTTTCAATAGATTCTGACTTTTTTTCGTCACTGTCTACGGATAATCTGGCATAAATTGCAGCCATACTTACCGGAATCCCTAGAACTTTCTTCTCTGCCTTTTTCTTATATCTTTTTGCTGTCCTTGCCATTTATCCCACCTCTTTCCTGCACTCTGTCCGGTGTTGTGCATAAAACCGTCTTATGACTTTCATTTTCTCAATCATATCCTGATAACGGATATAAATTTTAATCTGTTTGTTTTCATAAATATAGATTTTATCTACGGTCAGTGCCAGCAATGTGCGATCCAGTTCTTTGATTTCCAGTGATTTCTTCCATTCCTCCAACTGGATGGTCGCAGACACTCCACCCTCAAACATTTGTTTTACCAGCTTTTTCTGGTTCTCAATCATCTGCTCCAGTTCTTCACATTTTCTTCTGTAACTTTCCCGAAAATCATCGAACTCTTCTTTGCTGATCAGTCCCTCTTTCAAGTCATCACCTAAAGATGCTTTCAAGCTGTAATAACGGTTATATTCTTCCTGCAACTTACTAATCTGCGTATCATAACCGATTACCTGATCGTAACTGACTTGCATCTCACAAAGTTCTTCCATAATCATCTGATAGTCTACAAAAAGTGCTGTATATGCCTGAATCTCTTTCAATACAATCCTTTTCAGCACCTCTTCCGGAATACTGTGTCTGGTGCAATCTCCACCCTTATTCTTTGTCTGGCAGATATAAAAGACTTTTTTCTTCCCCTTATACTGATTTACCCTGCGTATCATCGGCGTATGGCAATCTCCACAAAATACAAATCCCGAAAAAAAGTTTGCACTGTCTGATGTTTTCGATGCCCTGCCATCATATTGAAGCAGTTTCTGAACCACATCAAAATCATTCTGCCGGATGATTGCCGGATGTGTATTTTCTACTTTCACCCACTCTGATTCCGGCTTATTCAGCCGCCTCTTTACCTTATAGCTGATTCGTTCCTGCTTGCCCTGCACCATGTTTCCAATGTAAACCTCATTGGTCAGAATCCTTTTAATCTGCACTGCCGACCATTTCGGTGTGTCTGAGCTATGAAATCCTGAATTATAATTCTCGCCATTTGCCTTTTTATATTCTTTTGGCGACTGCACATGACGTACATTCAGTTTTTCTGCGATTGCTCCAAGACTGAAGCCATCAATTTTCCATGAAAATATTTTTATTACAATATCCGCTGCATAAGAATCAATCACCAGACAATTCTTATTCTCCGGATCCTTGCAGTAACCATACGGGGCAAACGCTCCAATAAACTCACCTTTTTCACGTTTGATTTTCTGGTGGCTTCGCACTTTACCGGAAATGTCCCGGCAATAGCTTTCATTTACAAAATTTTTGATCGGAACTACAAATGACTTCTCTGAAAAATCTGCAGTTTTGCTGTCAAACTGGTCTGTAACTGAAATAAAACGCACATTTAAAGCCGGGTAGATCTTTTCGATCCATCGCCCGGCTTCTATATATTCTCTTCCGAATCTGGATAAGTCTTTTACAATCACACAGTTTACTTTTCCAGCTTCTATATCAGTTGTCATTCGTTTAAACTCAGGTCGGTCAAAATTTCCTCCTGAATATCCGTCATCCACATATATATCAAAGATCTGAATATCCGGCCGGCTTTTTACAAAGCTCCGAAGTAACTCTCTCTGATTTGCAATGCTGTTGCTCTCTGACTT
>CAVIGE010000044.1:0-21591 GCA_963642325.1 Prevotella sp. CAG:279
ACACATTTTCCTCTCCAGTATGGTGCAACTTCTTCCATAAAAAGTTTCTTATTTTCTTCTGAAAGATAAAACGGATCGTATTTACGTGTGCTGATCGTATCCAACTCTTTCTCAATAACGGAACAAGCGGAATCCGGATTTAAAATACCTGCACGTGGTTTAAATGCAACGCCGCCAACCAGAAGCTCATGATCCTGAATGAAAATCGGTTTATTCTCATACACATTTTTCATGGCTGTTGCTTTCTGGATCTGCCACGGCTGTCCTTCCGTTGCTTTAAATCCCTGTGTTACATAGTAGGCATCAAGAATATCCATCTCAACGCGATGGGACATATAATTATCCCTTAATGCCTGAATTCTTTCCATATAGGCTTTTGACATGTTTGATCTCTCCTTCTTTTTTTGTTAATAATTAAACGTGTTTATTGTTATTTTTTACTATTAACTAAGATAATTTTGTTTTTACTTTTGTACTGTTTTTATACTTCAAAGAGGTCTCTGGAGCAAATAACTGGCAGACGATTCCACCTACAAGCAGTATCACCAAACAAACACTAAGTGTTCCATACACTCCTACCTTCTCTACAAGGATTGGAAGTAAAAACGTTCCAGCTGCGGCTCCAATCCTGCTGAATGCGATAACAATTCCCACGCCAGTTCCTCTTACACGGTCATCAAATAATTCCGGAGGATATGGATTTTCCATTACAACTGCGATTGACATTACCAATGCATAAATACAGAAAAAAACTACTGTTACACCAATCGGTGCTGTTCGTCCTAAGATCATAACTCCCAGTGCAATTGCAGAAATATAAAATGTTGAAACAAGGAAGTGTCTTCGTGAAATATTGTTGCATAACCATGTTCCAAGGAATGCACCCGCCATACAGAAAACATCATATAAAATACTTGAAGTGTTGGCATCTCCCATATTCAGCTGTGCAACTAATATTGGTAAGAAAATTCCCACTCCAAAATACGGAAATACCTGACAGGCATAAAAAACGCCTCCAACAAGTGTATTTTTCCGGTACTTTGGTGAAAATAATTCCTTTACAGAAACCTTTTCCGCTGCCTGTTTCCTGTCCTCTACTACAACGCAGTATCCATCCCCGAGCTGTTTCTGGATCATCTCATCTGCTTCTTTTTTCCTTCCCACAGAAGCCAGCCATGTCGGTGATTCCGGAACACCCATCAGAATTCTCACAACTGCTGCAATTCCGCCAGGAATAAGGGAACTCATGAAAATAATATGATAGTCTGTTGACATATTTCCCATAATAAGTCCTGCAAAAAATGAAGCAACATAACCAAATGTCCAGAAAATAATGAAGCGGCTCAGATATACAGGTCCTTCTTTTACTGAAAACCACTCTGAAATGATTGTTGTTCCAACCGTATAATCAACTGCGATACAAAGTCCGATGCAGATACGGAGTATCATGAGAACCCCGACACTGGATGTAAACATCTGAAACACGGATAAAATGGAAAAAAGTGCCATGTCCAGAATCAGCAACTTGCTTCTTCCGATCTTATCTGCAATATTTCCAACCACAAGACTTCCTGCAAGTCCTATCAACGTTCCAGCTCCAAGTAAACCTACCCAAAATGCATTCAGCCCCAGTTTATCCTGTGCCTGTGTCACTGCCGTTCCTGCAATCCCCAACGCATAACCACAAGCGATCTGCCCTAAAATTGTACAAAGATATAACTTTAAATGAAATTTTGTAAGCGGAGCCTCTTTGTAATTTTTACTCATACCTTCTCCTTTCGTAAGCATCTCTTTCTTTTGTTAAAATAATAACACTACTTTGGCCTATTGTGAAATATCTAAGGTAAATACTACTATTTAAAGAATGAATAGTAGCATATAAATTGTTGAATTTAACCATTACATCTGACCGTTTAGAATCTCTTTTACGTACTCAAGGGCAAAAGAATCCCCTGAATACGGAAATATTTCTGTATCCAGGGGATTCTTTTACTTGTTCCACTCTGCAAACGCTTTGATCTCTTCAATAAATTTCTCCACCACAGGGGAATTGGGGATGTTTCTTCGCCAGGCTACTACGGTGTTGGAGGTGATCTCAGGGTAGAGTCTTCGCTGTACCAGAAGGTCTTTCCGCCAGTATCGCTCGGCACCTTCGATGGAAACGGGATAGCCTGCGCCGGAAAGGGCTAGGACTCCGGCGTTGGTTCCAAGATTGCTGGTGTAGGCGATGTGAAGCCGGTTGAAATCTTTTCCAAACCAGTTGGCAAGTTCGCTCTGGACTCCTGTTCGTTCTGGCAGGATCAGTGGTTTATCCAGGAGATCTTTTTTTTCTATGAATTCTTTTTCTGCAAGGGGATCGTCCGGACGCATACCGACTACCCAGTGGTCGCTGTTCAGGATCCGGATGTGATCCAGGCCTTCTGTATTTACCGGCTCCATAAAAAGCCCGATGTCCACAAGTCCTTTGTTCATCAGCTCGTAGGTGGTATCTGCGGTAGCTGTGTGGATGGCAATCTGAACCAGAGGATATTTTTCCCGGTAGTGTTTACAGAGCTCTGCCAGTCGCTCCACTGCAACAAACTCTCCGCAGCCGACGGTGATAGTTCCTTCCATCAGTTCCTCGGCACCTTTCAGTTCTTCCAGAGTCCGCTCTTCCAGATCCAGGATCTCCAGCGCTCTTCGCTTAAAGAGGATTCCCTGGTCTGTCAGTGTGATATGTCTTCCGGAACGCACCAGAAGGGAAACTCCCAGTTCCTCTTCCAGAGCGGCAAGCTGCCTGGAGAGAGTTGGCTGGGTGATATGTAACTGTTCGGCTGCCTTTGTGAAACTCTGTTCTTTGGCTACTGTGAGAAAATATCTTAATATTCGAAAATCCATGATCTCTTATCCTCCGATAACACGAATGTCTATAGCAGTTCCAGCAATTCATGCTCTGAGCAGCTGAACTTGATGCAGTAATTTATGGAAATGCTATAATACCCGTTATACTGTCTGGTGCTCTACACACTCTAAGTGAAAAAATGCATATTTACGCTCAATTTTTTTATTTATTATACAACGCAATATCTGCACTTAACAGACTTGACAATACCAGATTTTCTATGAAAATTTGTTTTTACAGAGGTAAGGGTCACGGCAAGCAGTGCCGGGATAAACATATCGGTAAAACCTACCAGTGTAGCCGGTGCTGCCGCAAAAGCTTCCGGTACGCCGAGAACATTTAAGTACATGCCCATCGGATAGGAAATCCATTTGAAAAATGGTGTATAGGTCGCAATGATCAGCGCGATGGTTCCCCAGGATACTACGATGGGGATCAGGTCAAAGAACATGCCCACCATAACTTCCAGACCACCCTCTCCCACGTTTTTCAGGGTAAATTTCTCCGCACGTCTGCAGCTCATTTCCAGAGCATAGGCAAACATTCCTTTTTCTTGCGGGATCTCTTCGTCAATCTGTTTTCCAACTGCTTCACGATAGGTATCCGGCACCATGCGGATCGGCGGGATTCTCGCGATGATCACAGCCAGGATGATACCAACCACACAGATACACAGATAAAACGGCGGGAAAATATTGGCAATTCCCATAGTGTCCGCAACCATCAGACAGAACGGAATGGACACAAGGGAAAAGTTTGTCATAATGTAACCGGCTTCTCTTTTTGTATAAAAGCCTCTCATATACTGCTCTCTGGTAAGGATTACGGCCGCATTGGATGGGATATGTTCCATGTCCGGACCTGTGACAGTCTCTTTCAGCACTGCTGCAAGTGCTTCTCTTTCCAGTGGTGCCCCCATTTCCGCAAGTGTGGTACGAATGCCCAGCTTACGCAAAAACGCTTTCAGATCTTTGGCTTGTTCCACTTCTCCATCCACCATCAGCTGGACAAGAACGCCGTAAGCCACCACATCTCCATGAAGGTTCTCTTCCTCAAATCCCGGAAGCAGCACCAGCCCATAATAGACAGAGTGAGCAATGGCGCAGTTGTATTCATCCAAGACAAGAAGTGATACCAGGCCTGTACTGATAATGTTTGCAAGAACGGCCTGTTCCAGTGCAGTACCTACCTTATTTTCCCTGCATTCTTCCAACGCTTTTTCCGCATAATCACGGAGTGGAAAATAACACATATTGCTGATCTCACGGCCAAGAGCAGAACTGTGATGCAGCTCATCTCCCCTTGCCGCAAAATGGCATTCGAAATATTTTCCCAACGTATCACCTATTCCCGCACGAAGATAGCGCTCCGGTGCCTGGGCGATGATTTCGGTGTCAATAAAACTGTGACGTGCCGGTTTGTCATAGAAGTAGAAACTGTCAAAATTTCCGTCTTCTTTGTACACAACAGAAAGTGCTGTCGTTGCCGCACAGGTAGCCGCGATAGTCGGGAAAGTAAATACCGGAAGGCCTGCTTTCTCAGCGGTTCCTTTGGCTGTGTCCAGTGCTTTTCCGCCACCCATGCCGAAGATCATGTCTGCGCCGCATTCTTTTGCATGTGCTGCCAGTTCTTCCATTCTGGCGTATGTACAGTCGGAACCGAAAAGAACCGTGTCTACGATTTCAATCTCAGAATCTTCTGCGGACACATTTCTCTCCGCTGCCACTGATGTTACTGCTGCCAGACCGTTCAAACCTGCCCCTTTCGAACCTGACTCTGTCGAATCTGAAAGTGCCCGAACAAGTTTCTCTTTTCCGGCTTTCAACGCCAGCTCTCCGCCAATCAGCAGAGCTTTTTTCCCATAACGGCTGCATACTTCTTTTACATTTTGATACGCATCCTCACCGATGGTATAATTTGCAAAATTTACTGAGTATGTCATTTCAACAGCTCCTTCATTTTCTTCAGGCGGGAAAGTGCCTCGTCGATGGTTTTCTCCTCACGGGCAAAATGAAGACGGATCAGGTTGTTGATATCCTCGCGGAAAAAGCTTGATCCCGGTACCGCCGCAACTCCGATGTTTCTGATCATCCACTCACAGAATTCCAGGTCTGTATATCCGGCAAACTGCGGAAGATCCAGAAATTCCTGAATGTCGATCATGACGAAATAGGTTCCCTGCGGAACATTGTGCTTCAGGCCGATCTCGTCCAGACCATTGAGGAAATGCTCTCTTTTCTTTGTATATAATGCAAGAAGATCTTTATAGTAGGATTCCGGGAAATTCAGTCCCACAACTGCTGCCTCCTGAAGGGGTGCTGCTGCTCCTACAGTCAGGAAATCATGAACTTTTTTTGCGCCTTCAATGACTTCTTCCGGTCCGATGAGATATCCAAGACGCCATCCTGTAATGGAGTAGGTTTTGGAAAGGGAGTTGCAGGTGATGGTGTGCTCGTACATTCCCGGAAGGGATGCCATGCATACATGCTCGTTCGGCGCATAGACCATATGCTCATATACCTCATCGGTCACAACAAAGCCATCATATTTCACGGCAAGCTCTCCGATGGCTGTCAGCTCTTCTCTTGTGAAAACTTTTCCGCACGGGTTGGACGGATTGCAGACGATGATGGCTTTTGCCCCGGCTTTGAAGCCTTCCTCTACCAGGTTGATGTCGAACTCGTAGGTTGGCGGTACCAGCGGAATGTAGATCGGCTCTGCTCCGGAAAGGATGGCATCTGCTCCATAGTTCTCATAGAACGGGGAAAATACCATAACCTTATCTCCAGGATTACAGATGGTCATCATGGCACTCATCATGGCCTCGGTTCCACCGCAGGTTACTACGATCTCTGTCTCCGGATCGATCTCCCGTCCGATGGCCTTTCCCTGCTTTCTGGCAAGTGCTTCACGGAAGTTTTCTGCTCCGAAGGTTATGGAGTACTGGTGTGGTCCTTCATATGCAGTTTTTGCAAGTGCATCCAGAATTGCTTTCGGCGGATCAAAATCCGGAAATCCCTGCGACAGGTTGATGGCTCCGTACTCATCGCTGATCCTGGTCATACGGCGGATCACGGAATCGGTAAAGGTGTTGACACGGTCACTTAACTTTGGCATGATTGTTTCTCCTTTTTATTTTCATCAATTTTCTTTTCTTATTAGCTGTGATTCTCCTAAAACAGCCTTATTATAAAGTATACCGTTACGTTATAGTCAAGGAGGAATTGTATATTTATGCAAAAATTTAATGACCCTTGCATAAAAACCGGAGAATTTGCGCGTCTGTGCGGTACAAACAAGCGTACACTGATCCATTATGATGAGATCGGGCTTTTTAAGCCAGCTTATACTGACGACCGCGGATACCGTTATTACAATGAAAATCAGTTTGATATATTCTTTACCATCAACTGCCTGAGCAAGCTTGGTATGCCACTGAAGGAAATCGGTGCCTTCTTAAATCACCGCAACCCACAAGCATTAAAAAAACTTCTTCTCGAACAACGGGAAGAAGTTTTAAAGGAAGAAGAACGAATCCGAAAAACGCGTCAGGTCATCGAAACGAAGCACTCTCTGGTTTCCGTGCAGGAGAAGCTTGAACATCTGCCGAAACATATTTTTCGGAAATATACGCCGGAAGCTGTTTCAGTGGATCGATGAGAATGGTTTGCATACCGGGCAGTATTCTTATAAAGAAGCTGTGATCGATGAGCTTGCAGCGGCTTCTTCAGCGGAATATCTCACCAAGATCTCGGTGCAGATCTTCTGAATATCTGTTTTTACAGTGCTTCTTTATATAACTTAAGGATATTCTCCCGGACGGTTTTTTCCGGATTTACCGCAATGTTTCCACTCTTCATGGCATCGTCTGTCATCTGGGAAAAATGTTCATCTGTAACTCCTGCGGCAGATAAGTTTGCCGGAATTCCCACCTGCGCATTCAGCTCACGGACTGCCTGCTCCAGCATTCCTTTTGAAAATTCGGAGGCACTCTTCTTTTCCGTGGAAATATAATTATAAATCTTCCGATATTTTTCAAAGGCCGCATTTTCGTTATATTTCACGATATACGGAAACAGGATTCCATTTGCAACGCCATGGGGCACATTGTAAAAAGCACTGACCGGATGACTCATGGCATGGATATTTCCAAGTCTTGCCCAGGAAAAAGCGATTCCGGCAAACAGGGAACCTGCCAGCATATCGGAAGCTGCCTCAAGATTGCTGCGGTCTGCCACATAAGTCCGGATACTCCGTCCGATCAGTTCCATCGCTTTTTCACTCATAGCCTCGGAAAACGGAGAAGCATCCAGGGATACGTAGGATTCTTCCGCATGGATCAGGGCATCAATCCCACAGGCTGCCGCTACCGAAGCAGGTGCTGATGTGAGAAGCAGCGGATCCAGGAGTGCATACGCCGGAATCAGTTTATAGGAAAATACGGTAAGCTTATAATTTCTTTTATGATCCGTGATCACGGAAAAAGCCGTCACTTCCGAACCGGTCCCTGCAGTTGTGGGAATGGCGATCAGTGGGATGATCTCGCCCGGAACCTTGTCCGCACCTTCATATTCCGTGATACTGCCGCCGTATTTTGCCACAACGCCGACAGCCTTTGCCACATCCATGGGAGAACCTCCTCCAAGGGCAACAATAAAATCCGCGCCGCTTGCCTGGAATGCTTCTGTGGCACGTTCCACCGTTTCAACCGATGGATTTCCCTCGGTATCGCAGAAAGTACTGACTGCAATCCCGGCCTGTGTGAGAATTTCTTTGCACTGCCCAACCACACCAAGTCTGTTCAGTGTCGGCCCGGAAATGATAAAACCATGTTTTCCGCCAAGCTTCCCGGCTGCTCCGGGAAGCTCTTTTAATACACCTTCGCCAAAAAGAATATTCTGCGGTACGGAAAATGTAAATCTCTTCATGCTGTCCATCTCCTCCGCCTATTCTGAAAGTGCCTTTACCGTCTCTTCGATGATCGCTGCTGCCTGGTCACAGTCTTCCTCTGTGATGATAAGCGGCGGTACCATGCGGATGGTATGTGCACCGATCGCTGTGATCAGAAGATGTCTGTCAATGCATCCGTGCTTTACATCCACGCCGGAAATGGTATCATCAAACTCCACACCAACCAGAAGGCCCTGTCCACGAACCTCTTTTACATGCGGGAGCTTTGCAAGCTTTTCCATGAAATAAGCACCCATTTTTGCCGCATTGTCAGCAAGATTTCTGTCAAGAAGCTCTTCCACCTCAGCAAGTGCCGCAGCGCAGGAAACCGGATGGCCGCCGAAGGTTGTTCCATGGGAACCAGGTGTGAAGGCTTTTGCCACTTCCTCTGTAGCACAGATCGCACCGATCGGCATGCCGCCGCCAAGTGCTTTTGCCATGGAAACAATATCCGGTTTGATTCCGTAATTCATATAGCTCATCACCTTACCGGTTCTGCACCAGCCCGTCTGAACCTCATCAATCAGAAGGAGCATATCGTTCTCATCACAGAATTCACGGAGTCCCTTCATAAATTCCATGGTTGCCGGATGGACACCGCCCTCACCCTGTACCGGTTCAACCATGATAGCGATGGTGTTCTCTGTGCAGGCATCTTTGAAAGCCTGAAGATCATTGTACGGTGCGTAGGAAAATCCGTAGGTCATCGGTCCGAATCCAACCTGGCATCCGTTTCCCGGCTGGCCTGTAGCTGACATGGCACCAAAGGTTCTTCCGTGGAATCCCATTTTTGCGGTTACGATATGATAACGGTTTGAACCGTATTTTTCGATTCCATATTTTCTGGCCATCTTGATCATGGCCTCATTTGCCTCCGTACCGGAATTCTGGAAAAAGATCTTATCCATTCCGATGGTGGTGCAGACCTTTTCTGCAAGAAGGGCCTGGGGAATGGTATATGGATAGTTGAAGGTATGCATCAGTGTCTGAGCCTGATCCACGACTGCTTTCACTACTTTTTCATTGCAGCTTCCTGCGGAGTTTACTGCGATACCTGCATAAAAATCCAGATATTTTTCCCCTTTTTCATTGTAGATATACTGATCTTTCGCACTTTCTGCCAGAAAATCCATTCTCTCATAGGTCTCGATCATGTATTTGTTTACTTTTTCCTTGATATCCTCAAATGTCAGTCCCGTTTCTTCCAGCTTCATTTCTTTTCCTCCTCTTTTATGATCTGCTCTGAGAGGATCTGTTCCCTTGTGATCAGACCCTTCATCACCAGGTATTCTTCAATTATTTTTACACATCCTGCAATTCCGACTTTTTCGCTGTTCAGTGTCATGTCATAATTGACCGGATTTGTCCAGTAGTTTCCCTTTGTATAATATTTGTAATAGTCCGCTCTGTACTTATCGGTATTCTCAATGGTAGCTGCCGCCACATCTGCGGACACTTTCATTCTGTTCATGGTACGTTCCAGACAGAAGGCACGTGGTGCTTCAATATAAATACTGACTACATTTTTTCTGCCCTTCAGCACATAATCTGCACACTTTCCAACGATCACGCAGGATTCATGATCTGCCAGGTTCTTTATGATCTGTGACTGATACTCAAACAGGCGGTCATCGGAAACGAATTTTTCATTTCTTGCAATATACTGTCTGGATCTTGGCAGCCCTTTCAGAAATCCGGTAAATCCTCCGTTATTCCGGACACGCTCGTTGATATCCAGAAACAGCTTTTCATCCAGTCCGCTCATCTGACTTGCCAGTGTCAGGATACGGTTCTCATAACAGTGGATCCCCAGATCTTTTGCCAGCATGGAGGCGATTTCCTTTCCGCCGGTTCCGAATCCTCTGGCAAAGGTTACAATAAAATTTTCCATTTTGTATTCCTCCCTATCCTGCCAGATAACGGCTTAAAAATTCCCTGGTACGGGCATTTTTCGGATTTTTAAACAATTCTGCCGGAGGTGCATCCTCCACAATGTAGCCCTGATCCATAAAAATCGTCCTGGTGGAAACATCTCTGGCAAATGCCATCTCGTGAGTTACAATGATCATGGTAAGTCCTGTGGTTGCCAGTTCTTTCATAACATTTAAGACCTCGCCTACCATCTCCGGGTCCAGAGCTGAGGTCGGTTCGTCAAAAAGCAGCACCTCCGGATTCATACACAGAGACCTTGCAATGGCAACTCTCTGCTTCTGACCACCGGAAAGCTGTGTGGGATTTGCATTGATAAACGGTGCCATTCCTACCTGTTTCAGGTGCGTGATCGCCCGGTCAAAAGCCTCCTCTTTTGACAGATGGAGTACTTTTCTTGTACAGAGCATACAGTTCTGAAGAACGGTCATGTTATTAAAAAGGTTGAAAGACTGAAATACCATGCCGACCTTTGACCGGTAATCATTGATCTCTTTTTGGACTGCACCGATCTCTTTTCCATGGTAGCGGATCTTTCCACTGGTCTGCGTCTCCAGCTTGTTGATGCAGCGAAGCAGGGTGGATTTTCCGGAACCGGAGGAACCTACGATACAGATGATCTCTCCCGGCTCCACGTTGAAATCAATTTTCCGCAGTACCTCATGCTGTCCAAAAGATTTACTTAATTCTTCGACGGATATGATTGTATCACCCATAATTTCTCCCTCCTTACGGATTATCCATATATTCCACTGCCAGTGCGTAGTTCTCTGTTTTCTTCATTTTCTTCTCAAGGAATGTAAACAGACGGTTGAATACGAAACAGAGTACAAAATAGATCACTGCGATTACAAGATAGGATTCAAAGTATTTATAATAATTTCCGCCTACCGTCTTTGCTGCCATAAACAGCTCCTGGACTGCGATAACATTCAGGACGGAAGTCATTTTCAGATTTGTAAGAAATGTGTTTGCCATCTCAGGGATGATGTTTTTGAATGCCTGCGGAAGTACCACATAGATCATGGTCTTCATCGGTGACATTCCCATGGCCCAGGCACCTTCCCGCTGTCCCATATCAATCGAACCGATTCCGGCTCTAACTGTCTCTGCCATGTAAGCTCCTGTATTCAGGACTGTTACCATGACACCTGCGAACAGTGGCGTGATGGTGATATTCGCCTGACGGATACCATAATACAGAACCATCGCCTGCACGATCATCGGGGTATCCCTGAAAATTTCCACATAAATCCTGCAGATGGCTTTTAAGAGCTTTAAAACTGCCTGTTTCAGGCCACTGTCTCCCTCATTGATCCGGATGTCCTGAATGATCCCGATGATATAGCCCAGCAGGAAACCAAGAATGGTTCCTGCTACTGCTATATAGAGAGTCAGCCAGGTTCCTTCCAGAAACATGCTGGAATATTTTTTTGCCAGAAAGATCATCCATTCCAGGGAATTGGACGGATCTGTGATTGAAAAACCTAACATATCTCCACCTCGCTTGGGTTAGTTTGCAGCCGGCTGCTGTGTCAGAACTGTATCCATCAGCTCATCCATTTTATCCTTGTCATTCCAGCCGATGGCATCCATTGCATCCTGCAGCTTATCTCTCAGTTCTGTGTCGTCTTTTCTGGTTGCGATGCAGACATTGACCATTTCATCGTCACCGGTAAATGTATCCTTGTCATCCAGCTTGATGATCTTCAGGTCTTTGTTTGTAAGAGCTGCGGATTCTGCTGTAGGAAGATCCACGACGCAGACATCTGCAACACCATTGGAGATTGCCATAAAGCACTCGGAGGTTGTCTCATAATTTCCGGACTGTTCCGCTCCTTCGATCTGATCCAGAAGCGGTACCCATCCGGTTCCAAGCTGTGTCGTAACCTTGCATCCGGTTCCGGCCAGATCGGAAAGGCCTTTTACATCATCATAATCTCCGCCTTCTTTTACTACAATGCAGTTATCTCTGTAATAATATGGTTCGGTAAAGGCATATGCCTGTTCTCTTTCTGCCGTTTTTCCCATGCCTGCGATAATACAGTCATAATCTCCGGCATCCATGGAAATTCCGATGGAAGACCACTCCACCTTGTGGATTTCCAGCTTCATTCCCAACTGATCCGCAAGCTTCTGGGCGACTGCCACATCGTAGCCATATGCATAATAATCACTGCCGTAAATAGGTTCTGCCTTGCTTCCATCCGGAGTTGTGTCGGTATCCTGCGTCCAGTTGAACGGAGCGTATGCACATTCCATTCCAACTCTTAACACATCCTGATCCGATTTGTCTGCTGCCCATGTGGAAGCCGCTGTAGATGCCAACATTGCTGCGGAAATAATACCTGTGATCATCATTTTGCCTAAAAGATTTTTTTTCATATTCGTTTCCTCCTCTTCTACATAGCTGGCACAAAACATATTTACCTGGTCGACCTGAACGTTTTCGCCTGAAAAAACAGAAAAGACGCTGAAAGAAATTTTTCATTTCTTTCAACGCCTTCGTTGTTTTGTTGAATCTCATTATACTCAGGAGAAGCTTTTCGTCAACTTGCATTTTGCACAAACTAACCAAGCATTTTGCACAGTATGGTATCAGCAGAAGCCCATCTTTCAGGAAAACATCAGCCGTTTGATCAGGATACAGTTCACCACATCCAGATATTCCATGTAGTCATCCAGCTCAAAATCCACCAGTTCCTGGATCTTGTTCAGCCGGTACTGCAGGGAATTTCTGTGGATAAAAAGCTCCTCTGCTGTTTTTCCAACACTGAAACCGTTCATGTAGTAGGCCAGCAGCGTATCCAGAAGGAAGGTTCCGTTGGCATGGTCGTGTTCTTCAAGCTTGCCCAGTCTCTCATTGCAGTAATTCAGGATCTCATCGTGATTGTCATTGTTAAAAAGATACTGGTAGATCCCCATGGCCGTGGCACTTAGAACCTTCTTATGCTTGGGGTTTGGAAGCATGTCTTTTTTCGGGATCAGCCGTTTTGCCTCCTGATAGCTGGTTCCAAAATCTGCCGGATTGGTGTAGATGCCTCCCAGGATGCAGGTACTCCGGATGGTTCCGTGAAACTGTGGACTGGCATCAATCTTCTGCAGGACCTTCTCCAGCTCATGCTCAATACTTTTGTCCTTTTTCGCCTCAAAAAGAAGGACAAATTTGTTAAGGAACCGCAGGAACATGGGCTTTCCCTTCATTGCCATGACTTCCTGGTTCAGATAATTGGCATAATATTCATAGATATGTTCATCCTGTTCCAGATTGATGCCGTACTTCCGGTCAGCCACGATAATCCCCACTCTGCAGGGTGTCGTGAAGTTGATCCCGAACTGCTGGGAGATTTTTGCGATATAACGGTCATTGATATCATAGCCGAACAGCAGATTATAAAGATAATCTCCCATCCGGTTATTCTGCAGCTCATATTCCAGGATGAGCTTTCCCACACTCTGGGCAATATCCACAAAGGAGGCTCCTTCCCAGCGGATATAAAAAAGCGGAAGCTGCAGTCCATTGGCTTTGTCGATCATTTCCTGCGGGACGGTTTCCCTGTCCTCTGTGATGGAAATCCCAAAGCCGGAAATTCCAAGCCCATACAGTTCTTCCATGGCTTTCCCGGCTTCTTCCAGGTCAAACCGGACATAATCCACCACGCACAGGGCAAAATTCCCCTGGTTCATATGCTCCGCAAAAGGCCTGGTCTGTACCATATATGTCCATGTGACAGGCCTTGCGAGACCCTTTTCCCCGGCGATCAGTTCCACTCCGTCCAGCTGCAGCTCCAGTATATTCTGACAGGTGATCATAATTATCCTCCTTTATCCCATTCTGTCAGATATCCTAGCATGAATCACCTGTCACGGCAACTTTACAGCTGTTTTTTCGCAAGATTTTTTCCAAGCAGGGTCAGGCACACAAAGGCCGCTGCCGCAAAAACAGCTCCGATCACAAATACTACCTTCATTCCATATCCGCTGCTGCTCACCAGACTGGAAATCGCAGGTGCGCCAAAGGTCGCCATTACCATGCCGAACATGACAAATCCGTAATTTTCTCCGGTATATTTCATTCCGAAAATGGAGCTGGTCAGGGATGGAAAGCTTCCCATGATGCCGCCGTAGCAGCCATATATCAGTATAATAGAAACCGTTACTGCCAGAGAGCCGGTTACTGCCAGCATACCCATGGCAATCACTGCCACGATCAGCACACCCTTGATACAGACGATCCTGCCGACCTTATCTGCCAGGGTAGGAAGCACCAGTCTGGCTCCCGCATTGACAATGGAGCCAAACATTACCGCACTGACTGCCACCGCAGATGGAATCCCAAGCTCGATCTGGTATGTCTGAGATACCGGCGAAACCATGAAATACGAGCTCAGTCCCAGAAACATGGTCGCAAGAAGAAGATAAAAATTCTTTGTACGCACCATTTCTCTGGAGGTGTACTGTTTCATTTCCGGTTCTGCTGCCTTCTGTCCGGCAGGATACTGTGTGTTTACCAGGCTCTTTTCCGGTGCCTGAAAGAAGAGTCCGCACAGGATCCATGAAACGGTAACTGCGGTTCCGATGAGCAGAAGTGTTCTCTGCACGCCGGCTGCTTCCAGAAGCTTTCTGCTAAGCGGTGCCAGAAAGAATCCGCAGAGTCCGTTGGCCGTAACCACAACTCCGGAGGCAAAGCCTGTCCGGTCCGGAAACCATCTCTGGACCGTTGCCAGAATTACCGTGTAGATCATTCCCTGTCCAATTCCCTGCATCACCCCGTAGGTCAGATACATGGGAAGCGGTGTTGGAATGATGACAAAAGCAGATGCCAGGATTCCTGCCGCAAAAATCCCTCCGCCTATCCAGACGATGGTTTTTTCTTTAAAGCGGCTCTGCATCCTTCCGCCTATGATATTGCCAAATACAAAGGTTCCCAGTGCCAGATAAAAGCACATGGATGCCTGCCCCTGGCTCCATCCTGCCTGCTCCATTACATAGGGCTGATAAATAGACCATACATGGGGATACCCGGTAAAAAAGATTGCGAATGCCCCGAATATCATGGTTAGCAGACGCTGTTTTTTCTGTGTTCCTGTCAGATCAAGCTGCAATGCTCCTGTCATAATTTCCTCCTTCGCGTGCATTTTGCTATTATTGCGTGCTAAATGCGTGTTTGTGTTGTTGTGTGTATGTTATCACACGCAGCCTGATTATGCAATATAATTTTATATCTTTTTTCTTTTTAAAAAAAAGCACGCTTTTTGTTCTGCGTGCTTTTTTCGTATTTATATTTATTTTGTGCCTCCGGCCGTTTCTCAGTAAAAGCCACAGCCGTTCCGTCCATGCTCCTTCACGTAATAGAGTGCTTTATCCGCATCCTTAAAAATGCTCTCTCCCGGATTTTCCCTGTCTGCAAATGCAGTTCCCACACTCAGGGAAACCGATGGAAGATCGTCCTCCGGATTCAGAAGAACCTGGTTGATATAATTTATTTTTTCCTGAATGGTATACTTCAGGTCACTTGTCATCTCCACCATAACAATGGCAAACTCGTCCCCACCGATCCTGCATACATAATCAATGTTACGGAATGTCTGCTTCAGCATGGAAGCAACTCTCCGAAGGATCTCGTCTCCTGTTGCATGTCCATATGTATCATTCACCGTTTTAAAGGTATCTACATCCACAAGGATCAGGGCAAAGGAACTTTTTCCCTCATCATATATCCTGAGGATCTTGTCAAAATATCTTCTGTTCAGAAGCTCGGTCAGTGCATCATACTCCGCCTCGTGACGGATCAGCTTCTGGGCTTCCTGATTCTCCTGATACATGGAATTATAGGTCTCTGCCAGATTCTGCAGCTCCGCTGCGCCAAGTACAGGAAAAATCTCCCCCCTTCGAATACTCTGGTTGTAGTCAAGAAGCGGTTTTACTACCAGCTTTCGGATTATAATGCTGATAAGTACAATAAGAACAACCAGTACAGCCATACAGCCTTCCAGCTTTTTTACAATGGCTTTGGATATGTTGATGGATTTTCCCTGGACATTTCTGGTTGTATAAGCAAGAAGCTCCTTGCATTCTTCACATTTATCAGAAATCCGTTCCTTGGCTGCCTGATAGCTGTTGTTGCTCACCAGCTGCTGGGCGGTCCGTATCTTACCGTTGGCGGACAGGTCTTCTTCCTGCTGTGTCAGTGTGATGGCCTGGATTTCCTCCGGCCATGCTTCTCTTGACAGTCCGGTTGTCCCTGCCACCAGACGCATGGCCTTATATTCCACGTCCATTAATTCCTGTGAGTTCTTATATGCCGCCTGGATCGCATCGTACATTTCTGTTTCGCCAAACTCTTTTTTTATGGCTTCCATGGCATCTTCTCTTTTCTTTTCCGCTTCCTTCTCATTAAAATACTTATCCATATACTGCTTCTCGCTGGTCATGGTATACAGCCGTACCTGTTCCGTCAGATAATCAGAAGCTTCCTGCATCTGCCTGGCCGCATCATCACAGATAATATACTGCTCTGTCGCAATCTTGATGGCATTGAATTCACCCCAGCTCCATATAGTGATCCCCAGGAAAACAAACGTGAGAAAAAAAGCAAGCACTGTACTCCAGGTACTTATCTTTTCGATTCTGATCTTTCTTTTCATTTTCCGCGCCCCCTCCGGTACTTTTATATATTTGCACTTGTATATGGATAAATTTTAACCAAATTCCGGCATTATGTCCAGTTTTTTGACAAAAAAATGTATTTTTCTGTCAAAACTCATGAAAAAGTATCTGTGAAAAATATCGGATCAGTCCGTCATCTGTCCAGCAGAGCATATTTACCGCATCTGCCATTTTCTGTGCGTTTACGCAGTAGGCTGACATGCAGGAATTATGTTTATATGGCCCTGCACTCATAATGAGAAGATCTTTTTTTCCTGCTGCTTTCATTTTTTCTGCCAGCTGTTCGGTGAGCTTATTATGGAAAAGCTTCGCCTTTTTGTAATCCATAAAGCTGTCCTGGGTTGTCTGAAGCACCAGCGTTTTTTTATATTTAAGGGCACGCGCCTTCATCTCCTCCACAGTTCCGCTTTCCGGGGGACATGCCGGATTCTTATCATAATTTCCACAGGCATTCTCCTCACAGAACACACGGTACTCCGGCATAAAAACCAGTTTTTCTGTATCCATCACTGCTGCATCGGAAAATCCCAGCAGCTTTGCTTCTTCTGTAAAGTCCATATTGATCGCTCCTCTGATTTTTTATACCATCTATAGTGCCACATTTGGAGCTACTTTACAAGTATGTAAACAGGCGGTGCATCCTTAGTCCCTGTACACACCGCCTGCTTATTCTTTTTTATTTCTATGTTTTACCTGATTTTTCAGAAAAGATCTTTGATTTTCTCCAGAATACTCTTGCTTTTTTCCTCTGTCTCAGTCTCCTCTTCTTCCTGTACGGTAATCCCTTCTGTCTTCATGGCAAACTGTACCAGTCCGATTTCCTTGTTTTTTGAAGATGTAAAGGATACCGGCGTGAAATCAGAACCACTGATCTTATCTGTGACTTCGTCTACTGCATCGTCAATCTGGTTATCAATATCTTTTGTCTTATCAGAGAATTCTTCAGTTCCGCTCTTAAGGCTGTCGGTTCCGGCGTACAGGCTTTCCGCTCCGCTCTCCAGTTGTGTGGCTCCGGATTTCAGACTGCTGGTTCCATCTGCCAGTGTGGAACTTCCGGATTTCAGGCTTTCCATTCCGCTTACCAGTGAGCTGCTTCCGGATTTCAGCTGTTCTGTTCCAGCTTTCAGGCTCTGCGTTCCGTCTTTCAGATCACTGGCTCCGTCTTTTAATTTGGAAGCACCTTCCTGAAGATCATCAGCACCGTCGTCAAATTCTTTTGCCGCAATTTTGATCTCAAGTTTTCCGCTTTTTCCTGCCAGATCATCTGCGGATATTTCTTTTCCGTCCAGCTGATAATCAATGGAAATATTCCACGGTACCTCTGCATTTTTCAGATTTCCCTGATAATAAAATTTTCCGGCCGGTGCCTGGATCTCTACTTTATTTCCGGAAACTTTGAGTTCATCATCTGTTGTGAGATTTTTTACAGAAGCATACTTTCCATAATCTGTAAGCTCTGTTTCCTCATCCAGTTCATATTCATTAACAACGTAAACGCCGGAAACGCTTCCGTCCTGGTTCAGGTTTACATAAACATTTTCATCCTTCTGTGCCTCTGTTCCGGCCAGAATGCCCGGTGTTTTGTCCTGTCTATCAGCTTATACGTGGAAATGGCAAGCGCAGGCAGGAAGCAAAGTACACAGATCAGACTGAATACGATGGCTTTTGCCATAACATATCCCAATAGAATAATCCATGGAAACTGCCAGCTGCAAAACACTTCCGGCCGCATTGGTCACAAAGGAAATTTCCCCGAAGCTCAGATTTGTTCCACGGTTCAGCATAATTGCCACACCAATGGTTATCATAAACAATACAGGCTCAAACCAGGATGTTTAATGATATTTATGATATTGCCGAAGAGCTTGAGCATTCCCTGATGAGCAGCATTCTGGAAACAAATCCTCAAACCCGTGAAGAACTGTTTCAGTTCCTGGATGATCTGCTGGAACTGGTCCGAAAAAATGAAAAACTTTACCGACAGGTTCTGTCCTCAGATGCCCCCGCATATTTCCTGCGGAAGCTGCGCCGTGAAATTGCAGATAAAGTCATGAAAATACCGGATATTTCCCATACTCCGGAAAAATGGTTTTCCATGAAGGTGGAGATTTTTGTGGACGGGATCTGCGAGCAGTTTGTCTATTACTTCCGCGGGCAGAATCCCTATACCTATGATGAGCTGAAAGAAGGGATCATTGCATGTACACGGGAAGCGTTTTAGACTGAAAAAAACGGCAGATCACTCTGCCGCCAGACGGATGAATTCTTCCATCTCTCTCGTCTTAAATTTATTCTTATGGTAAAAGATCTGCCGGTACATGGATATCTCCACATCTTCCACATGCAAAAGTGCAATCCGTTTCTTCCTGATATCCCGCTCCACAGCCAGGTATGGAAGGAAGGAAAATCCGTGATTTTTTTCCAGCATACGGATGATAAAGGCAGTGTCACTGATCTCCAGCACCGGGGACAGTGCCTGCTTCTTAAGGGCCAGCTGCTGGTCCAGAGCCTGCCGGTAATTGGCGTTCTTTTCCGTAAGGAAAAAAGGCTCTTCCAGGATATCCTGCATCTTCAGCGTCTTTCCCGCAAACTCTGAATCCACAGAGGCCACAAATACTACCGGCTCCGCCTTCTCCATGACCTTCACCCAGTTCTGATCCCATCTCGGGGTATCCAGTATGTAAATCAGATCCAGCCCGTTATGCTCCATCATCCGGATCAGCTGCTCCGGTGTATCGATTGTCACCTGCAGACTGACCTTCGGATGAAGCTCGCGGAACTTGCTTAAAACCGAAGGGAGCTTGGCCGTACACAGAGATTCGATAGTCCCGATATGTAACGGATTTTTCAGTTCCGCATCATCGTTCATTGATTTTTTTGCTTTATTTACATCATACAAGATCCGGCCGGCATGCTCCAGAAATTCTTTTCCCGACGGAGTGAGCAGCACACGCTTTCCGGTTCTGTCAAAAAGTCTGGTTTCCAGCTCATTTTCCAGAAGGCGGATCTGGACGGTGATGGCTGACTGGGAGTATCCCAGGACTTCTGCCGCCCTGGAAAAGCTCTGAAGCTGTGCCACATGTACAAACGTCTCCAACTGACGGATTTCCATAATTTTTCTCCCTTTTTCTATGAATTTTTTTCATCGTGATGATGAAATCTGTGAATTTGCCTTATTCATATGTCAATGTTACAATACAGAAGCGATGACGTCAATCGTATTTTTGTGCAAAATGAATAAACTCATACCTAGGAGGAAAGAATCCAAATGGAAAAGAAAAAAATCAAGATCGGGCTTGTGCCGAAGCTGATCATTGCCATCATCGTAGGTATCCTGTTCGGCCAGTTCCTTCCGGAAGGCTTCTGTCGCTTTGTTGTAACCCTTTCCGGATTTTTCAGTACCTTTTTGAAATTTGTTATCCCGCTGATGATCCTTGCCTATGTAACCATGGGTATTGCGGATCTTTCACAGGGTGCGGGTAAGCTTCTTCTGATCACCGTGGCACTGGCTTACGGCTCTACCCTGATCGCAGGCTCCGCATCCTATCTGGTAGCATCCAACCTGTTCCCGCACTTTATGAGTGAAGGTGCCCTGGACCAGATCGCGGCTACCGCTGATTCATCCCTGACACCGTTTTTCACCATCACTCTGACACCTGTCATGGACACCCTTTCCGCAGTTGCCCTTGCCTTTGTCGTGGGACTGTGCCTCTCTTCCATGCGTGGAAAAGAGATGGGAAACAGCCTTTATAACGGAATGAGCGACTTTTCCAAGATCATTGACAAAGTCCTTCATACCATTATCATCCCGCTGCTTCCGCTCTACATCTGCGGAACCTTTACAGATATGACCATTTCCGGAAAAACGTTTGCTATCTTAAGCATCCTCTGGAAAGTGTTCCTTGTTGTGATCCTCATGCATCTGATCTGCATTACGATCCAGTTCGTGATCGCAGGTACCGTAAGCAAGAAGAATCCTTTTACCCTGATCAAAAATCAGATCCCGGGATATACAACCGCACTTGGAACCCAGTCTTCCGCGGCTACCATTCCGGTCAACCTGGAATGTGCCAAAAATGACGGTGTATGTGAGCAGATCCGTAACTTCGTAGTTCCGCTCTGTGCAAACATCCACATGGCCGGTTCCATGATCACCATCACAGCCTGTGCAACTGCTGTCTGTCTTATGAACCAGCTGCCCATCAGCCTTGGAACTGTTGTTCCGTTTATCATGACTCTTGGTGTTGCCATGGTCGCATCTCCTGGTGCTCCTGGCGGTTCTATCATGACTGCTCTCCCATTCCTTTACATGATATTCGGAGCGGAAGCCGGTGATCCGGACGGTGCCATCTGTGCCATCATGGTTGCCCTTTACATCACACAGGATTCCTTCGGAACTGCCTGCAACGTATCCGGTGACAATGCCATCGGCGTGATCGTTGATACCATTTATAAGAAATTTATTGCAAAAACACCACAGGAGATTTAAGTAACATGTCTTTTATCAGTGTATTTGACGTTATGGGGCCGAACATGATCGGCCCTTCCAGTTCCCATACCGCAGGTGCGGCGCGGATCGCTTTTCTTGCCCAGAAGATGATCACGCCGCCCCTGAAAAAAGTGGAATTTACCCTTTACGGTTCCTTCGCCAGAACCTACAAAGGACACGGTACAGACCGTGCCCTTCTTGGCGGGATCATGGGCTTTTCCACCGATGATATGCGCATCCGGAATTCTTTTGACATTGCAAGAGACAGAGGAATCGACTTTTCCTTTACTCCTAACGAAGTGGAAACGGATGTACATCCTAACACTGTTGATATCCATATGGTCAATGACCAGGGGCAGGAAATGACTGTCCGCGGGGAATCTCTCGGCGGCGGCAAGGTTCGCATTGTGGAGATCAATCATGTAAAAGTAGATTTCACAGGCGAATACAGTGCGATCATCGTGATCCATCAGGATACCCCTGGTGTTGTCGCCTACATCACCAGATGCTTAAGTGAACGTAACATCAACATTGCTTTCATGCGCCTTTTCCGGGAATCCAAGGGAACCACCGCCTATACCATTGTGGAATCCGACGGCCATCTGCCGGAAGATATCGTAGAAAGCATTCACCAGAACACCAACATCCATGACGTCATGATTGTTCAGATGTA
>CAVIGE010000045.1:0-10055 GCA_963642325.1 Prevotella sp. CAG:279
TCTATATTTTATGGTATCTAACAAATGTTAGAAAACGGTGTCATATCAGAATCATCGCATCCCCGAAGCTGAAAAAGCGATATCTCTCCTTCACCGCCTCCTCATAAGCGGCCATAATGTGCTCTTTTCCGGCCAGGGCGGAAACCAGCATCAGCAGTGTGGACTCCGGCAGATGGAAGTTGGTGATCAGGCCGTCGATCACCTTGAATTTATAGCCAGGGTAAATAAAGATTTCTGTCCAGCCACTTCCGGCCTTTACGAACCCACCCTCTCCGGCAGCGGACTCCAGGGTACGGCAGCTGGTAGTTCCTACCGAGATTATCCTTCCTCCGTTTTTCTTTGTGTCATTGATCAGCTCCGCCTGGTCTTTTTCGACAACATAAAATTCAGAGTGCATGTGATGCTTCTCCACATCATCCACCTTCACGGGGCGGAAGGTTCCAAGGCCTACGTGCAGCGTTACGTGGGCAATATTTACGCCCATCTCCTTCACTTTTCCAAGAAGCTCCGGTGTAAAATGCAGTCCCGCTGTAGGTGCAGCTGCAGAACCTTCATTCTTTGCGTAAACTGTCTGATAACGGTTCTTATCCTTCAGCTTATGTGTAATGTACGGCGGCAGCGGCATCTCTCCCAGCTGATCCAGGATCTCCTCAAAAATCCCCTCATAATGAAATTGGATGAGACGGTTTCCCTCATCTACGATATCAATGATCTCACCTTTCAGGATTCCGTCCCCAAAGGTAAGCTTTGCGCCAGGTCGGGCTTTTTTTCCAGGCTTGACAAGACACTCCCAGATGTCATTTTCCCGGCGTTTCAGAAGAAGGATCTCAATAAGTGCTCCCGTCTCCTCCTTATGGCCATAAAGACGCGCCGGAATAACCTTGGTATCATTGATCACAAGGCAGTCACCCTTGTGCAGGTAATCCAGTATATCTGTAAAATGACGATGCTCAATGCTTCCATCCTTCAGGGACAGATGCATCAATCTCGAGGAGCTTCTATCCTCCAGCGGATCCTGGGCGATCAGCTCCTCGGGCAGGTCATAATAAAAATCGGATGTTCTCATAATTATTTTTCCCCTTCCTCTTTCCACTGTTTACGAAGTCTGCGGATCTCATTCCACTCCTTATTCGTCAGGTCGGCCTCTGGCAGCAGGTCAGGCCGCCACCTGGCAGTGCGGATGATGGACTGTTCTCTCCGCCATTTATCCACATTTCCATGATGTCCGGAAAGCAGCACCTCCGGGACTTTTTTTCCGTGCCACTCTTCCGGGCGGCTGTACTGCGGATACTCCAGAAGGCTTCCGGAAAAAGATTCCGTCTCACCGGACTCCTGATTATTCAGAACACCCGGTACCATTCTGGAAATCGAATCCATCATTACCATGGCAGGAAGCTCCCCGCCTGTAAGCACATAATCACCGATGGAAACATAGTCTGTCACGATCTCCTCGAGAACACGTTCATCAATCCCCTCGTAATGGCCGCAGAGAAAAACAAGGTCCTCCTCCAGGGCAAATTCCCTCGCCATATTCTGGTTGAAGGTTTTTCCCTGTGGGGTGAGAAAGATCACGCGTGGCTTCCTTCCGATCCGCTTCACAACAGACTCATAGGAAAGATACACAGGCTCTGCCTGCATCAGCATTCCTGCGCCCCCTCCATATGGATAATCATCTACCTTCTGATGCTTGTTAAAAGCAAAATCACGGATATTGACAGCTTCCAGCGTCAAAAGCCCTTTGGTGATCGCACGCCCGGTAATACTTGTATTCATCCCGTTCTCGATCATTTCCGGAAAAAGCGTAAGTACATGATAATTCATTTAAATAAGCCCTTTCATCAAATGTACAGTCATGGTATTTTCTTCCACGTCAACGTCAAGGATACATTCGTGGATAGCCGGAAGAAGGATCTCTTCTCCGTTTATCCGTTCTACCACATATACGTCATTGGCACCGGTTTCCATCACATCACGAAGTACTCCGAATTTCTCCCCGCTCTCCAGAAGTACATCCATTCCGATCAGATCGCCAACATAATATTCATCCTCACCAAGCTCCTGCGCTTCCTCGCGGGGAATCCAAAGCTCACGGCCTTTGTACATTTCAATATCATTGATGTTGTCAACGCCTTCAAACTTCAGGATCGCAAGATTTTTATAGAACTTCACATTCTTAATATTCAGTCTGCGAAGCTCTTTCCCAGTATCCAGAAGCACATATTCGATATCAAGAAAACGCTCTGCATCGTCTGTGGTTGGAAAAACCTTCACCTCTCCACGGACACCATGGGTCGTTGTAATAACTCCTACCTTTAATAAATCTTCCATTTCCGCTCCCTTTCAGAGTGAAAACAGGAGCCATGGAATCCACAGCTCCTGTCCTTTTTTTCATTGCAGAATATCTACAATCACTTTTTTGCTGCTTTTTGAAGAAGCCGCCTTTACAACGGTACGGATTGCCTTGGCAATTCTTCCCTGTCTTCCGATGACCTTGCCCATATCGGCCGGTCCGACCTTCAATTCAACAACGATAGCATCGTCCTTCTCCGTCTCAGTAACGACTACTTCATCCGGATTTTCAACAAGAGATTTTGCAATTACTTCTACAAGTTGTTTCATTACATACCTCCTTGCTCTGCCCTTACGGGATCCGCAGATCTAAGCTGCCAGATATTATTTCTCGATTCCGGCAAGTTTAAGAAGCTTAGCAACTACTTCTGTAGGCTGAGCACCAGCTGCGAGCCACTTCTTAGCTGCCTCTTCGTCAATTTTGTATACGCTTGGGTCGAGGTTCGGATCGTATGTTCCGATCTCTTCGATACATCTTCCGTCACGCTTGCAGCGGGAATCTGCTACTACGATTCTATAGAAAGGTGCTTTCTTCTGTCCCATTCTTCTTAATCTGATCTTTACTGCCATTTTGTTTTCCTCCAATTATCTTTCTGAAAATTTATATTTGTTTATTTAAAAGGGAAGCTTAAAGCCGCCTCTTTTTCCCATATTCATCTTGCCGCCTGCCAGACCCGGCATCTGCTTCATCATCTTCTTGCTCTGTTCAAACTGCTTCACAAGACGGTTCACCTCTGTGATATCCACGCCCGCACCTCTGGCGATACGGTTCTTACGGGATACATTCAGGATGTTCGGATTGCTTCTCTCCTGCAGTGTCATGGAAAGGATGATGGATTTGGTTCTGTCCATGGCCTTCTCATCGATCATGCCCTCAATATCCTTCATCTTGCTGCCCATTCCCGGAAGCATGTTCAGGATACTGGAAATACCGCCCATCTTGTTCATCTGCTCCATGCTGGTGAGATAATCATTGAAGTCGAAGTCCATTTTCTTCAGCTTCTTCTGCATCTCCTGTGCCTGCTCCTGGTCAACCGATGCTTCCACCTTCTCGATCAGGCTCATCACATCGCCCATGCCAAGGATCCTGGAAGCCATACGCTCCGGATAAAACTGCTCCAGATCAGAAAGCTTCTCTCCCATACCAACATAGAAGATCGGTTTACCTGTCACTGCTTTAATGGAAAGAGCGGCTCCGCCTCGCGTGTCACCATCCATCTTGGTGAGGATCACACCGTCAATACCAATCTTGTCAGAAAAATTCTGCGCTACATTTACCGCATCCTGGCCTGTCATCGCATCTACAACAAGCACAGTCGCATCCACATCTACATTCGCCTTGATATTCTCAAGCTCCTGCATCATATCCTCATCAATATGGAGACGACCCGCGGTATCAAGAAGCACAACATTCTGCTGATTGGCCTTCGCATGTTCAATAGCCGCCTTCGCAATGTCTACAGGATTCTGCTTATCCCCCATGGAAAAGACCGGTACACCCTGCTTCTCTCCGTTCACCTGCAGCTGAGTGATCGCTGCAGGACGGTAAACATCACAGGCTACAAGCAGTGGTCTCTTTCCCTTGGATTTCAGCTTACCTGCCAGCTTGGCAACCGTTGTTGTCTTACCTGCACCCTGAAGACCGACCATCATGAAAACTGTCATATCCATTCCCTGCTTAACAGGAAGCTCTGTTGTCTCACTTCCCATCAGGCTTACCAGCTCGTCATTAACGATCTTGATAACCATCTGTCCCGGGTTCAGGCCGTTCATAACATCCTGACCGATCGCCTTTTCCTGGACTGATTTCGTGAACTGCTTAACAACCTTGAAATTGACATCGGCTTCAAGAAGTGCCATCTTGACTTCCCTCAATGCCATCTTGACATCCGCCTCTGTAAGCCGGCCCTTGCCCTTCAGTTTCTTGAATACATTCTGCAGTTTATCTGTTAAACTCTCAAATGCCATTGATCATAACTCCTCTAATATCACTCTGGAAATCGCCGCAATATCTTCGGCGTGGTACTTACCAGCCAGCTCATGGATCTCCTTGACCTGACTGCGGATGTTCAGGAATTTCTCAACCAGATGGAGCTTCTCCTCGTATTCCTCCAACGTACGATTGCACCGTCTGATCATATCATGTACGCCTTGTCTGCTGATGCCCAGTTCCCCGGCAACCTCACTTAAGGAATAATCCTCAAACACAACACTGGTGTACACCTGCCGCTGCCGCTCCGTCAGAAGCTCTCCATAAAAATCAAATAAAAAAGTCTGCTCTACAAATTTCTCCATCTGTAATCACCTTGGCTATCATACACGATTCCCCTATATCTGTCAAGCGTTTTTGCTTTACAAAAAATATTTTTTTCAAAAAAATTGAAAAAAATGCCGGAAAAGCAATCTGCAGATGGATTTCCGCACGCTTTTCCGGCCTGTTTTTTATTTATTTCTTCCTATTATATATGCATCCGTAAACATCCGTTGGACTCTGCCTAAAAGAGTTCCTCCGTCATCTTGTCAATTTCTTTATCTACTGCCTCATAAACACCCGGGATACAGGAGAAATTCAGTCCATGTGTGGTACACGGGATAAAATAAAGCCTGCCGCAGTCTCTGCAGAGCTGGTCTGTAGCTTCTTCGATCATCTCCTGGTTCCAGTCAAAGCGGTCAACCTTACCATTATCAATACCACCCATAAAAGTGATATCCTTACCGTACTCTTTGATCAGCTTCGGAAGATCATTTACAGACATACAGCCCTGCCATACATCAATCCCCATATCGATCATAGTCGGGACCAGAGTCGCGCTGTAGCTGTCATTGTGATGGATGATCAGCTCCACCCCATGCTCATGATAATATCCGTAGATACGTTTATAGGAATCCAGGAAAAACTCACGGAACATGTCCACACTGATAAAGGTAGAATTCTGAGTGCCCCAGTCATCATGATGAAAAACAACATCTGGTTTCATATAGGTACAGATCTGCTCTGCCCACTTCAGTTCCCACTCTGTGATGTATTCGATCAGCTCATGCATGGCCTCCGGCTCTTCGTAAAAATTCATCATGGTATTCTGGATCTCACAGAGATAATGGCACATTTCAAAAACTCCAGGTGCGATCAGCGTGGCAACCATCGTCTCATTACGGTCAATTCCTGCAATGGTTTCCTGGCACGCCTTCCAGTCCTCTGCCGTATAATTGACCTCCGGTGCCTTCACATATTTCTTCCATTCTGTTACATCCGGGCATACTAGGTGTTCCGGATCATGAAGTGGAAAGGCTCCCGGTGTTCCTGCCGGCCAGGAGTTATAGTAGCCCCAGCCACATTTTACAGTTGGTGCTCCAGGTCCCTCCGGCATCATCGGATACTGCAGCTGATATGGCGTGTTAAGTACAAATGTCAGTCCTTCGTACTGTTTTACAAAACGGTCCGGATTCCCCCCACGGATCACTTCCATCATATTCTGTCTTTTTGTCAACATAAAAACACCTCCGCTACGTTATTATGCAGGAAAGCTCCTTATTACCGCACTTATCTTGCTACACCCCATGAAAAGAGCTTATTTCTGCACTTGTTTTTTCTCTATGATTCTATTATACTGAATTTTATAAGAATCACAATTCCTCATAATATGGTTATTATTTCAATAATTTCCTATAAAGTATAGGAAGGAGGATTTTCGTTGAAACTAAGCGCGAAACTGATCTGCTACCATCTGCAGAAATCATTTACGATCCATACCTCCAGGCTGGAAACAGAGCCGATGCTTTCCTGCCCTGCCTGCTATCAGAAGGATTCCCCTCTTCTGCCAGGACGGATCTACCTTGTCACAGAACCGGATTTTCAGCTGACCTTCCGCCATCCGAAGAGTGTTCTGTTCTTAATTACAGGAAGTACCTACAGCGATTATGAACTGTCCCAGCCGAATCTCTGCGTGATCCCGGAGGATATCCCTGCCGGCACGCTTCTGAATAAGCTGCAGGAAATCTTCCTTATTTATGACCAGTGGAACCAGTCCCTGGTGGATTCCCGCCTCCGAAATGCTTCCATACAGGAGCTTCTGGAGCTTACAGACTGTATTATTCCCAATCCCATGATGCTCATTGGCATGGATTTCACCGTTATTGCGTCCAGGAAATGGAAGCTTGGCAACCTCTCCAATTCTGTACTCGGCTCCAGTGAGGATTCCTGGGCCCTGGTTGACAGTCTGAAGCAGGATCCCAACTATGAAGAAGCTTTTTACAAAACAGGATATTTCTATTATCCCGGAAACGGACTTTCCGTCCCGGCCCTCTGTGTAAACATCTCCAATAATGATAAGGCTGTATACAGACTGATGTTCTCCGAGGGGGAGGCACCCCTTGACGACACCTTTGGTTTTATCCTGGAATACCTGTCCCGGATGGTATCTCACGCACTTTCTACCGGCATTATGCACAACCGGGATAAAGCATTTCCCCTGCATCAGATATTCATCTCCATTCTGACAGACCCGGGAGCAGATTATGTGAAGGTCAGCCAGCAGCTGACCAACGTGGGATGGCTCTCTTCCCATATGTATCAGTGCATTCTGATCCAGACCGGGCTCATTGACCAGAAGAACCTGACGCTCAATGCCATCTGCAACTATCTGGAAAACACGATTCCTGCCAGCTGCGCCACGGAATACAAGGGAAATGCGGTGCTCTTTATCAATCTGGATCTCTGTACCATGACTGTTCATGAGATTTCTGACAAGATCGAAGGTTTTATCAAAAGCAGCATGTTAAATGCCGGATACAGCCGAAAAATGCTGGGACATTTCAATTTTCACCGCCAGTACACCCAGGCATCTGTGACCCTCCAGGTCGGCAAGCGAAAAAATCCCGCCGAGAGTATCCACCACTTTAATTCTATCGCCCTGCCCTATATTCTGGAGCAGACCACCCGGAAGCTCCCCGCCTACATGATCTGCCACGAGAAGCTTCTTTCCCTAAAATATAAAGATGAGACCGGTCAGTCTCATCTTTACGATACGCTGCGGTGCTTCCTGGAACATAACCAGAATATCGCCCACACAGCAAATGCTCTATTTATACACAGGACAACTCTGCTTTACCGGCTGGATAAGATCAAGAGCTTTCTTGGCTCTGACCTTACGGACCGGGATGAAATCCTGTATCTTTTACTCTCCTTCCATCTGATGGATATGGAGTCCGAGAATCAGGCAGGTAAATGATTCCTGTCAGAGACCTCTGACATTTATGCCTCTTCTTCCGATCCGGCCTCATCCAGAATGGATGTACAATGCGGACAGCGTGTAGCTTCCATGTCGATCTCACTTTTACAGAACGGACAGATCTTTGTCGTTACCGCTTCCTCTTCTTTCTTCACACCAAGAGACGTGATCTTGTTTACCGCCTTCAGAAGACAGAAGAGGATAAATGCCATGATCACAAAGTTAATCACAGCCGACACAAAGGATGAAGCGAAACCGGATACATCCTTCAGTGTATAGGTTGCTCCTCCGGTAAGCACATTCAGAATCGGGTTGATAAAGTTATCTGTCAGAGATGTCACGATCCCCGAGAAAGCACCTCCGATGATCACACCAATAGCCATGTCCATTACATTGCCGCGCAGTGCAAAGGCCTTAAATTCCTCCAGAAATTTTTTCATTCGTAGTTCCTCCAGCTCTTTTTTATTCTACCTCTTCCGGCTCCATGCTGACTACATGATGGCCTTCCTGGTTTACAAGGTCGTATTTCTGTCCATATTCCTTAAAATACTGATAATACTCCACACTGTTTGTCGGATAGATCTTGGAATCATGGATATGAATATCCGATCCCGTCTCGCCGCTCTTCATCAGTGCAACCATGGCACTTGCACAATGGGTTGCAATACGGCCGAAGCTGTTCAGGATATCATTGAATACCGTTCCCTCTTCCAGTCCGCATTTTCCCTGGCTGAGACGCTCTGCATGACGCATTTTCAGCATATCGCATAAAGCAGTGATCACAGCTCCCAGAGGTGCCACCCGCTGTGCCAGCTCTTTATCATCCTTCATAAATGCCCTGCAGGTAATATTAATATCCTCGCGGACTGCTTCCATAACAATATTCAGCTCATCCCAGGCCTCCTGGGAAAAGTTCGTATGGTTGTCATGCATCTCACTGGACATATGCGCGATGTAGGAAGCATGATCTCCAATACGCTCAAAGTCATTGATCGTATGCAGATACAGAGAAGCCTGTCTTGTTTGAGCTGTATTCATCTCACGCTTGGTAAGCTGGATCAGATACTCACCCAGACGGCTCTCATACTTATCGATCAGATCCTCCTTGCGCTGAACCTTGTCATACTTATCCTGCTGATAGTCATTCAGAAGATTCATCGCCCTGTTGACATTTTTGCGGAGCTTCTTGGACATACCGTTCATCACACGATGGCACTGTGCGATCGCAAGAGCCGGATAATTCAGCAGACGCTCCTCAAGAAGATCAAAATCAGCCTCATCCTCAAGATCCTCCTCATTATCCTTGACAATCCAGCATACGAGCTTTTCAATCTTCGGGATAAACGGGAAGAGGACAATTACGGTAGCCAGACGAAATACCGTATTCAGGCATGCGATCGTTACCGGAGTCATGGTCATATCCATGAACGAAAAATGCACAAACGCATTCACTGTATAAAAGATCACGGACCACAGGATCAGGCCGAGAAGGTCATTGGTCAGATATACCAGTGCCGTTCTTTTACCGTTTTTGTTCGCGCCGATCGCTGAAATGAGAACCGGACATGCAGCACCCACACCAATTCCAAGAACCAGCGGAAATGCACTGGCAAAGGTCAGGATTCCTGTCACGGAAAGAGCCTGCAGCACACCGACTGTGGCGGATGCACTCTGCAGCACAGCTGTAAAAACAATACCAACAAGAATACCCGCGATCGGATTGGAAAACATTGTCAGCAGTTTGACAAATGCCGGGCTCTCCCTGAGCGGGGAAACCGCGCCGCTCATCATCTGCATTCCTGTCATCAGGATGGAAAAACCGAGCATGATATTTCCGATATTCTTATGTAAGGTACGCTTACAGAACATACGGAAAATAATACCAACTACAGCCACAATAGCAGAAATGGTCGCTGTAGAAAGAATGCTTGCAATTCCACTGGAGCCTTCAATATAAGAAAGACACAGGATCCAGCCTGTGATACTGGTTCCGATGTTGGCACCCATGATGATACCGATCGCCTGTCTCAGCTTCATCATACCGGAGTTTACGAAACCAATTACCATAACTGTCGTCGCAGAGGACGACTGGATCACACTGGTAACACCGGTACCAAGCGCGACACCCTTAAGAGGAGTATTCGTCATCTTGTACAGAAAAGCCTCCAGCTTGTTGCCCGCTGCCAGCTTCAATCCGTCACCCATCAGTGACATTCCGAAAAGAAATAATGATACTCCACATAACAAAGATAAGATCATTGAAAAAATCGCCATAATTTTCTCCTTCGTCATACTTGTCCCCTGCCATTAACTGCCAGGAGCTGTGTTTCCAGAAATTATCGTTTTACATTTTCTTAATCTGGATTTTTCCTTGTTTTAACATTTTCCTATTCATTATGCCACATCAATTTCAATATTACAATAAAAGATTATTTCGGAAACAAAAAAAATCGAGGATCAACTCTCTTATTCCAAAAG